>JAQRMT010000060.1 GCA_028599035.1 Gammaproteobacteria bacterium
AGCATAGAAGGAGACATAACAGGCGGCATAGACTACACGGGTAAAGGGCTTGAACCCGAACAATGTGCCGATGATAGCAAAACTGAAGTAAAAGTGAGTGCAAAATGGAGTAACGACACCTTAAATAATTATAATTTCCCTACCAAAGGCAATGCAAACAGCCTTGGACTTGATGTGGCTTTTGCTGACTTTCAATACTACAAACTAAATGCCTCCCACAAAAGTTACTACCCACTAAATAAGCATTTAACCCTGAACTTGAAAGGTAGTATTGGTATCGCACAGGGCTATGGCGGTGAAGAACTGCCATTTTTTAAGCGTTATTATGGTGGTGGTAGTTCATCGGTGCGTGGTTTTGATTTTAACTCACTGGGTGCACAATACGAAGACACAGACATTGCCAAAGGTGGTGAATTGTCTATGTTAATGGGGGTTTCTGTGATTTCGCCACTGACTTTTTTAAATGACAGTAAAAACATGCGGCTAAGTGCATTTATTGATGCAGGCAGTATCAGTGAAAAAGTCTCCGATTTTGAAGCTGATGATTTTCGCGCCTCTGTTGGCGTGGCATTCACTTGGCTAACACCTGTTGGTCCGTTAGGTGTGTATGCTGCCAAACCTTTCTTAAAGAAAACAGGCGACAAAACCAAAACCTTTGAATTCACCATTGGCACAAGTTTTTAAGTTAACCAATGTATACACTAGGAGAACTTTCTGGCTTTATTGATGCCGAGATAATTGGCGATGAATCTCTAAATATCATTGGACTTGCCAGTAGTGCCAATGCACAAAAAAACCAATTGACTTATATATCAGGCGCTAAATATAAATCAGATTTAATCAACTCAACGGCTGGTGCGGTAATCTTAACCAAGAATTTACTTGATGACTGTCCCACCAATGCCCTTGTGGTTGATAATGTTTATTTGGCTTTTGCTAAAATCACCCATTATTTCAAACAGCAACCCACCCATCTTAGCGGCATCCATATTAGCGCTAAAATTAACAGCCAAAACATTGCCAATAGTTGCACTATTGGCGAAGATGTGGTAATTGGCAAAAACTGCACTATCGGAGCAAATACGACGATTGAACAGGGGGTAAAGATTGGTGATAACACTACCATTCAGGCGAATGTTACTATTTTACAAAACTCAATCATTGGCAACAGTGTGATTATCTCAGCAGGCGTGGTGATTGGCTCAGAAGGTTTTGGCAACGCTCTAGATAACCAAAGTCGTTGGTACAGTATTGCACACTTAGGCAATGTGATAATTGGCAATGATGTCAATATTGGCGCAAACACGGTGATTGATAGAGGCACATTGGAAGACACGCAAATTCATAGTGGCGTGCGTCTCGATAACTTAGTGCATATTGCTCATAATGTTATTTTGGGTGCAAACACAGCAATTGCCGCTGGTGTAACCATTGGTGGTAGTGCGATATTAGGCAAACGCTGTCAAGTTGGTGGTGGTACTGTTATTGCTAGCCATATGCATCTGGCTGATGATGTGGTTATTACTGGTGCTAGCACGGTGGATAAGCATCTAAAAAAAGGGCATTACACAGGTTTTACCTCTATTTCCCCACATTCAAATTGGAAAAGAAGTCAATTCTGGCTGTTAAAACTTGATAAAATCGTTAAATATCTAAATATTACCCCTAAAAATCTAAAGAGAAAATAATCATGGAAATGAACATTCAAGATGTTAAAAATTACTTACCGCACCGCTACCCTTTCTTGCTAATTGACAGGGTTTTGGAAATAGAAGTTGGTAAATCTATCGTCGCCCTTAAAAATGTTTCATTCAATGAACCGCAATTCACTGGGCATTTTCCCAGCCAACCAATTATGCCAGGCGTTTTAATTATCGAAGCTTTGGCGCAAGCCACAGGTATTTTGGCATTTAAATCTGAGGTAGGAAAGCCAATTGATGGGCAAATCTATATGCTGGTTGGTATAGATAAAGTGCGTTTTAAACGCATGGTTGAGCCAGGCGACCAATTGCGTCTTGAGGTGGAAGTAATGACAGTTAAACGCGGTATTTGGAAGTTCAAATGTGTTGCCACAGTTGATGAAAAGGTCGTTACCACTGCCGAACTAATGTGCACACAAAAAGCAGCTGATTAAAGGAGCGCATTATGGCAATACATCCTAGTGCGGTCGTTGATTCTAGTGCAAAAATTCATAAAAATGCTGAAATATGTGCCTATGCCGTTATTGGCGCTAATGTAGAAATCGGATCAGGCACTATTATAGAGTCTCATGCAGTCATACAAGGTCCTACTAAAATTGGTAAAAACAACCATATTTATTCATTCGCTTCAATTGGCGGCGACCCACAAGACATTACTTACGAGGTCGAACAGGAATCTAATTTAATTATCGGCGATGATAATTTAATTCGCGAATTTTGCACCATTAACCGTGGTACAGAAAAAGAATATGCCATTACCCGTGTAGGTTCTAGTAATATGCTGATGGCATATGTGCATATTGCACATGATTGTCAAATCGGTAACCACATTATTATGTCGAATAACGCCTCATTAGCAGGACATGTGCGCATCCAAGATTGGGCGATTCTAGGTGGGTTTGTCTTGGTTAAACAATTTTGCATGATTGGTGTGCACACTTATATCGGTATGGGCTGTCAAGTAAACAAGGATATTCCTTCCTATATGCTGGCATCAGGCGTGCAAACCCGTGTCCGTAGTATTAATGCCGAAGGTATGCGCAGACGAGGTTTTTCACCGAATGCAATTGCCGCTATTAAGCGTGCCTTTAAAACAGTTTACCGTGGTTCTGGTTTGCTTGACCAGTCCTTAAAAGAATTAGAAGAAACAGAATCTGACCATCTGGAAGTGATACAGTTCATAAAATGCATCCGCAGCTCAAAAACAGGCATTATGCGTGGTCCGCACGAGGAATAACACCTAGGTTTGATAATATGGATAAGTCCTTCTTAAGGTCCAGCAGTATTGTTACTGCAATGACTTTTTTGTCACGCATATTAGGGTTAGTGCGTGATTATTTCGTTGCACGATATTTTGGTGCAAACGGTCTCACAGATGCTTTTCTGGTTGCCTTTAGAATCCCTAACTTCCTCAGACGCTTGTTTGGCGAAGGCGCTTTCTCTCAAGCCTTTGTACCTATTTTAGCCGATGCTAAAGCCAATCATAACGAAGCAGAAGTGCAACAGGTGATTAATCATATTGGCACCAAGTTTTTAACAATTTTAATCATACTTACCGTCATCGTCGTGGTGATTGCCCCTGCCGTTATCTTTGTATTTGCTTGGGGGTTTTATTTTGATACCGACCCCACTAAATTTAACTTGGCAACAGATATGTTGCGCATCACTTTTCCTTATTTGCTGTTAATTTCACTCACCGCCTTTGCAGGCAGTATTCTCAACACTTACGATAAGTTTGCCGTGCCTGCCTTTACCCCAGTATTGCTAAATGTTTCAATGATTTTATGTGCAGTTTACCTCTCAGAGAGCCTAGACACACCGATTATGGCGCTAGCTTGGGGGGTGTTAATTGGTGGTATTGTGCAATTATTATTTCAAATCCCTTTCCTTATTAAAATAAAAAAACTACCACGACTAGTGCGGGGCAATCACGAAGCAGCCAAAACCCTTAAAAGGCGACTATTGCCCGCTCTATTTGGCGTTTCAGTTTCGCAAATTAATTTGCTAATTGACACCATGATTGCTACTGTATTGGTCAGCGGTAGCGTTTCTTGGTTGTATTATTCAGACAGATTGCTGGAGCTGCCTTTAGCGCTGATTGGCATTGCTCTAGCAACGGTGGCTTTGGCTAAACTCAGCAATCACTTTGCCAATAAAGACGAGAGAAAATTCACTCACACAGTGAATTATGCGCTCAAAATTGGATTAATACTTGGTGTGCCTGCTTGTGCGGGACTTCTCCTATTAGCAGAGCCCCTGATGATTACTTTATTTCAATATCAAGAATTTGATGCCTTTGCCGCACATCAATCTGCGCTCAGTTTGATGGCTTATGGCGCTGGATTAATGGCATTTATTACAGTAAAAATTCTAGCACCTGCATTTCTTGCTAGAGGGGATATCAAAACACCGGTGAAAGTAGGTGTAATCGCCATGGTATCAAATATATTTTTAAATCCTATATTTGCTTATTATTATGCCCATACTGGTTTGGCAATTGCCACCTCGCTGTCGGCTATTATCAACGCATCATTACTTTACTATTACCTAAAACAGCAGGCTATTTTTACGCTTTCTGCTAATTTTTTAAAACTATTTTTTAAAGTTTTGGTGGCAGGCATTATAATGGCTGTTTTTATTTTGAACTTTAATCAAACAATCAACGACTATCTAACTGCCGATGCTTGGAACAGAGTACTATCAATCGGTCGTATTATCGGCATCTCAGCATTAATTTATTTTGTAAGTTTAAGGCTGTTAGGCATTAAAATGAGGGAATTATGAACACTGTAAACTGCGTAAAACTAAATCAAGAAGGCGAAGCCTTAGAACGAGCACCCTACCCAGGAGAATTGGGCAAGCGTATTTTAGCGAATGTATCCAAACAAGGCTGGCAGGCATGGCTAGACCATCAAACCATGCTAATTAACGAAAACAACCTTAATATGCTAGATGAGAAGGCACAAAGTTACTTAAAAGAACAAATGGAAAAGTTTTTCTTTTCTGAGCAAGGTGCTGATGATATTGCAGGCTATACAAAAGAATAATGGCAAATCTATTTATCATCGCTGCCCCTTCTGGTTGCGGAAAAACCTCTCTAGTTAAAGCACTAATTAAAAAAACAGACAATTTGTGCGTTTCAGTCTCGCACACCACGCGCACTGCCCGCTCAGGCGAGGAGCATGGAAAAAACTATTTCTTTGTATCTAAAGATGAATTCAACCAAATCAAAAACAACGATGGCTTTATTGAATCCGCACAAGTGTTTGATAACCACTATGGCAGCGCCAAACAAACCGTTAAAGATTTATTGGCAAAAGATCAAGATGTGATTTTAGAAATCGACTGGCAAGGCGCTAGACAAGTTGAAAAAAGTTTTCCAAATATTATCAGTATTTTTATCATCCCCCCTTCTGTCGATGCACTTAGAGAGCGATTAACAGACAGAGGGCAAGACGATGCGTTAATTATTGAACGCAGAATGCAAGACGCTGTGAGTGAAATGCAACATTATGATGAATTTGATTATTTGGTGATTAATGATAGTTTTGATGTGGCACTCAATGATTTGTCCGCTATCGTTCATTCACAGCGCTTAAACATTGGACAACAATCAAACAAGCACCAAAATTTGCTTAAAACCCTTCTTGTAGTATAATACTTGGGTTTTTATAATAATCTATGCCAGCCATGAGTCAAGACTTTACACTACCCGTTGTTCAAGCCTCTAATTCTAATATTCAGAATTTCGGTATTCAAAAATACGCGCCGATTTTGTCAGCACAAGAAGAGCATGAACTGGCTATTGAATTATATGAAAACCATGATTTAAGTGCCGCGAGAAAACTGGTGTTATCGCATATTCGCTTTGTCGCTTTTATTGCACATGGTTATAAGGGGTATGGTTTAGAGCAGGCGGATTTAATCCAAGAGGGAACAATTGGATTGATGAAGGCAGTTAAAAAGTTCAACCCGCATAAAAATGTACGACTTGCCTCTTATGCGGTTTACTGGATTCGTGCCGAAATTCACGAATTTGTTTTTAAGAACTGGAAAATCGTCAAAGTTGCCACCACCAAGGCACAGCGCAAATTGTTTTTTAAACTTAAAAAAGCAAAATCACATATTTACCAATCGATCAACACACAACAAGCAGAAGAAATTGCCAATGATCTCGGTGTACGCCCAAAAGATGTCCTAGAAATGGAGTCTCGTTTGCAATTTAACGATGTTACTTTTGAGGTTACAGACTCAGATGAGGAAAATGCATTTGCACCAGAACGGTATTTAACCGACACTAATACCCAAACGCCTGAACAGTTATTACTCAACGATGACACCAAAAAAAACCAACAACAACAACTTTATAAGGCGCTTTCTTTATTGGATGAAAGAAGTTTAGATATTTTGCAGTCTAGATACTTGAAAGAAGAAAAAACAACCCTACATACTTTAGCAAGCAAGTATGGTGTTTCCGCTGAACGGGTTCGTCAACTTGAAAACAAAGCCATGCAACAACTTAAAACCTCTTTAGAGGCCTAAAACTAAGCATTGCTATTTATTATAATTATTAGGAGTAAAAAATGAATATTCGCCCCCTTCACGACCGTGTGGTCGTTCGTAGAATAGAAGAAGAAAAGACCACTGCCAGCGGTCTAATCATCCCTGATTCGGCCACTGAAAAGCCCTCAGAAGGCGTTGTGGTTGCCGTTGGTAATGGTAAAAAAAATGACAATGGCAACACAATCGCATTGGATGTAGTAGTCGGCAATAAAGTATTGTTTGATCAATTTGCTGGCACTGAAATCAAAGTAGAAGGCGAAGACTTGCTGGTAATGAGCGAAAGCGACATTGTTGCAGTAGTTAATTAAATAAAGGAGATTAAGAATATGTCAGCAAAAGATATTAAATTTGGCCCAGAAGCCAGAAACCTAATGTTAGACGGTGTTAACTTATTGGCTAACGCAGTTAAAGTAACCCTAGGACCAAAAGGCAGAAATGTCGTCTTAGATAAAGATTTTGGTGGTCCAACTATTACTAAAGACGGCGTTTCAGTCGCCCAAGAAATTGAATTGGAAGGTAAGTTTGAAAATATGGGGGCACAAATGGTAAAAGAAGTTGCCTCTAAAACCAACGATATTGCTGGCGATGGCACAACCACAGCGACGGTATTAGCACAAGCCCTAGTAATAGAAGGCGTGAAATCTGTCGCCGCAGGTATGAATCCAATGGACCTTAAACGAGGCATGGACAAAGCAACAGAAGCGGCAGTAGTGGCATTGCGCAAATTATCACAGCCTTGTCAAGACACCAAAGAGATTGCACAAGTAGGCACTATTTCTGCTAACTCAGATGTTTCTGTGGGTGAAATTATTGCCGAGGCAATGAACAGAGTCGGCAATCAAGGCGTTATTACTGTCGAAGAAGGCTCAGGTTTTGATAACGAACTAGAAGTCGTTGAAGGTATGCAGTTTGACCGTGGCTACTTATCGCCCTACTTCGTCAATAATCAAGATGCAATGACAGCTGATTTAGACAATCCATATATCTTATTACATGACAGTAAAATCTCAAACATTCGTGACCTACTTCCAACACTTGAATTAGCGCAAAAATCTGGCAGATCAGTATTAATTATTGCCGAAGATATTGAAGGCGAAGCGTTAGCAACATTGGTAGTAAACAACATTCGTGGTATTGTTAAAGTTGCTGCTGTCAAAGCACCCGGCTTTGGCGACCGTCGTAAGTCTATTTTACAAGACTTGGCTGTTTTAACAGGTGGTGAGGTAATTTCTGAAGAAGTTGGCTTAACGCTAGAAGCAGTAACTGAAGAGCATTTAGGTGCGGCTAAACGCATTGAAGTCGGCAAAGAAAACACCATTGTTGTGGATGGCTCAGGTGCTAAAAAAGAAATTGATACTCGCATTACGCAAATTAAAACGCAAATTGAAGTAACCACTTCTGACTACGACAAAGAAAAATTAACCGAACGATTGGCCAAACTTTCTGGTGGTGTTGCAGTGATTAAAGTCGGCGCTGCTACTGAAGTTGAAATGAAAGAAAAGAAAGACCGTGTTGATGATGCATTAAGCGCAACTCGTGCTGCTGTAGAAGAAGGTGTTGTGCCTGGCGGTGGTGTTGCATTAGTGCGTGTCATTAGCGCACTTGATAAGTTAAAAGGCGATAATCACGACCAAAATATCGGCATTGATATTATTAAGCGTGCCATGGAAGCCCCTCTTAGACAAATCGTTGAAAATGGCGGTGCAGAGCCTTCTGTAGTATTAAACGAAGTGGCTAATGGCAAAGGCAACTACGGCTATAATGCTGGCACAGACGAGTATGGCGATATGCTGAAGATGGGTATTTTAGACCCCACTAAGGTAACGCGTGCTGCCCTACAACATGCGGTGAGTATTTCTGGTTTGATGATCACTACTGAGGCAATGGTAACTGAATTGCCTAAGGATAATTCTTCAGCGCCAGCAGATGCAGGTATGGGCGGCGGAATGCCAGGCATGATGTAGCTTGTTCTTTATTGCCTTACAAAGCAAATAAAACACTCGCAAAGAAAAGTAGTTAATTTAAAGAGATAAGTTAACTACATAAAAGCCTCGTTTTTACGAGGCTTTTTTTGGTATGATACCGTGCAAAATATCATTAGGCATTACAACTTATGAGTAATTACGACTCTTCATCAATTGAAGTCTTATCAGGCTTAGACCCAGTGCGTAAACGCCCAGGTATGTATACTGAAACTGAAAGACCCAATCACTTAGCGCAAGAAGTTATAGACAACAGCGTCGATGAAGCTGTGGCTGGATATGCCACGCAAATCACCGTTGTGCTTTACAAAGACGGCTCTTTATCGGTTGAGGACGATGGACGAGGTATGCCAGTTGATATTCACCCTGAAGAAGGTTGTTCTGGCGTTGAGGTTATTCTCACCAAACTCCATGCTGGTGGTAAATTCTCTAACGATTCTTATCAATTC
>JAQRMT010000061.1 GCA_028599035.1 Gammaproteobacteria bacterium
CTCTCTTTTTATCCACAAAGACAAAACCACCCGCACCCGCCACAGCAACATTACCAGCATCCCCAGCATTGAAATCAAAGCCCACAAAGGCACCCTATTTAGAGTTGAGCATAGTCGTTGTTGGCAAAGAAATCTCCCTTAAACCCCGCCTACCCGAATTTGTCCACAGCCTAAGACTAGACTGGACATACACCGACAGCCAAACCCCACCCGCCGACATTACCCAGCACAGCCAAAGTTACGGCGCAGCCAACCCAAGGCTCATCCTAGACAAAGCCGAACAAGGCAAATATTGCCACCTAGTCGCCTACTTCGTCCTACCAGACGGTACACCTAGCCAAGCCTCACAAATAGTCTCATTCATGACCTCCACCATTTGATGCCTTTATCACTCACTCGCAAAAAAAGCAAAGACTTTCCCACGCTGCTTTGGTGAAAGCCTTGCCTTCACCATCAACCCATTAACCCTTAACAACACAATACTATTATGAAAAAAATTATTCTTAGCCTTAGCCTACTGTTTTTATCCGCACAAGCCTTAGCAGTGCTTAATCCTAATCCTGCGACTAATAAATTTCATTGGAATGGGGATGGAAAAAGTGGGGAGCTAAGGACAGTGACAGAACTTTCAGGACTTGGAGGCTTTAAAGTACAGGCTATTGGAGTGGCAACCTCCGTAGTAAATTGTGGTCCATCCACTGGCACTTATGTAAAGAGTCAAGACCCAATAACCAATGAATATGTTTTAAAAATTAGTGGTTGTGGTGTGACAGCATTTGCAGGCAAAGCAGGAAGTTCAGTAAATCTACAATATGGTGTAAGCACATTTGCTACTGGTTACACCCTTTGCATTGATGGCGACTGCACACCACCCACAGCTATTGAGCGTGGAGAAACTATCGTTACCAATAAAAACTGTGCTAGTTGTCATGGCACTGGGTTAGCTGGCGGTACTCAGCCATCCCTTATTGCGCTAACTAACCAACAACTCATTACAAAACTCACTGCCTATAGAAACCAGGAAGGCAGCAACGCTATAATGAAAGGCATAATGGAGAATAGTACCGACGCAGACATCGCCAACATTACCGCCTACATCCGCTCAATTGACCCATCTGCAACTTTGCCTCGTTCCCAGGCTCCAGTTTGGGGACGCATAACGCTATTAAGCAGGAGCTTAGGAGCGAGAGAGGACAAAAAAAAGACGGCTTTTATGGCTGTTTTTTTTATACAATATTCGTTAAAATAGACATTATTTTTTAAATTTAGGGGTCTAATTGGAATTATTTGATCGTCAAAAAGATGCCGTTGGTCAGGGTGAGCGAACGCTATTGGTTTATGTAGAGTTGTCGAGTAATCGACATGTTTATAATGGCATGGATGAACTTGAAGAATTGGCAAATTCGTCTGCTTTGAATGTTATTAAAAACCTTAAAGTAGCACGCAATTACGCCAGTGCTAAATATTTTATTGGTTCGGGAAAGGTGGCAGAGTTGGCTGAGCTGGTTAAAGAATTTGAGCTGGATCTGGTCATCTTTTCTGCTGAGTTATCGCCTTCACAAGAGCGTAATTTGGAAAAAACACTTGAGTGTCAAGTGATGGATCGCACGGGGTTGATTTTGGATATTTTCTCACTTAGGGCGCGCTCGTTTGAGGGTAAGTTGCAGGTGGAATTAGCACAACTTAAGCATCTATCCACTCGATTGGTGCGTGGTTGGACGCACCTTGAGCGTCAAAAAGGGGGGATTGGTCTACGAGGGCCGGGTGAGACGCAATTAGAAACAGATAAACGCTTGATTGCCGTACGCATTAAAAACATCAGCAAGCGTTTAGAAAAAGTCCATAAACAACGCGATTTAGGCAGAAAATCGCGTGTTAAGAGTGATACGCCAATGATTGCTTTGGCTGGCTATACCAATGCAGGGAAATCCACGCTGTTTAATTATATTACCAAGGCGGAAGTCTTCGCCCATAACCAATTGTTTGCAACATTGGACGCTACTATTAGACGGGTGATATTGCCTGCCTCTGGCGAGGCGGTGATTGCCGATACGGTAGGCTTTATTCAGGATTTGCCGCATGATTTGGTTGATGCTTTTAAATCCACACTTGAAGAGACTCGACAGGCGAATGTATTGCTCCATATTGTTGATGCGGCGGATGAATACAAGGTAGAAAAAATTGAGCAAGTGCATGACATCGTCCATGAGATTGACGCTGACAAGGTGCCGAGTATTCTGGTGATGAATAAAATTGATTGCCTTGATAATTTCGAGCCAAGAATTGATAGAGATGAGAATGGTAGAATTTTTCGTGTTTGGGTTTCGGCACAAACGGGTGCAGGCATTGATTTGCTTTACCAAGCATTAGCAGAACAACTTAGCGGGACAATGACACGCGCCAGGATACAATTGGATGTAACCAGTGCCTATATTCGCAGTGAAATTCACAATATTGGCTATATCCATAATGAAAAAGTGGATGATTTTGGGCAATGGATACTTGAAATTAATGTTACTCATCACTATCTATCTAAATTACTAAGTTTAAAAGGGGTAACGCTATTATGGGAGCAGAAGTCACAACAGAAATAATGGATTTAACGCAACAACGGGTACCTTTATTACCATTGCGAGATGTGGTGGTTTTCCCGCATACGGTGATGCCACTTTTTGTTGGCAGGGAAAGTTCTGTCAATGCGATTACCCAGGCTATGGGGACGAATAAGCATATATTTTTGGTCGCGCAAAAAAGCGAAAAAACACAGGATCCGAAGAATGGAGACCTGCACACTGTCGGTACTTTAGCGACGATTTTGCAAATGTTAAAGCTGCCTGATGGCACTATCAAAGTGTTGGTTGAAGGGGTGAAGCGTGCCAAGATTGAAGAATTTATCGAAGCCGACGGCTATACTGAGGTTGAGGTGAGTGAATTTGTGCTAGATATTGGCAAAGATATTGAAGTTGAGGCGATGATGCGACTGGCATTAGAGAACTTTGAAACTTATATCAGGCTCAATAAGAAAATCCCCGAAGAAGTGCTCAATATGCTTAAAGAAGTTAAGGATGTTGAGCGGTTCAGTGATATTATTATTGCTAATTTATCGTTAAAAACTGCTGAAAAACAAGAACTATTAGGTGGCAAAGACGCACAAACTAGATTGGATAAAATTTTATCGGTCATTCAAAGTGAGATTGATGTTTTGGGTACTGAGCAGAAAATCCAATCCCGTGTGCGTAAACAAATGGAGTCTAATCAACGAGATTATTATTTGAATGAGAAGATGAAATCCATTCAAAAAGAATTAGGACAGGCAGAAGATGAAAATGAAATTGAAGAATTGCAGGCAAAAATTAATCAAGCCAAAATGCCTAAAGATGCTAAAGAACAAGCAGAAGGTGAGCTAAAAAAACTCTCACGCATGTCATCGCATTCGTCCGATGCGTCGATTATTCGCACTTATATTGAGAATCTTTGCGATGTGCCATGGAAAAAACAAACACGCATTAATAAAGATTTAACCAAAGCACAACAGATTTTAGATGACGATCATTATGGTTTAAACAAGGTAAAAGAGCGTATTTTGGAGCATTTAGCAGTGCAAACTCGTGTTACTCATAATAAGGCAAATATTTTGTGCTTAGTTGGGCCACCAGGTGTGGGCAAAACCTCACTCGGCGAATCAATTGCCAAAGCGGTGAATCGTAAATTTGTGCGTATGGCACTCGGCGGTGTTCGAGATGAAGCGGAAATTCGTGGGCACAGACGCACCTATATTGGTGCAATGCCAGGCTCTATTATTCAAAAAATGCAAAAAGTGAAAGTTAAAAACCCCCTGTTTTTGCTTGATGAAATTGAAAAAATGGCATCCGATCATCGAGGTGACCCTTCATCGGCCATGTTAGAAGTGCTAGATCCTGAGCAAAATCACACCTTTAACGATCATTATTTAGAAATTGATTACGATCTTTCGCAAGTTATGTTCGTGGCAACTGCCAACTCGCTAGATTTGCCACAGCCATTATTAGACAGAATGGAAATTATTGAACTTTCTGGCTACACCGAAGATGAAAAGGTTCAGATTGCCAAGCGTCATTTAATTAAAAAAGCGATGGAAAATAACGGCATTAAAGAGAATGAAATTACCTTCCAAGATTCGGCTATTTTAGATATTATTCGTTATTACACACGCGAGGCAGGCGTGCGTAGTTTGAGTAGAACCATTAGCACTATTTGTCGAAAAATCGTCAAAGAAGTTGTTGTTAAGAAGCGCAAAACAAAGGCTATTATTAACGCTAAGAGTTTAGAGAAATATCTTGGCATTAAAAAATTCCGCTTCGGTTTAGCAGAAGAAAACAACCAAGTTGGCGAAGTGACAGGATTGGCATGGACTTCGGTAGGCGGTGATTTGCTTACCATCGAAGCCGCTGCCTACAAAGGTAAGGGCAAGCTCAATTACACAGGGCAATTAGGCGATGTAATGCAAGAATCTATTCAAGCGGCTAAATCTGTGGTCAGAAGTAGAGCCAAAAAATTTGGTATCGATGAGCACTTTGATGAAAAACTTGATATTCACATTCATGTACCCGATGGTGCCACGCCAAAAGACGGACCTAGTGCAGGCGCAGCAATGTGCACCGCACTGGTGTCTGTACTTACAGGGCGAAAAGTGAGGGCTAATGTGGCAATGACTGGTGAAATCACCCTGCGTGGCGAAATCACCCCAATCGGTGGGCTTAAAGAAAAAATGCTAGCAGCATTGCGTGGCGGCATCAAAACCGTCATCATTCCCGACGATAACGAACGAGAACTCTCTGAAGTTCCTGAGAAAATTAAAGGCAAGCTCAAAGTAATAAAAGTTAAATGGATTGATGAAGTATTGAATATTGCGCTAGAAAAATAATGACGACATTATATTTTTGTTAATTTAGCGTAATAAAATCCGTCAAATTCATAACAGGGAATTTGTTGCCTGCCGTGGGTGGCTGCAAACCCCCAATCAAGGGTGATTTTTTCCTCAACTGCGTCTGAATGGTTTTGTAAAAACTGTGCAATTTGAGTTTCATTTTCGTTTTTTAAAATTGAACAAGTGGCGTATAGCAGTGTGCCCTCTGGTTTAAGCATTGTCCATAGATTGTCTAAAATATCTTTTTGTAAAGCAGCTAAAGCGGAGATGTCTTTGGGTTTTCTTAACAATTTAATATCAGGATGGCGACGAATTACACCTGTGGCTGAGCAGGGTGCATCAAGCAGGATTTTATCAAATAATTTACCATCCCACCAGTCTTGCGTTTGCGCCTTGCCTTGCAATAACGAGATATTTTTTATGGAAAATCGCTCAATATTTTCTTGTATGCGTTTCAGTCTTTCTTTGTTGTTGTCTAGTGCCATGATTGTGGCATTCGGGGCTAATTCGCTAAGGTGAGTAGTCTTTCCGCCTGGCGCACAGCAAGCATCTAAAATCAAATCCCCCTCTTTTGGGTTTAACAAAGGTGCGGCTAATTGGGCCGAGGCATCTTGTATAAAACACGAGCCTTTATCAAAATCTTGAATGTCATAAACATTAACCGCTTTATTTAAAATCATTGCTTGCGGTGCGATTTCAAGTAATGAGCCTTGTCCATCCATAAAAATGGGCAAGGATCGTTGTTTGAAATTAGGGTGAATGCGTAGCGTCATTGGGGCTCGGGTGTTATTTTGAACGAAAATTTGTGCAAAATCATTAGGGTAATATTGTTTAATTTTTTTTACTAACCAAGTTGGATGGGCATAATGTGTTTGCTGTTGTAAATCGCCCTTTTGTCGGTCAATTTCCCTAAGAATAGCATTTACTAGAGGCTTTGCCCAAGGCTTGTTAAGTTCATTAACGGCATTTACAGTTTCAAAAATACTGGCGTGTGTTGCCACATTAGAATGCAGGATTTGATAAGCACCGAGTAGCATTAAGCAGTGAATGTCTAGGTCTTCTTTTTTAAGTGAATGTTTTAATAGTCCAGAAACAATATCATTGAGCTGATGGTAAAAACGAATAGTGCCAAAAACCAAGGATTTTGTTAGTGCGCTAACCTCTTCTGGATAGGCAAAAGCAGAGAGTGATTTTTTCTCTAAAACAACTGAACAAATTGCGCTCAGGGCAACAGTCCGAGTATTATTTTCCAAGTGTGCGTTTGATGGCTTGCAGGAGCCGGTTAGCTGGCATATAACCTGGAAAGTGCGTACCATCAGAGAGGAAGATGGCAGGCGTGCCGTTCACTCCTAACTGCTGAGACAGCAGTAATTGCTGTGTAACTGGATTTTCACAGTCATCTGAATTAGGCATAATGTTCTTAGCTTTATAGTTGTGCATCGCTTTTTTTCTATCTTTAGCGCACCAAATTTTTTCCATTTTTCCTTGTGCTTTTGGGTGCAGACTTGCTAACGGCGCTGCTAAATATTTAACTGTGATGCCTAAAGTGTTCATTTTTGGCATTTGTGCATGCAGTTTTTTGCAAAATGGACAGTCAACATCGGTAAATACATGCACTACATATTTTTCATCTTTTGCAGGATAAATAATTTTGTCTTTGTCTTTAACGCTGTCTAATAGTGATTTTTTTAGTTGTTGCACTTTGCCGCTATTTGACATTTTTTGGCGAGTGGTTAGGTCAATAATATCACCTTGAATTAGGTATTGACCGTCTGCAGAGACAAAAAAAGATTGAATTGGGTCTTGCATAATAACTTCGTAAACGCCCTTAAAAGGGGTTTTTTCAATATTTGTAGTGCCAAATATTGAGTTTAAATTTTTAATAGCGCTGGATTCTTCGGCAATAGAATGGGTGCTGATGATAATAAGGCTGAGCAGTATTTTTTTAAACATAATTTTTTATAGCAGTATGAAGTGCGTAAAATTATACGCATCTTATGAAAACAGGTTGCAGAAATAATGGAATTTAAAATTAATAAATTTGTCGCAGAAATGCAAACACAAGTTGCTTTTGATGAGGCGCTTAAATTAAATAAAGTAGAGTTTAATGGCATTAATAAATTAAAAATTGGACTTGGAGACCAAATTCCTAACGGAAAAATGGCTCAAAAATTAGCAATAACTTTAGCGAAAACTGCTAATCAGTTTAATTTAAAAGCGTTGTTTTTGCCCACGCTTGAAGTTGAAAATTTTGTTGAAATTGTTACTCAAACAATGGCAAATAATGATTATCAAATACAAAAAATTGATCTAGAAACATCCGAAGAGAATGCGCTACAAACAGTGGTTTTTGAGCAAGGTGAGCAGGCTAGTATTGACAAGGCGTTAGCAACTGTAAGCGGTATGGCACTCGCCCGTAGGTTGGGCGATTTGCCGTCGAATGTTTGTACGCCGACTTATTTGGCGCAGACGGCGAAAAATATGGCACAAGAATTTAACCTTGTGTGCGAAGTGTTAGAAGAATCTGATATGTCAAAATTAGGCATGGGTTCTTTGTTATCGGTTTCTAAAGGTTCGATTGAGCCACCAAAGCTCATCAGTTTAAGTTATCAAGGCAATGGCAACGCTCAACCCATTGTTTTGGTGGGTAAAGGGGTTACTTTTGACAGTGGTGGTATTTCACTCAAACCTGGAGCGAGTATGGATGAAATGAAATACGATATGTGTGGTGCAGCGTCTGTGCTCGGTACAATGCGTGCGGTGGTTGAGATGAAACTTAAAGTTAATTTAACCATTGTGGTGCCAGCGGTTGAGAATATGCCAGCACACAATGCATCAAAACCAGGGGATGTGGTGAAATCCATGTCAGGGCAAACCATTGAAATTCTCAATACCGATGCTGAAGGGCGTTTAATTTTATGTGATGCACTCACTTATGTTGCTAAATTTAATCCAGCAGTGGTGATTGATGTTGCAACTTTAACAGGAGCAGTGATTATGGCATTAGGCAAGCATCACTCAGGTGTGATGGCGAATGACCAGAGCTTGGCTGATGATTTGATTGAGGCAGGTGAGAGTGCGATGGATACAGCGTGGCAGTTGCCACTTGATGATGAGTACGATGAATTACTTAAATCAAATTTTGCCGATATGGGTAATATTGGTGTGTGTGGGGGAGGTAAAGCAGGTAGTGTAATCGCCGCTTGTTTTTTGTCTAGATTTACCAAAGATTATCGTTGGGCACACCTAGACATTGCAGGTACTGCGTGGATAAGTGGCACTAAAAAAGGCGCTACCGGGCGACCGGTGCCATTATTAACCCAATACATTTTGGATTCAGTTTAGGAGATTGTGATGTCAAATTTTGAAAATGTAACTATCATCAAGGAAGCTAATATTTATTTTGAGGGCAAGGTGAGTAGTCGCACTGTCGAGTTTTCTGATGGCAGTAAAAAGACTTTGGGTGTTATGATGGTAGGTGATTATGAGTTTGATACTAACGAGAATGAATTGGTAGAAATTCAAACAGGCAGAGTAGATGTGCTACTGCCAAATGAGCATGAATGGCAAACCTTTATAAAAGGCACATCGTTTGAAGTGCCAAAAAACTCAAGCTTTAAATTACAAGTCAAAGAAGTGATTGATTATTGTTGCTCTTATTATTAGAGGCCTTCCTATTTACGAAAAGGTCTCTATTAAG
>JAQRMT010000062.1 GCA_028599035.1 Gammaproteobacteria bacterium
CCAATAATATTTTTTAATTCGGAACTAATTCTAAATTCCATTACAGCATTTCCTTTAAAGCAAGCCCTGCTTGTTCGCTAAACAATGGTGGGATAGCGTTACCAATTTGCGTGTACCTTGGGACTTCGAATTTTCGTCTATTGCCACCTGTTGTATATTTTCCTTTAAACTCATAACTATCAGGAAAAGACTGAATGCGCGCATATTCTCTCACTGTCAATATTCTGGGCTCAGAATAGTGAATATAATCATCTGGCAAGGTGGTTAAAGTTGGCGTACAGGACTCTTTACACAAAGGAACAATAGTGTGTTTTTTTAGGCTATATTTTTTTCTTACTGCGTCACTTATGGTTAAATTGGCTTTGGAATGATCTAAAATATATTGGAAACGCTCAATAGTATCGGCTCTATGTCGTGCAAACCTGTGACTATCAGCAACCTTATTTGCTAAGGACTTTCCTTGTCGCATTAACTTTTGATAATTACTCTTTGGTTTTGAATAAATACCCGCTTGAAAACTTTTGGTATCTGGAGACGCTTGTGTTCCATTCTTTTTGACTAAATCAGATATCGCGTCACTTAAAGATATTTTATCTGTTATTTTTTTAGATTTAAAAAAATTCGCTCTATTTTTTACAATCAAATCAAAAAAAGTTTGGGCTTTTTTAGCTTTAGTGGCAACTAAAATAAACCGTTGTCGTTTTTGTGGTACACCAAATTCAGAAAAATTAACAATCTTGCCGTGGACATCATAACCAAGATTCTCAAGCTCTCTCCAAACGTATTGGGAATAAGCCTCACCTCTCTTATTGTCTTTTTTAAAGCCAATAGTAAAGCCTTTAACATTTTCAAAAAATAATGTTTTTGGCTGGACTAATTTAACAAATTCAATATAAGAATCAATAAGTTTGTTGCGATTGTCTTTTTCATTACGCCTTCCAGCCATAGAAAACCCTTGACAAGGTGGGCCGCCTGCTACGAGATCGACAGTGCCACGCAATAATTTTAATTCGGACGAATATTGGGATATTACAGCATTAATATCATGATTTTTTTGCTCCAACCAATTAGGCCAATCAAAATGGTTGTGCTTATCAATTAGATTATGTTTTAACGTGAGAAAAGCGTCGGGATTTTTTTCAACAGCAAATACCCCTTTCCAGCCAGATTGTTGCAATCCAAAAGAGAGTCCGCCACACCCAGAGAATAAATCAATATATTGCATATTAAGAATTTATTTTACTGGATTTAGAAATCTAAGTGCAGTTATTTTTTAGCAGCCTTTTTCCTTTTTTTAGGCTTAGCTTTCGGTTTAATTTTCCCAGAAACAGCTTTCTTGCACTCTTCAAGAGTTAAATCTGCTGGAGCTTTGTCACCAAAGATTTTTTTGATGGTGATGTTTTTTTGACCTTTGCCTTTTTTCTTACCGTTCCAGATGTAGGGACCGAAGCGGCCATTGAGGATTTGGATTTCTGAGTCGTCGAAGGTTTTAATGATGCGTTCGGCATCGAATTTTTCCTTGGCGGCGATGAGTTCTAATGCTTTTTCTAAGGTAACTTCTTCTGGGGTGTCTTCTTTGAGAGAAACATATTTTTTACCGTATTGGACATAAGGCCCGAAACGACCGTAGTTGGCTTTAATGACGCCAAAATCATCGGTTTCGCCAACGGTGCGTGGCATATTAAATAATTCTAGCGCCTCTTCGAGGGCGATGGTTTCTATATCTAACGAGCCTCTGAGTGAGGCAAAGGCAGGCTTATCTTCGTCGTCTTTGTGGCCGATTTGTGCGAAAGCGCCATACCTGCCAAAACGCACACTAACGGGTTTGCCTGTTTTTGGATCGGTGCCGAGTTCGCGCATGCCGTGGGTTTCTTCTCTGGAAATATCGGCAGCATCTTCGATTTTTTGGTGAAAAGGGGCGTAAAAATTCTTAACTACGCCTTGCCATGGGACATTTTGTGTGGCGATGGTGTCAAAATTGCTTTCAAGTTTGGCAGTAAATTTATAATCAATAATGTCGTCAAAATATTTGACTAAAAAATCAGTAAGTAAGTAAGCAACATTGGTTGGGAATAGTTTGTTTTTTTCAGCGCCTGTTATTTCGCTGGGCTGTGATTGAATGACTTGGTTGTCTTTGATTTCAATCAGTTGATATTCCCGTTCTACGCCTTCTCTGGTCTCTTTAGTGACATAATTTCTATCTTGTACGGTTGACACCATAGTGGCAAATGTTGAGGGCCTGCCGATGCCCATTTCTTCGATTTTTTTCACCAATGAGGCCTCAGTGTAGCGAGGCTTGGCCCTTGAAAAACTTTGTTTGGCGGCAAAACTGGCTAAACTTAAAGCATCTCCTTGGCTTAAGCTTGGTAATAATTTGTCTTCCGAAGATAGGTAGTCGTAAACCCTTAAAAAACCTGGGAATATTAATATTTCGCCGTTTGCAATAAAATTTTCAGAGCGGTTGGATATATTGATATTGATTTGTGTTCTTTGTAGCCCAGCATCGCTCATTTGTGAGGCAAGCGTGCGCTTATAAATAAGCGCATAAAGTTTGGCGGACTGGTCTTCTATGCCAAAAATCTCTGGCTTGGTAAGGTCGGTTGGGCGAATTGCCTCGTGCGCTTCTTGTGCGCCTGCGTCTTTGGTTTTGAAGCGTCTTACTTCATGGTATTCACTGCCAAATTTCTCTTCAATAATCTTGCCAGCGGCTTCAATTGCTGTCTCCGACAGGGTGAATGAATCGGTTCGCATATAAGTAATAGAGCCTTCACGATACAAATTTTGTGCCAAAGTCATGGTTTGCTTAACTGAAAACCCTAATTTTTGCGAGGCTTCTTGTTGCAGGGTTGAGGTGATGAAGGGCGCTTTAGGCGAGCGTTTTGAGGGTTTTTTCTCAATAGAAGAAACACTTAGTTTGCCCTCTAAAAGTGCTGTGGAAAATGCCAGTGCCTCGTCCTTGCTGGAAAAATCTGTACTCAATTTCACTTCAATGAGCTCGCCTGCTTCATTGACTAATTCGGCTTTAACCCTGTAGGTGCTTTCGGTAGTATGGTCGGTGATTTCTCTTTCTCTTTCCACCACTAGGCGCATTACCGGCGATTGCACCCTGCCTGCTGAGCGTGCACCTGAGATTTTGCGCCATAAAACGGGGGATATTTCAAAACCTACTAAACGATCAATAATGCGTCTGGCTTGTTGGGCATCTACCAAATGGTGATCTACTGTTCGTGGCGAGACGATTGCCTTAGTGATTGCACCTTTGGTGATTTCATGGAAAACAATTCTCGGCGTATCTTTAGGTAGCTTTAATACCTCCAGCAAATGCCAAGCAATCGCCTCTCCCTCGCGGTCCTCGTCCGTTGCCAGATAGATTGTTTCAGCGACTTTTACCGCCTTGCGTAATTCAGCGACTACTTTCTTCTTATCTATTGTTACTTCGTATATAGGCTCAAAGTTGTTTTCAATATCGATACCCATGTTCTTTCTTGGCATATCACGAATATGTCCGACGCTTGATTTAACCACATAATCTTTGCCTAAGAATTTTTCAATGGTTTTAGCCTTGGCGGGGGACTCAACAATAACAAGATTTTTTGCCATTATTGAACCGTGTAGTTATCATCAAGAAACATAATCGATTCTAGCCATTGCGGCGATATTTCTTCATCATTGCTATTGCCAAGCACCATCATTACCACCCATTTCAGGTCATCTAAAGACATGGTAGAATCATTCAACGACATGACTTGGTCGATAATCATTTCACGCTGACTGACATTTATTTGCCCCATGTTTTCCATGAACAATAGAAAACCACGAGATTTTGCATTAAGCTTTAATTTTTCTTCGTCATTATAAATGCGCATACCGCCGCTGGAATTGCCATATAACCGAACATCGCCATCTTGCAAAGTGGCAATGTTTTCTAACCAACTGAGTGCTTTATCAATGCGTGCGCCTTCAAATCCAGCGTCTGAAAGGTGCGCTTTTAGAGTAATGTCATCAATCTCGTGAGAAGAATCTTGCTCTGCCACTTCAAACAGATAGTCAAACATATAAGTTAGTACATCAAGAATATTATTATTTGTCATAAAAACCTCATTTAATTAATACATAACCAGAACCATTAACCTTTGCCACCCTGAGCTCAAGTTCTAATAAAAGTAGCTCTTGCGTGATTATTTGGGGGCTTAGGTTGCTTTTTTCAACCAACTCGTCAATACTCATTGCATCATAACTTAAGTATTTTAATAGCACAGAGGGGTTGTTGTCTACATTTTTTGTCGAAGTATCTGAGTTATTTCTTAGGGCTGGGTCTGGCAGGCTAAGTTGCAACTCATCAAGAATGTCCTCAATATTTTCCACCAGTTTAGCGCCTTGTTTGATGAGCTGATGACAGCCTTGTGATAAGGGGTTATGGATTGAACCAGGGATAGCGAACACTTCTTTACCTTGCTCGGCTGCCAACCTAGCGGTAATCATGGTGCCACTTTTAATACTGGCTTCAACCACTAAAGTGCCTAAACTTAAACCGCTAATAATACGATTTCGTCTTGGAAAATTATTTGCCAATGGCGAAGTGCCAATACAAAATTCAGAAACCAATGCGCCTTTGCTTACAATCTGATGTGCCAAAGATTTGTGTTTTGCCGGATAGATTCTATCTAGCCCTGTGCCACAAACGGCAATGGTTGGTTTGTCGGCTTCTAAAGCACCTATATGGGCGCTGGCATCAATGCCACTCGCCATGCCGGAGGTAATAATAATGTCTAGATTTGACAAAGATTGGGCAAAATCACTGGCATTTTGTTTGCCACCAGTACTGGGATTGCGGCTGCCGACAATTGCCAGTTGTGGTTTTGACAAACAAGCCACATCACCCCTGACATAAAGCAACGGTGGTGGGTCGACAATGGTTTTGAGTTGCTGAGGATAAGCATCATCAATCAAAGTAAGAATGTGGCAATTATCGGCATCGGCCCAGTCAAGGTCTGCTTGCACCAGAGAAGTATCATTTTTCTCTAAAAAATCAAGCGCCTCTTTGCTAAACAGTCCGCTTTTTTTGCGTATAGATTTAGATGCTAAAAACACCTCTTCAGGGGTTTCAAAGGTTTTGAGTATTTTATAAAAAGTTTGTGCGCCGATACGAGGTGCTTTTAACAACATCAGCCAATAAACCAAATCCATTTTATGCCTTATGCAAAGAATTACTATTTTTATTATTGTAACATTATTAGCGCCAACGATATAGCAGTTGAGTGGATATTAGGGTAAAATAGCAAAATTTTATTTGACCCCATTTAATTATGAAACAAAAAAGAACCTTTCAACCTAGTGTTATTAAGCGTAAACGCACCCATGGTTTTAGATCAAGAATGAGCACTAAAGCAGGTCGTGCAGTTATTAATGCTCGTAGAAGAAAAGGACGCAAACGCTTAGCCGCTTAATGTCTTTCAGGCTGATGCGTGATGCCAAAATCCTTAAACCCAACGAATACACTGCTATTTTCAAAGGCGGGAAGTTGGAAAAAGGCAGGCACTGGCAAGTAATTGCAAAACCCATCAAATCGCTAAAACCTCGTTTAGGATTAGCCATTTCGAAGAAAGTCCACCGTTTGGCGGTTGATAGAAATCGATTTAAACGCATTGCTAGAGAAACATTTAGACTGGAGCAACAACATTTGGATAATTGGGGGTTTGTGGTGATGGCAAGACACTCAAAGCCAACTGAAAATTCCGTTTTATCCGCAGAATTGCTGAGTTTATTTAAAAAGGTCTCAAAAGATGAAATATTTATTGCTGATTCCCATTAAATTTTACCAGCTATTTATTAGTCCATTATTAGGTTCTAATTGTCGTTTTAGTCCGACTTGCTCGCAATATTCTTATGACGCTGTGACAGAATACGGCTTTTTCAAGGGACTGAGCCTGAGCATTAAACGCATTGGCAAATGCCATCCTTGGCATGACGGTGGCTTTGACCCAGTACCAAAAAAACATTCGCATTAATTTTTTTTAAGGATTACCATGAACAATCAAAAGTTATTTTTAGTTATCGCCATTTTCTTAACCATTTTTTTACTGTGGGACAAGTGGCAAATTACCCACACCGTTGATGCCAACGGTAACACAGTGCGAAAATCTCAGGTTATCTTAGACACAGCAACAAAAAATACAGATGTGCCAATGATTGAAACCCAAGCAATAGCAGGAGGAGTAGAGGGCGTAGAAATTGACCTGCCAATGCCAAATATTGTCCGAAAAGGCGGCTTTACCACTGTAACCACTGATTTACTGACGATTGAAATTAGTCATCAAGGTGGCACTATTCAAAGCGCCCTCTTAAATGACTACCCTGTAGAATTAAAGGGTGATGAAAAGTTTCAATTGCTAAACGACAAAACAGGTACATCTTTTCAGGCACAGAGCGGTTTAGCCTCGCGTGACGATGCGTTGCCCACGCATTTATCTGAATTTGACTCTGCTAATACCCATTATCAATTATTCGCTGACGAACTGGTTGTGCCACTGACTTGGCAAGGAAAAAATGGCGTTAAGGTGGTTAAAAATTTCCACTTTAAACGAGGCAGTTATGTGGTTGGCGTTGATTATCAAATTACCAATAATTCCAATCAATCCATTCCAGTTAAGTCTTATGTGCGCCTCAGTCGCAGTGCCATTGACCAGTCAAATATGATGATGCCGACCTTCACAGGCGGGCTAATCTATGATAAGAAAAACAACACCGTGCAAAAAAATGATTTTGAAGATTGGGGTGATTTTGATAAACAAAACTCCGTTGGTGGCTGGATAGCAATGGCACAACAATACTTTATGGCTGCATGGATTCCAAGCCAAAACGAGCAACAGAGTTTCTCCGCCAGCACCACCAACGATGTCTATAAGTTAACCAATGCCAACCAACAAACCAATGTTGCCGCTGGAGGCAGCGCAAGACTTAACACCAACCAATTATATATTGGACCCAAAGAATACGGCAAGATTGAAAAAGTAGCAGCAGGGCTACACTACACGCTAGATTATGGTTTTTTAGATGTTTTAGCCGATCCCTTATCTTGGTTAATTCACAAAATTAACGATTTTGTCGGCAGTTGGGGCTGGTCAATTATTGTTATCACCTTGTTGATTAAATTGGCCTTCTATCCATTAAGTGAAAAATCCTACCGCTCTATGGCAGGCATGAGGAAGCTGTCTCCAAGATTGGCAAAACTCAAAGAAACTTATGGCGATGACAAGCAAAAAATGGGTCAAAAAACCATGGAGTTATATAAAAAAGAGAAAATCAATCCCGCTTCTGGTTGTCTGCCTATCTTGGTGCAAATCCCTGTATTCATTGCGTTTTACTGGATGTTGCTGGATACCGTTGAACTCAGACACACCGCATTTTGGTGGATGTCCGACTTGACAGAAATGGATCCCTATTATATTTTGCCAATCATTATGGGTGCTTCAATGTTTATCCAACAAAAGCTAAATCCACCGCCACCTGACCCAATGCAGGCAAAAATTATGATGTCTTTGCCCTTTGTATTTACCATTATGTTCTTATGGTTCCCAGCAGGACTTGTGCTTTATTGGGTGTTTAACAATGTTTTGTCTATTGCGCAACAATATACTATCAATAAACGCATTAACGGCTAATTTACCTTTGCCTTGTGTTGCTAAATAACTCAGACGACTACAAATACTGGCGAGACAAAAAACTTGCCAATACAGCGCAGAGTATTGAGCAATGTTTGGTTGAGATTAAAAATCCAAGCGCATTAACCGTTGCTGAAAAAGACAAAATTCAATGCCTTTGTCGCGCCAACAACTTCGTCCTTGTTCAAACCCAAGCACAAAACGATTACAGCCATTCAATCGTCCAGTTAAACCAGCAGTTAGGTTTGAATGCACACGACAAACATCGCTTTGTGAGCGACGATACACTGGCACACATTACCCCCACAGACAACCCACAACAGGGCGAATTTATCCCCTACACCACCAAAGCCATTGGCTGGCATACCGACGGCTATTACAACCCTCCCAAGCAGCGCATTCGTAGTTTTAGCCTGTTTTGCGTCAACCCTGCTAGTAGCGGTGGAGAAAACAGTTGGCTAGACAACGACCTACTCTATATTTTGCTCCGTCAACGCAGCCCAGAAGCCGCTGAATTGCTAACTAGAGCCGATGCTATGACCATCCCCGCACACACAGAAAACGGCAAAATCCTACGCCCAGAGTCAACGGGTGCCATTTTTATGTTAGACCAGCAACAGCTATATTTGCGTTACACCCAGCGCAAAAAATATGTGCAATTTGCTGACGAAGTAACTGCGGCAGTTGTCCTATTAGACGATATACTAGCCAACGGCAGCCCCTATCACTTTCAACA
>JAQRMT010000063.1 GCA_028599035.1 Gammaproteobacteria bacterium
TTAATGAATAATAGACCTAGGAAATGCTTGGGGTGGAAAACCCCATTTGAAGTCTTTGCTGAATTAACTGGTAAAGACTATTTTTTAAATGGAAGTGTTGCACTTATGGGTTGAATTCGCCCTTTGATATAGACCTGCTGTATCCATTATTTAATCTTAGCTTCCTTGTACATTACATGCTGTCTAACCACTGGATCAAACTTTTTAACTTCTACCTTTTCTGGATGTAGTCGTTTATTCTTAGTTGTGGTATAAAAATGACCTGTTTTGGCTGATGATACTAATCTGATTTTCTCTCTCATAACTTACCCCTTAAACCTTTTCGCCACGAGCGCGAATTTCTATTAATACGGTGTCAATGCCTTTTTTATCGACAATTCTTAAACCTTTGGCTGTTAATTTTAACTTTACAAAACGGTTCTCACTTTCTACCCAAAAACGGTGGGTGTGCAAATTTGGATAAAAACGCCTACGCGTTCTATTATTTGCGTGTGATACATTATTGCCGCTCATTGGGCGTTTGCCCGTTACTTGACATACCTTTGCCATAGTTCACCTATCTAAAAACCTAAAAAGAAGGCATTATACTTAAAAAACAGTTGACTTTCAAAGTTAAATTTTATCAATTCTATTTACTATTGATACAACTCTCGGTATCATACACCCCTTCGGAGGGATGGCAGAGCGGTTGAATGCACTGGTCTTGAAAACCAGCAAGGATTAATCTCCTTCTAGGGTTCAAATCCCTATCCCTCCACCATATTAATGGCTTAGACTTAGTGTCAATACTTTCAAGCCACATCAAAATAGAAAATGACTACATTTTGACAACAGGTGTAAATTCTAATTCATCTTGTAAATGGTTAGATGCAAAATGTACATAGTACATTGTCACCATTCATAATAAAATGACTTGTAAAAGTGTGGCGTAGTATGTGCGCACTTTGTTCTTCAACTTTTTTAATACCTGATTTTTATAACAATTAGCAAAGATGTCCTTGCTAGCAGATAAAGGCAATTCTAATTTATCAGCAAGTTCTTCCTTAATTGACAAATATCTTGCCTTGCCATTTATGACTGATATTGGCGGTTTTTTAATGAGAACTAGGCTTTTATTATATATTTTGACTTTAAGGAATTGAAGGGTTTGGTTTTTGATGGTTGATTTTAAAGGTGTGATGCGGTGGCCTCATATTGGGTCTTAACTAGTTAAGTTAAGACCCATTTTTAATATATGCCCACCAAAATTAAAATCATAATTCAATGAAATTGTCTTCACAATTGTTGCCTACGACTGTATAATTTACATTTTTTTGTGGGTTTGTGGTATTAAAGTTTTGGCAGTAAATAACAGTATGCCAAAAATTCAATTAACCATTATATTGGTGTCTATCGCTTATTTTTCCACCTTGAGTTTAGATGTTTATGCGGGTTTTTCTGCATTCTACGGGGGGTTAGTTAGTTTGGTTAATACCTTTCTGGTCGATAGACACATACGCAAACAAAAAAATGATGTAACCATTAGCGCCCAAGCAGGTGTTTGGATGATGGTCATTAGCATAGTGATGCGAATGGCAATGGTGGTGGGTTTAACTTTAGCAGGTCGATTTGTTTTTGAGTTAAACGCAGATGCGTTAATTATTGGTTTAATTTTAGGATTAATTGGTTTTTTAATGGACAAGGCTTTGCAGAAATAATGTCAGCAGGAAACGAACTTATCGCCTCTGGCGATTATATTAAACACCACCTACAGAACTTAACCTATGGTCAGTTCCCCGACGGCCATTGGGGTCTGGCGCATACGGCTGCAGAAGCAAAAGAAATGGGATTTATGGCATTTCACCTAGACACCCTAGGGGTTTCATTTTTATTGGGCGCAGCATTTTTGTTTTTATTCTACCGTGTTGGCAAAAAAATGACGGCTGACACACCTTCAGGTATTCAAAATTTTATTGAGAGTATTTTCGATTTTATTGATGAAAATGTTCGTGGCTCATTTAATGGTAAAAATCCATTAGTCGCGCCCTTGGCATTAACGGTGTTTGTTTGGATTGTACTAATGAACACGATGGATTTAGTGCCTGTTGATTGGTTGCCGTTTGTGGCTCAGCAAGTCGGTGTATTTTTTGGCGCCGACCCGCACCATGTTTTCTTTAAAGTAGTGCCAACCACTGATCCAAATGCAACTTTTGGTTTGGCAATTGGAGTTTTCTTATTAATGCTATATTACAGCATTAAAATCAAGGGTTTTGGCGGCTTTACTGCGGAATTAACCCTACACCCTTTCTCATCTAATAACCCTTTTCTAAAAGTTTTATTAATTCCTGCTAACTTCTTCTTAGAATTTGTTTCTTTAATTGCAAAGCCAGTATCGCACTCTTTGCGTTTATTCGGTAACATGTATGCGGGTGAAATGATTTTCATCTTAATTGCATTATTGCCGTTTTGGATTCAGTGGACATTGTCATTGCCTTGGGCAATCTTCCACATTTTAATCGTATTACTACAAGCCTTTATCTTTATGACTTTGGTAATTGTGTATATGGATATGGCCCATGATGAGGGGCATTAATTTTTTTTAAATAGGAGTAAGAAATGACAGAAGTACAAGCAACATTATTTTTAGCAGGTTCAATCTTAATGGGTTTAGGTGCATTAGGTGCAGCAGTTGGTATTGGCATCTTGGGCGCTAGATTCTTAGAAGGTGCGGCGCGTCAGCCAGAGCTTATCCCAATGCTTAGAACGCAAATGTTCATCGTTATGGGTCTAGTAGATGCGGTTCCAATGATTGCAGTAGGTATCTCAATGTATATCTTATTTGCGGTTGCTGGTTAATTTGACCTCAATCAAAAGGTAGAAACAATGAATATTAATTTAACAATGATTGGTCAATTAATCATGTTTGCCATGTTTACATGGTTCTGCATGAAGTTTGTATGGCCGCCAATTGTTGCCGCCATGGAAGAGCGTAAAAAACGCATCGAAAGCGGTTTGATTGCGGCAGAACGAGGACTATCAGAGCACAAAGAGGCGCAGCAAAAAGCCCAAGAAATGCTTAATCAGTCTAAAAATCAGGCTTCTGAGATTATTGCCAATGCGGCTAAACAAGCATCAGGTATCGTTGAAGACGCTAAAGGCGTTGCTTCTCAAGAGGCGCAGCGCATTAAAACGCAAGCACACGGGGAGATTGAACAAGAGTCTCAACGAGTGCGTAATGAGTTAAAGGACCAAGTGTCTGGTTTAGTCATGCAAGGCGTGCGTTCGGTTTTAGGCAAAGAGGTGGATGCGAAAGCACATCAAGACATGTTAAAAAAATTGTCACAGACACTATAAGGCTATCCAGTGGAACTAACAACAATTGCCAAACCTTACGCCAATGCAGTTTTTGAAATTGCACAGCAAAACAAGTCTTATGCCGACTGGAAAGATGTTTTGGAGGTCGGAGCATTGGTTGCTGATGATGCAACAATGCGTGCATTTGTTGCTGCGCCTAGTTCGACTAAGTCTGATAAGGTAAAGACAATGACCGCAGTATTTGAGTCGGCACTAGGTAGGGCGTTAAGCAAGCAAGAGGCGATATTTATTGGCTTATTATTAGAGAACGGTCGTGTCGGCGTTTTGCCAAATATTCTAGAATTATTTGAGACAATGTCCAATCTTAATGGTGATGCTAAGGCGTTTCATGTAATTAGTGCTTATAAATTAAGTGCGAAAGAAAAAAAGCAAATCGTTAGCGATTTGTCAGATAAATACAACACAACAGTCAGCATTGATACCAAAGTAGATGAAAATCTAGTCGGCGGCGTGGTGATTAAAGAAGGCGATAGGGTGATTGACTTGTCAATTCAAGCTCGGATAAATGAGTTAAGTTCATGTCTGTCAGTTGTTCATTAAATTTTAAAATTATAATATTATTAAAGAGGAATAGTTATGCAATTAAACGCCAGCGAAATTAGTGATTTAATTAAAAAACAAATAGAAGGGTTTGATTTTGCAGCCGAGGCTCGCACTGAGGGAACAGTAATCAGTGTGAGTGATGGCATTGTTCGTATTCATGGATTGGCCGATGTTCAGTTTGGTGAAATGCTTGAATTCACTGGCAATACATTCGGTATGGCACTTAACTTAGAGCAAGACTCCGTTGGTGCAGTAGTGCTGGGTGACTATTTGCATATTTCTGAAGGTGACACGGTTAAGTGCACCGACCGTCTAATGGAAGTGCCTGTTGGTGAGGCGATGTTAGGTCGTGTTGTCAATCCGCTAGGTAAGCCGATTGACGGCAAAGGCGATATTGACAGCCAAGCTTCACGCCCATTAGAAATTGTTGCACCAGGTGTTATTGACCGTCAATCAGTTGACCAGCCAATTCAAACAGGTGTTAAGGCGATTGACGCTATGGTGCCAGTAGGTCGTGGGCAGCGAGAGCTGATTATTGGCGACAGACAAACAGGTAAAACAGCCGTTGCAGTCGATGCCATTATTAACCAAAAGAATACAGGCGTTAAATGTGTGTATGTTGCGATTGGTCAAAAAGACTCTTCAGTGGCAGCGGTTGTGCGTAAGTTAGAAGAGCATGGTGCATTAGAAAATACAGTAATTGTTTCGGCAGGTGCTTCTGATTCAGCAGCGCTACAATATATTGCACCTTATGCAGGCTGTGCAATGGGTGAATACTTTCGTGACCGTGGCGAAGATGCTTTGATTGTCTATGATGATTTGACCAAACAAGCATGGGCGTATCGTGAAGTGTCTTTACTATTAAAGCGCCCGCCAGGTCGTGAAGCGTATCCAGGTGATGTATTTTATTTGCACTCTCGCTTACTTGAGCGCGCATCCCGTGTCAACGCAGACTATGTTGAAAACTTCACCAATGGCGAGGTTAAGGGTCAAACAGGCTCATTAACTGCATTGCCTATTATTGAAACCCAAGGGGGCGATGTATCTGCATTCGTGCCAACCAATGTAATTTCTATTACTGATGGTCAAATTTTCTTAGAAACCGACCTATTTAACGCCGGCATTCGTCCAGCGATTAACGCGGGCCTGTCTGTATCACGAGTGGGTGGTGCGGCACAAACCAATATTATTAAAAAATTAGGTGGTGGTATTCGTCTTGACCTTGCTCAGTATCGTGAATTAGCGGCTTTTGCACAATTTGCATCAGACCTTGATGCAGAGACAAAAGCACAAATCGACCGTGGTCAACGAGTAACAGAGCTGATGAAGCAAAATCAATATTCACCATTGTCCGTGGCTGAAATGGCAACTTCATTGTTTGCCGCTAACTCAGGTGTATTGGATGACATTGATGCCAACAAAGTGGTTGATTTTGAGGCGGCATTGCTTGCTTATATGGGTTCAAATCAAGCGACACTAATGAATAAAATCAATGAAACAGGTGATTATAACGATGATATTGCGAATGAATTACAAGCAGCAATTGACGATTTTAAAACAAACCACACTTGGTAGAGTAGAGTAAATAATGGCAAGCGGAAAAGAAATTAGAACGCAAATTGCGAGTATTAAAAATACGCAAAAGATTACTTCAGCCATGGAAATGGTGGCAGCTTCTAAAATGAAAAAAGCACAAAACAGAATGCTGGCATCACGCCCTTATTCTGACAAAATTTCCAAGGTAATTGGACATTTGGCTTATGCACATTCTGAGTTTGAACATGCGTATATGAAGGAAGTCGGCGATGTTAAGCGCGTTGGCATTATTATTGTTTCCAGTGACAGGGGCTTGTGTGGCGGACTTAACACCAATTTATTTAGAAGTTTGTTGAAAAAAGTTGTCGATTATCAAGCGCAAGGCATTGAAGTTGAACTTTGCACGATTGGCAAAAAGGCCACCTCATTTTTTAAAAACACAGGCTTAGCCATTAAGTCAGTATTAACGGATTTAGGCGATGCGCCACATTTTGATGACTTGTTAGGCACAATAAAGGTTATGTTGGATGCTTATGATGCTGGCGAGATTCAGCAACTGTCAATTGCCTATAATAGGTTTGAAAACACAATGACGCAAACACCGACGGTAACACAGTTAGTGCCAATGGTTGCAGGCGTAGCTGATGGTATGGATTATCACTGGGATTACCTCTATGAGCCAGATGCACAAGAGGCACTGAGTGCATTATTGGTGCGTTATATTGAGGCCTTGGTTTATCAGGGCTTGGTTGAAAATATTGCTTGTGAGCAGTCATCACGAATGATTGCAATGAAAAGTGCAACTGATAATGCAGGCGATATGGTGAAAGATTTAGAATTGGTTTACAATAAAGCAAGGCAGGCGGCAATTACTCAGGAAATTTCTGAGATTGTTAGTGGCGCTGCAGCAGTATAAATTTAATAGATAAGAGTTTAAAAAAGAGGAAAAGCAAAATGAGCAACGGAAAAATTACACAAATTATCGGCGCAGTTATTGATGTTGAATTTTCAGAAGGCAACATCCCCAGCATTTACGATGCCTTAATGGTCGCTGAAACAGGATTAACGCTAGAAGTGCAGCAACAATTAGGCGATAATGTGGTTCGTACAATTGCAATGGGCAGCTCAGAAGGCCTAAAAAGAGAGCTGGAAGTTTCTAACACAGGCACAGCCATTAAAGTGCCAGTAGGCACTAAGACATTGGGTCGTATTATGAATGTCCTGGGTGATCCGATTGACAATGCAGGCGACATTAACCCAGAGGCTGAATGGGAAATTCACCGTCCTGCCCCTGCTTATGATGAATTAGCACCAACAGCAGAATTATTAGAAACAGGCATTAAAGTAATCGACCTAGTTTGCCCATTCGCTAAAGGCGGTAAAGTTGGCTTATTTGGTGGTGCTGGCGTAGGTAAAACTGTTAATATGATGGAGCTTATTCGTAATATTGCGATTGAACATTCGGGCTATTCTGTATTTGCCGGTGTTGGCGAGCGAACTCGTGAAGGTAATGACTTCTACCACGAAATGAAAGAATCTAATGTATTGGATAAAGTATCCTTAGTTTACGGTCAAATGAACGAGCCACCGGGAAACCGTTTGCGTGTTGCGTTAACAGGCTTAACCATGGCAGAATACTTCCGTGATGAGGGTCGTGATGTGCTGTTATTTATTGACAATATTTATCGCTACACGCTTGCGGGCACAGAGGTATCGGCACTACTTGGCCGTATGCCGTCAGCAGTAGGTTATCAGCCAACGCTAGCCTCAGAGATGGGCGCTTTGCAAGAACGCATTACTTCGACTAAGAAAGGTTCAATTACTTCAATTCAGGCAGTATATGTGCCAGCAGATGATTTAACAGACCCATCGCCAGCCACAACTTTTGCGCATTTAGATGCAACCGTTGTTTTGTCTCGTCAAGTAGCAGAATTGGGTATTTATCCTGCGGTAGATCCGCTAGATTCTACTTCTCGTCAGCTAGACCCGCTCATTGTTGGTGAAGAGCATTACAATGTGGCTCGTGGCGTGCAAGGCGTGTTGCAGCGCTACAAAGAGCTTAAAGACATTATTGCGATTTTAGGCATGGATGAGTTGTCTGAAGAGGACAAGCAATCTGTTTCTCGTGCCCGCAAGATTCAGCGCTTCTTGTCTCAGCCGTTTTTCGTGGCAGAGGTGTTTACAGGCGCAGCAGGTAAATATGTTTCTTTAAAAGACACAATTTCTGGCTTTAAAGCCATTCTTGATGGCGATATGGACGACCTTCCAGAGCAAGCATTTTATATGATGGGCTCAATCGACGAAGTCCGTGCCACAGCAAAGGAGAATGCATAAATGTCAAGCATGCATGTTGATGTCGTTAGCGCAACTGAATCACTCTATTCGGGTGAGGCAAAATGCGTATTTGCGCCTGCATCAACAGGCGAGTTAGGCATTTATCCTAAGCATGTCGCCCTGTTGTCGGTCTTAAAGCCAGGCGAAGTTCGGATTGAAACCGAAAGCGGTATGGAATCTATTTATGTCTCTGGCGGTATCGTTGAAGTGCAGCCTGATGTGGTAACTATTTTCTCCGACACTGCTATTCGTGCAGGTGATTTAGACGAATCTAAAGCCCTAGAGGCACAACAGCGTGCAGAAGAGGCAATGGAAAATGCCACTGAAAATCAAGACCTCTCAGCAACACAAGCCGCCCTTGCGGAATCTATGGCGCAATTGCAAATGATTTCTAAAATGCGTGGTAAAAAGGGCTGATTATCTAAAGCTATAAAATAATGGCATTATTTAAAGATAAAGAATATAAGTTCTTGGCGAATTCAACCCATAAGTGCAACACTTCCATTTAAAAAATAGTCTTTACCAGTTAATTCAGCAAAGACTTCAAATGGGGTTTTCCACCCCAAGCATTTCCTAGGTCTATTATTCATTAA
>JAQRMT010000064.1 GCA_028599035.1 Gammaproteobacteria bacterium
GTATAAGCCTTTAACAATTTCTAGAAAATTATATTAGCGTTTAATGATAGTTAAAATTCCATATAATAAGTGTGTATTATTCTCAAATAATTTAATCAAGAGGAGAGCTTAAATGACCAATAACAACAATGACTACTGGAAAGCCAATATTGCGCTTATTATTAAGTGCTTGTCTATTTGGTTTGTGGTTTCATATCTATTTGGCATTGTGCTAGTAGATATATTAAATACAGTTAGACTTGGGGGGTATAAATTGGGTTTTTGGTTTGCGCAACAAGGCTCAATTTATACATTCGTGGTATTGGTTTTTTATTATGCAAAAAGCATGGGGAAAATCGATGAAAAATTCAATGTTCACGAAAAATAAAGGGGAGTAGTCATGGATTTACAAACATTAACATTTTTATTTGTAGGCACAACTTTTGCAATCTACATTGGTATTGCTTTTTGGGCAAGAGCAGGTTCAACGCATGAGTTCTATGTGGCGGGTGGTGGTATTCACCCTGTGGCAAATGGTATGGCAACGGCGGCCGACTGGATGAGTGCAGCGTCATTTATCTCAATGGCTGGTTTAATCGCCTTTTATGGATATGGGGGTTCAGTATTCTTGATGGGTTGGACAGGTGGCTATGTGTTACTAGCGATGTTACTTGCACCTTACTTAAGAAAGCATGGTTCATTTACGGTTCCTGAGTTTATTTCTGACCGTTATTATTCAAAGACTGCGCGTATTGTTGCAGTTATTTGTTTAATCATTGCATCGGTTACTTATGTTATCGGACAAATGAAAGGTATTGGTGTGGCATTTTCTAGATTTTTAGAAGTTGATTATGAAACAGGTTTGGTAACGGGTATGGTTATCGTGGCATTCTATGCAGTGATGGGTGGTATGAAGGGGATTACTTACACCCAGATTGCTCAATATGTGATTATGATTATTGCTTATACCATTCCAGCGGTATTTATTTCATTTATGCTAACGGGTAACCCAATTCCACAACTAGGTTTGGGTAGTGAAATGGCTGATGGAACTTATCTATTAGACAAACTTGATCAAGTTGTTACTCAACTCGGATTTTCTGAGTACACGACACAAGCAAGATTGAGTTCAACAAATATGTTTGTTTATACTTTATCCTTAATGATTGGTACAGCAGGTTTGCCACATGTTATCATGAGATTTTTTACCGTATCTTCGGTAAAGGCCGCACGTGAATCTGCAGGTTGGGCGTTGGTATTTATTGCACTGCTTTATACAACTGCACCAGCAGTCGCTGCAATGGCAAGATTGAACTTAATGCAAACCATTGATCAGCCTAATGCTGAGCAAAACTTAGCCTATGCAGACCGTCCAGCATGGTTTAAAAACTGGGAAAAGACTGGTTTGTTAAAGTTTGAAGATAAGAATGGAGATGGCTTGATTCAATATACGGGCAACAAGGGTAATATATCTAAAACAATCAAAGTTAACGGTAAAGATGTTGTATTGTTATCTAATGAAATGGTTAAAGTTGATAGAGATATCATGGTTTTAGCAAACCCTGAGATTGCTGGCTTGCCTAATTGGGTGATTGCTATTGTGGCTGCGGGTGGTTTGGCTGCAGCATTATCAACGGCTGCTGGATTGTTACTGGCGATTGCATCTTCTATTTCGCACGATTTGTTAAAAGGCGTATGGCGACCAAATATTTCAGAAAAAGATGAGTTGATGTATTCTAGGATATCAATGATTGGTGCTATATTGGTTGCTGGTTATTACGGCTTTAATCCACCAGACTTTGCCGCAGGTACAGTTGCGTTAGCCTTTGGCTTAGCAGCGTCTAGTATCTTCCCAGCATTGATGATGGGTATCTTCTCTAAGAAGATGAATAAAGAAGGTGCGATTGCAGGTATGCTTTCAGGTATTGGTATTACACTGTTATATGTATTCCAACACAAAGGCATCATGTTTGTGAAGTCAACTTCATTCTTAGGTGATATGGACCCTAACTGGTTTTTAGGCATTGAGCCAAATGCATTTGGTGCCATTGGTGCAATGGTTAACTTTGCGGTAGCATTCTTTGTAATGAGTCGCACAAGTAAAGTGCCTAAAGAAGTTGAGAAGATGGTTGAGAATATTCGTATTCCAGCCGCTAATTAATACTTTTTAGAGTATCCTTAAAACGCCCGGCAATGCTGGGCGTTTTTTTATTTAAAATGCAAGGGGAGTTAGTATGTTTTTTAAGAATAAACATGTGATTACATCGATGATTGTTGCGCCTATTTTGGCAATTATTAGTTATTTTGCGGTTGATTATTATGTTGCTGAAGTGCCCCACAAGGCTAAACAAGGACAATCTTATAAAATGCTGGTAAAGCCTAATTGTCGTTGGGAAAGTGGGGCATGTGATTTGATTAATGGGGAATTAAAAATCCATATTACTTCAGATAGTCAGGTTTATGGGTTGAATATACTTTTTGTTGATGCTTCAAGTGATTTAAAGGGTATTAAATTTGCTTTGGTTAAAGCGAAAGACAAAACCTCTAAACCACAATCAATGACAGCTTCTAACGGTAGTAAGATATCTTGGCAATCCCCACAGATAAATGTTATAAAATCAGACTACTTGCAGTTTGTTATTTCTGCAAATGAGAGTATCTTTTATGCCGAAGTGCCAACTGTCTTTATTTACAAGGAGCCTTTGTTGTAAACGATGGAAATCGAAGATTTAGAAATTATTGATTTTTTTAAATTAACACTACCCTTGGATAGTGCGACACCTGCACAGCTTGAATCTTTAATCACAAAAACGCAAGTTGCTTATCGTAGAAAAGGACATATATTAACAACCAAGCCTGATTTTCTGTATTTAGTGCGTAAAGGTGCGGTATTGATAGAAGATGAGAATGAGGAATTGTTTTCCATTCTTGGTGAACACCAATGGTTTGGTTATAATTCTCAATTGTTGCTTTATACGCACTCTTGTCAAGAAGATACACTTTACTATCGAATTGATAAAAAATATTTTTATGAATTATTTTCTGATAATGCTGTTGTCGAAAATTTCTTTTTAGATGCAAACTTAGAAACAAGCCTCAAATCTCAAAAACTCATTAAACAAAACAGCTTATTGACTAACTCAGTATTATCAATGTCTAGAGCGAGTGACGCTTATTTGGTTGATAAAAAAACCAGTATCAAACAAGTGGCCAAGTTAATGACTGAGAATACTACCACTTCTGTGATTGTGACAGATGAGGATAAACTGTGTGGTATTGTGACCGACCGTGCTTTTTGTACTAAAGTGGTTGCAATGGAAGTTGATACAAGCAGTCCTATTAGTAAGATTATGACGAATAATCCACTCTCTATTGCACATTATAAGAGTGGTGTTGAAGCTATGCTATTAATGGCTAATGCGCATATTAGACATTTGCCGATTGTTAAAAATAAAAAAGTGGTCGGTATGATTACCGCTGCTGATTTACTACGCAAACAAAGCCATAATGTGGTTTTCTTAATTAATGAAATTTTGGTATCAGATACTACAGATGAATTAGAGGAAATTTCTAAACAAGTTCCTTTACTATTGCAACACAGTTATGAGTCAAACATGGATGAGCATGACATTACCTACTCTGTGAGTTCAGTAGGCCGTTCTATTAACCAGCAATTACTCAAGCAGGCTGAAGAATTATTAGGGCAGCCACCCATAGACTATGCTTGGGTTGTGGCTGGGTCACTTGCCAGGTCTGAGCAAATCGCACATTCTGACCAAGATAATTTATTAATTTTAGCGGATGATTATCAAGAAGAATTGCACGAACAATATTTTATCAAATTAGCAAAATATGTTAGTGATGGCTTGAATGCTTGTGGCTATGTGTATTGTCCAGGTGATGTCATGGCAACTAATAAAAAATGGCGACAAAGTCTTTCTGTGTGGAAGTCTTATTTTAAACAATGGATTACTTCTCCAGAGCCAAAAGCATTGATGTACGCAAGCATATTCTTTGATTTGAAGTGTATTTATGGCGAAGCTCAATTGTTGGATGATTTATTGACAAATGTATTTGATATGACCACGCGCAACACTATCTTTCAATCACATATGGCAGCTAATGCTCTGCATTACACACCACCACTAGGGTTTTTTAGAAACTTTATGCTTGATAAAAATGGCGTAAATAAAAAATCCTTAGACCTCAAAAAGAAAGGTGTTGTTCCGATTGTAGATGTTGCGCGTGTTTATGCTTTGTCACATGGGGTTAGGTCAATTAATACACAGGACAGATTAAGAGAGTTGTCTGATGTGGGCGGGATGAGTAGTTCTGGAGCGAATGACTTAATTGAAGCTTATAAATTTATTAATTCAGTGAGAATCAAACACCAAAAACGGCAAATAAAATTGGGCCAACCTGCTGATAATTTTGTGCTGACAGAGGAAATCTCATCGCTAGATAAAAAGCATTTAAAAGATGCTTTTGGTATTGTTAGCGATATGCAATCCGCTATGAGTTCACGCTATCAAACCTCAATATTGTGATTAACCACTTTCTTGCTAATTATTATCGTAAAAAACTACTTAGTAACACGCATTTGCCAAAATCGCTTTATTGCTACTTATCGCAGCCTTTGGTTGAGGGTAAAAACTTGATTAAAGATATTGAATTTTTGGTTTTGGATTTTGAGACAACAGGGCTAGATGCTTCTAAAGAAAAAATAATTAGCATTGGTTATACCGTTATCAAGAATCTTCATGTATTACCAAGCACATCTAGGCATATTTTAATCAATCCAAAACAAGTTTTGGTAGAACAAAATGTTGCTATTCATCAATTAACAGATGAAGAATTAAAGTCTGGCTTACCACTCAGTAGCGCAATAGATAAATTATTATCTCAAATGGTTAATAGGGTTATTGTTGTACATTTTGACAAAATTGAAAAAAGTTTTCTCAACCAAGTGTGCCGTAAATTGTATCAAATTAATATTCTACCTTTAGTAATGTTAGATACTCTTAAAATTGAGCGCAGAAAAATGCAAAAAACGCAGCAATATACCAAGCCTGATGGGTTAAGATTATTCAACCTACGAGAGAAATATAACCTGCCACGCTATAAGGCGCATAATGCAATGCAGGATGCGATTTCGACAGCCGAGCTGTTTTTAGCACAAGTAGATTATATGGGCAATAAAGAGGCCATTAAGTTACGACAATTAATTTAAAAAAAAATTACTTCATAGAAAGTTTTAGGTATTATCTACTGATATTTATTTGAATTTATCTCACTATGTATCCAATTGCAAAATCAGACAGAACTCCACTTATTAATGAAAAAACTTATGAGGCGATGTATCAAGAATCCATTGAGAATCCTGATGAATTTTGGTCTAAGCAAGCCAAGGAATTTTTAGATTGGGATAAGGACTGGGATACCACTTCTAATGTGGATTATCACAAGGGTTTGATTGAATGGTTTAAAGGCGGCGAGTTGAATGTGGCTTATAATTGTATTGATAGACACCTACCACAGCGTGCCAATCAAACAGCAATTATTTGGGAAGGTGATAATCCTGAAGTTAGCCAAAATGTCACTTACCAACAGTTGCACGATGAAGTGGCAAAACTCGCCAATGGACTGAAAAAACTCGGTGTTAAAAAAGGCGATAGAGTGTGTATTTATATGCCGATGATTTTGCAAGCCAGTTATGCCATGCTGGCATGTGCGAGAATTGGTGCAATCCACAGCGTGGTATTTGGTGGTTTTTCCCCTGAGGCACTCAAAGATAGAATCTTGAATTCTGAATGTAAGATAGTTATTACAGCAGATGAAGGGTTGCGCGGCGGTAGGTCAACCCCACTTAAAGCCAATGTAGATATTGCCGTGGCAGCTTGTGATTGTGTAGACACGGTGATTGTTGCACAAAACACCAAAGGCGATGTGGCGTGGGGTGATAAAGATGTTTGGTATCATGATTTAGTTGAGGATATGTCAAATGAATGTCCGTGTGAGTCGTTTGATGCGGAAACGCCACTCTTTATTCTTTACACTTCGGGTTCAACAGGAAAGCCCAAGGGTGTATTGCACACCACAGGTGGTTATTTGTTGTATGCAGCTATGACGCATAAATATGCATTTGATTATCAAGAAGGAGATGTTTATTGGTGTACAGCGGATGTTGGCTGGGTGACGGGGCATTCGTACATTGTCTATGGCCCATTGGCAAACGGCGCAACTACGCTGATGTTTGAAGGCATTCCAACTTATCCAGATGCGGCTCGTTTTTGGCAGGTGATCGACAAACATCAGGTTAATTCGTTTTACACAGCACCGACCGCCATTCGTGCGTTAATGGGTGCGGGGGATGATTTTGTGGATAAAACCAACCGTTCTAGCCTAAGAATTTTAGGCACAGTGGGTGAGCCAATCAACCCTGAGGCATGGGAGTGGTATTATCACAAAATTGGTAACGGCAATTGTCCGGTCGTTGATACTTGGTGGCAAACTGAAACAGGCGGACATATGATTTTACCACTGCCTTATGCCACCGCTTTAAAACCCGGTTCAGCTAGCAAGCCATTTTTCGGCATTGAACCACAAATTGTGAACGAACAAGGCGATATTCTTGAAGGTGAGGCAGAGGGAATTTTGGTCATGTCTCGCTCATGGCCAGGGCAAATGCGCACGCTTTACAACAATCACGAGCGTTTTATGGAGGCTTATTTTTCCACCTTTCCAGGTAAGTATTTTGCAGGTGATGGTGTGAAAAGGGATAAGGATGGCTATTATTGGATTACAGGCAGGGTTGATGATGTTTTAAACATCTCAGGACATCGTTTAGGAACTGCAGAGATTGAGTCGGCTTTGGTGCTGCACAAAGATGTTTCTGAGGCGGCAGTGGTCGGTTATCCGCACGATATTAAAGGACAAGGAATTTACGCCTATGTGTCTGTTATTAACGGCGTTGAACCAACTGATGAATTAAAAATCGAACTAGTCAAACAAGTTCGTGGCGAAATCGGTCCAATTGCCAATGTTGATAAAATTCAATTTTCCCCTAGTTTACCTAAAACTCGCTCAGGTAAGATTATGCGTCGAATTTTAAGAAAAATTGCCGAGAATGATTACGATAATTTAGGTGATATTTCTACGCTAGCAGAGCCAGAAGTAGTGGATGATTTAATTCAAAATAGAGTCTAGCAATGTAAATATGAATCAATTGCTTGTAAATCTTTATTGGATAACATTACTCGCTGTTATTGCATCATCAGCTTCTGGGGTTTTAAAAGCTGGATTTAAAAAGTTTGATTTGTTTGGTGTTATTATTATTGCTATCACTACGGGGCTTGGTGGAGGTTCTTTGCGAGATTTACTGCTTAGTAGAGAGGTGTTTTGGGTTATTGACCAAGTGTTTTTTATTGCATCGCTTTCAAGTGCGATTTTTATGTTTATCGCTGCAAGAATTTTTGCTATTCCGCAAAAACTTTTCTTAATTATGGACGCTGCAGGTTTAGCAACTTTTGGTATTGCAGGGACTTTGGTGGCAATCATGATGGGTATCCCACCTCTTCTGGCAAGTTTTATGGGTGTATTGACAGGAGCAATGGGTGGTATTTTGCGCGATGTCTTGTGTGGCGAGTCACCCACGGTGTTTAATTCACAACTATATGCAACGGTTTTATGGTTGGGCTCTTTGCTGTTTATCGTTTTGTTAAATCTAAGTCAAAACATTGTGTTTTCAGCTACTATTGCGGGTTTTTGTATGTTTATAGTCAGGCTTTTAGCTGTTTATTTTGATCTTAGTTTGCCAAAGTTCCGTTTTAAGAAAGCCCCCGAATAAAGCAACAAGTAAGTTCAACTTTTATTTTTGTAACCAAGTGGCGACTTGCTTGGCGTAATAAGTGAGCACTGCGTCCGCACCTGCACGCTTAAAACTCATTAGCGTTTCTAGCACCACTTTTTTTTCATCAATCCAGCCGTTTTGTGCAGCAGCCTTGAGTATGGCGTATTCGCCGCTGACATGATAGGCGAAAGTTGGCATACCAAAGGTTTGTTTGATGCGATAAACAATATCAAGATAGGGTAAACCGGGTTTAATCATCACCATATCAGCGCCTTCATCAATATCTAAACCGACTTCACGAATGGCTTCATCAGAGTTGGCAGGATCCATTTGGTAGGTTTCTTTGCTGGATTTTCCTAGGTTTTTAGCCGAACCCACTGCATCACGAAAAGGTCCGTAATAATTTGAAGCATATTTGGCAGAATATGCCAAGATATTGGTATGAATAAACCCCTCTTCTTCAAGCGCTTCACGAATAGCGCCAATGCGACC
>JAQRMT010000065.1 GCA_028599035.1 Gammaproteobacteria bacterium
TTCTTCAGAAATTTTCAACCTATTTTCGTGACTAGTTTGAATATAAATCATCTTTTTTGCTTGTTTTTCGTCAATATTTGCACGATTTTTTAGTCTTTTTAACTGTTTTTCCTCATTACAGGTCAAAATAATGGCTCTATCGAACAAATAACCTAAGTTTTTCTCCATAAGTAGTGGAACTTCTACAATATTTAAGGGTTTTTGCGAGTCTTTTTGCCATTTTTGCATTATTTTTAATATTTTTGGATGCAAAATGGCTTCAATACGACTTTTATTGCTTTCATTTTCCAATAAGATGGCTAGTAACGCTTGTCGATTGAGGCTATCATCTTGATTAAGAATCTTTTTCCCAAAGGCACCTACCAACTCTCTAAGACCATCTGAGTCAGGCGTAGTTACTTGTTTAGAAATATCATCAAGCCGAATAACATCAGCGTCCAACTCAGAAAAAACCTGAGCCATCTGTGATTTTCCGCAAGCAATACCACCCGTCAAAGCAATTTTAAGTGTTGTCATAGGCGTTGATTTTAGCACTACAAACCTTCACCTATAATTATCTATTGACTTTTAGGGCAAAAGTCCCGATAATATTGCTCTTCACGGTTATGTAGCTCAGCTGGTTAGAGCACAGCATTCATAATGCTGGGGTCGGTGGTTCAAGTCCACCTATAACCACCATATTTGAGAGTTTATACAATCTGCAATAAAAAGCGCAATGTATTTTAGATAAGATTGTATAATTTTCAAATCATTACGCCGAAGTAGCACAGTTGGTAGTGCAACTGATTTGTAATCAGTAGGTCGCCAGTTCGAGTCCGGCCTTCGGCACCATTTTTTTAAAAGGTTATCCTGTGATGACCTTTTTTTTCGCCTATAAAAAGCTGTTCATTCTTTATTTGTTGATAGTATAGGTGTTTGCGAGTGGTGTTGATAAATTTAGAATTTTTGCGTATAATTATTTAGTTTTTCATCAAGGAAATTTAATATGTCATCACGCAGAAATTTAGCAAATGCGATTCGTGCTTTAAGTATGGATGCGGTTCAAAAAGCCAATTCAGGTCACCCAGGTGCGCCAATGGGAATGGCAGATATTGCCGAAGTGCTTTGGAACGACCATATGAAGTACAACCCAACTAATGCTAACTGGGCAGATAGAGACAGATTTGTTTTGTCTAATGGGCATGGTTCGATGTTAATTTACTCATTATTACACCTAACAGGTTTTGATTTATCGATTAATGACATTAAAGATTTCCGCCAATTGCATGCAAAAACTGCGGGTCATCCTGAGTATGGCTATATAGATGGTATTGAAACAACAACAGGTCCATTAGGTCAAGGTATCACTAATGCTGTAGGTATGGCGATTGCAGAACGCACACTGGGTGCACAGTTCAACAAGCCAGGTCATGAGATTGTTGACCATAATACTTATGTATTTATGGGCGATGGCTGTTTAATGGAAGGCTTGTCGCATGAGTCTTGTGCGATGGCCGGAACATTAGGCTTAGGTAAGTTAATTGCATTTTGGGATGATAATGATATTTCAATTGATGGGCATATTGGTGACTGGATGGAGAAAGGCGTTCCGGGTCGTTTTAAGTCTTATGATTGGCAGGTAATTGCTGTTGATGGTCATGATGCAGATGCAATTAACAAGGCAATTGAAGAAGCAAAAGCTGAGACTGGCAAGCCAAGTTTGATTTGTTGTAAGACAACCATTGGTTTTGGTTCTCCTAATCTTGCGGGTACACACGATTGTCATGGTGCACCTTTGGGTGATGAAGAGATTGCAGCAACACGCAAACAGTTGGGCTGGGACCACGCAGCATTTGAAATTCCTGCTGATGTTTACGAAGGTTGGGACCATAAGGCGCAAGGTGTAACAGACGAAAGCACTTGGAATGATAAATTTGCAGCTTATAAAACTGAATATGCAGCAGAAGCGGCTGAGTTTGAACGTCGTATGGCGGGTGAGCTTCCAGCGAATTTTGAAGTTGAGATGGATAAATTTATTGCTAAGACCCAAGATGAAATGCCAAATATTGCATCGCGCCAAGCATCACAAAGAGCGATTGAGGCAATGGGCCCATTATTGCCAGAAATGTTCGGCGGTTCTGCAGATTTAACAGGTTCCAATTTGACCAATTGGTCAGGCACAGTTAAGGTGAATAAAGAAAACGCTGATGGTAATTATCTTTCGTGGGGTGTGCGTGAATTTGGTATGGCGCATATGATGAACGGCATGGTTTTACATGGTGGCTTTAAGGTTTATGGCGCTACTTTCTTTATGTTTATGGAATTTATGCGTAACGCACTGAGAATGTCAGCACTGATGAAAATCGGCACAATTTATGTCTATACACATGATTCTATTGGTTTAGGCGAAGACGGACCAACTCACCAAGCGGTTGAGCAATTGTCAACCATGCGGGTTATTCCTGGTTTCCAAACTTGGAGAGGTTGTGATGCGGTTGAATCAGCAGTATCTTGGAAAATGGCAATGCTCCGCGGTAATGCGCCAACAGCATTAATATTCTCACGCCAAGCACTAACACCAATGGAAAGAACTGCTGAACAAGTTACCAATATTGAAAAAGGTGGCTATGTGCTTAAAGATTGTGACGGCGATGCGGATGTTATTTTCATCTCAACAGGTTCTGAGGTGGGATTAGCGGTTGAAGCGGCTGAGGCGATGGATGCGAATGTCCGTGTGGTTTCAATGCCGTGTTGCGAGGCATTTGATGCACAAGACCAGGCTTATAGAGATGCTGTCTTAACGCCGGGTGTGAAGCGAGTGGCAATTGAGGCGGGCGTGGCGCAATCTTGGTATAAGTATGTTGGCTTAGACGGTGGTTTGGTTTGTATGAAGTCATTCGGCGAGTCTGCACCTGCACCTGAGCTGTTCAAAGAGTTTGGTTTTACCGTTGATAATGTAATTGCGACAGCGAAAGCAGTTATCGGTTAAACAAAAAAAAGTAAGTAAATATAATTTAATAAAGGAGTAAGAGATGATAAAAGTAGGTATTAACGGTTTTGGTCGTATTGGTCGCATGGTATTTCGTGCAATTAAAAAGGATTTTCCAGAATTAGAAGTGGTCGGCATTAACGACTTATTAGAAAATGATTACTTAGCATACATGCTTAAATATGACACGGCGCAAGGCCGTTTCGATGGCGATGTTGCGGTTGAGGGTGATAATTTTATTATTGATGGCAAGAAAATTCGTCTTTCAGCTGAGCGTAATCCAGCCGACCTTAAATGGGGCGATATTGGCGTAGATGTGGCAATTGATTGCACAGGTTTTTTCTTAACAGAAGAGTCTTGTCAGGCGCATATTGATGCTGGCGCTAAAAAAGTTGTTCAATCAGCACCTGCAAAAGACGGTACACCGATGTTTGTATATGGCGTTAATCATGAAGCTTATGATGGACAAGCGATTGTTTCAGCGGCAAGTTGCACCACTAACTGTTTAGCGCCTATTGCTAAAATTATTGACGATAACTGGGGGCTTAAACGAGGCTTGATGACTACTGTTCACGCATCAACTGCAACACAAAAAACCGTTGATGGTCCTTCAATGAAGGATTGGAGAGGTGGTCGCGCAGTATTTGAAAACATCATTCCTTCATCAACAGGTGCTGCTAAGGCAGTGGGCGTAGTATTGCCACAGCTTAACGGTAAACTAACAGGTATGGCTTTCCGTATCCCGTCAGTAGATGTTTCAGTGGTTGATTTGACTTGTGAATTAGACAAGCCTGCTAGTTACGAAGAAATTTGTGCAACCATCAAAGAGGCTTCAGAAGGCTCAATGAAAGGCACTTTGCAATACACAGAAGATATGGTTGTATCGTCTGACTTCCGTGGCATTAGTGCTTCTTCAATTTTTGATGCTAATGCCGGTATCGCACTTGACGATACATTTGTGAAGTTAGTATCTTGGTATGATAACGAGTATGGTTATACTTGTAATATGCTCCGTTTAGTTCAGCACATTGCTTAAAAAATAATCTTAGTTCGCCTATTGAAACTTAATAACAGCGTTAAAAAAATAGTTATTTACATTTGTGAATGACTGTTTTTTGTCTTGTTATTAAACCAAGTAGGTGGGCTAAGCCTTATTTTGACTTATTAAAATATTTTTGATGGGTTATTTTTAGTTTGCTTTTAGGAAAAAATATGTCAGTTATAAATTTATCGGACTTAGATTTAAGTTCAAAAAGAGTTCTGATTCGTCAGGACCTTAATGTGCCCATTAAAGATGGCGTTGTTACGAGTGATAAGCGTATTAAAGCGTCACTAGCAACTATTGAAATGGCAATGAAGCAAGGCGCTAAAGTCATGTTGATGTCACACCGTGGTCGCCCTACAGAGGGTGAAGCGAGTGATGAATTTACCTTGCAACCCGTTGCTGAGCGTCTTAGTGAGTTATTAGATATCACAGTGCGTTTAGAAAAAGATTGGTTAGATGGCGTTGAGATGAATGATGGCGAAGTTGTACTTTGCGAGAATGTGCGTTTTAATGTGGGCGAAATGTCAAATGATGATACATTGTCTAAGCGTATGGCGGCAATGTGTGACATCTTTGCGATGGACGCATTCGGTACAGCACACCGTGCACAAGCCTCAACACATGGTGTGGCTAAGTATGCGCCAATTGCGTGTTCAGGCCCATTATTATCAGGTGAGTTAGAGGCATTGGGTAAGGCGTTAGATAATCCTAAGCGCCCAATGGTGGCAATTGTCGGTGGATCCAAGGTTTCAACTAAATTAACCGTATTAGAATCACTGTCTAAGATTGTTGACCAATTGGTAGTTGGTGGTGGTATTGCCAATACCTTTATCGCAGCACAAGGTCACAATGTTGGCAAGTCGTTATGTGAAGATGACTTAATCCCAACCGCTAAAAAACTCATGGAGCACTGTGAAATCCCTGTGCCAACCGATGTGGTTTGTGGCAAAGAGTTCTCAGAAACAGCCGAGGCAACCACTAAGCCGTCTTCAGAGGTGGCAGATGATGATATGATTTTCGATATTGGCTCAAATTCAGCCAACGAATTAGCTGAGATTATGAAAAACGCAGGCACAATCGTTTGGAATGGCCCAGTGGGTGTATTTGAGTTTGATCAATTTGCTGGCGGCACTAAAACAGTCGGTATGGCAATTGCTGAATCTGATGCGTTTTCGATTGCTGGTGGTGGTGATACTTTGGCAGCGGTTGATAAATATGGTATTGAAGATAAAATCAGTTATATCTCAACAGGCGGCGGCGCATTCTTAGAGTTTTTAGAGGGTAAAAAATTGCCAGCAGTGGAAATATTAGAACAAAGAGCGGCAGAATAACTTGCTTAGAAGAACCAAAATATTAGCAACACTAGGGCCTGCAACTGACAAACCTGGAGTTTTAGAGTCAATCTTGATAGCAGGTGTTAATGTGGTGCGCATTAATTTTTCTCATGGCAGTGAGCAAGAGCACTTATCCAGAGTAAAGGCGGTGCGTAATTGGGCGCATACTAACCAAACCTATGTTGGTATTTTGATGGACCTACAGGGTCCAAAAATTCGTATTGCCAGCTTTAAAGATGGCGCAAAAATTGTGTTAAATATTGGCGATACTTTTGCGCTTGATGCAGATATGGGTGAAAGCTCAGGCACTCAAAGTGCCGTTGGTATTGCTTATAAAACATTACCACAAGAGGTTAGAAAAGACAATGTTTTGTTGTTAGATGATGGCAAGATTGTTTTAGAAGTTACCAGTGTTGAGGGCAACAAAATCAACACCGTAGTAACGCAAGGCGGCATACTTTCGGACAAAAAAGGGCTTAACCTTCGTGGCGGCGGACTATCAGCCGACGCATTGACTGAAAAAGACAAAAGAGATATTATAACTGCTGCTAAGGCAAAGGCAGATTATGTGGCTTTATCATTCCCAGTGAATGGCGATGATGTGCGCCTTACCAAGAAATTGTTAAAAGAAGCGGGTTCTGATGCAGGCGTGATTTCAAAGATTGAGCGCGCTGAATCTTTGGTAGATGAAATTATTAACGATATTATTCAAGAGTCAGCCGGCATTATGGTGGCACGCGGAGACCTAGGTGTTGAAATTGGTGACCCACAATTACCAGCACAACAAAAACGCTTAATCAAATTGGCCAGATCAAATGACCGTGTTGTTATTACTGCAACACAAATGTTGGAATCAATGATTAACAATCCAATCCCAACTCGGGCAGAGGTTTTTGATGTGGCAAATGCGGTATTAGATGGCACCGATGCGGTGATGTTATCAGCAGAGACGGCAGCAGGTGATTTTCCAGAAAACGCAGTGAAAACTATGCACGAAGTTTGTGTTGAGGCTGAGAAAAATCCAATTGCAAGAACTTCACATCACCGGCTGCATGAAGATTTCACTTATATTGAAGAGACCATTGCGATGAGCTCAATGTATGCTGCCAACCATTTGGGCGTTAAAGTGGTGGCATCACTTACTGAGAGCGGAAAAACTGCATTATGGATGTCGCGTATGAGTTCTAATATCTCAATTTATGCAATGAGTGATAGCGTTGCCACTTTGCGTAAAGTAACCTTATATCGTGGTGTTTATCCTTGTGGCATTAAGAATATGTCTAATGCAGACTGGGGCAAAGTCAACGCTAAAGTGATTAAAATCTTAGCAGAAAAAGACATTGTAAGGAATGGAGATTTGGTGATATTAACCAAAGGTATGCATAAGGGAAAAACAGGTGGAACCAACCTCATGAAAATTCTTCGTGTTGGCGATTCTGAATATGAGTAGTGTTCACTCAGTTTTAACAGTTGAGTAAAGTAGTAAAGAAAGTGTGTGTTCGTTGTGAACGAGCAGCATTAATTTTTGATAAAATGTTTAATTAAAAACAAAAAGAGGAGAAAAAAATATGTTAATTTCATTAAGAGAATTATTAGATCATGCGGCAGAAAATGGCTATGGTATGCCAGCATTCAATGTAAACAATATGGAGCAAGTTCATGCCATTATGCAGGCGGCAGACAAAACCAATAGCCCTGTTATTATGCAGGGCTCTGCTGGTGCTAGAGGCTATGCGGGCGAGCCGTTTTTGCGTCATTTGATTTTAGCGGCAACTGAAATGTATCCGCATATCCCTGTCGTTATGCACCAAGATCACGGTAGCGAGCCAGCGGTATGTTTGCGTTCAATCCAATCAGGTTTTTCATCAGTAATGATGGATGGCTCGCTAGAGGCAGATTGTAAAACACCTGCTTCTTTTGAATACAATGTTGCAGTGACCAAAGAAGTGGTTAAGATGGCGCATGCAGGCGGTGTGTCTGTAGAGGGTGAATTGGGTTGTTTAGGTTCGCTTGAAACGGGTGAGATGGGTGAAGAAGATGGTCATGGTGCTGAAGGTAAATTAGACCTTGATATGCTATTGACCTCAGTTGAAGAAGCGGCTGACTTTGTAAAAGAAACTAATGTTGATGCTTTAGCAATTGCTATTGGTACTTCACATGGCGCTTACAAATTCACCAAAGAACCAGATGGTGAAATTTTGCGTATTGACCGTATTAAAGAAATTCACGAACGCCTACCAAACACACACTTGGTAATGCACGGTTCTTCTTCAGTACCACAGGACTGGTTAGAAATTATCAATTCACATGGCGGTGATATGGGTCAAACTTATGGTGTGCCAGTCAGTGAAATTCAAGAAGGCATCAAGAATGGTGTGCGTAAAGTTAACATTGATACTGACTTGCGTATGGCTTCAACGGGTGCGGTTCGTAAACACTTGATTGAGAATCCAGCTAACTTTGACCCTCGTAAATTTTTAAAAGAAGCAACCAATGCGATGAGTGATATTTGTGCTGCTCGTTTTGAGGCATTTGGTTCTGCTGGCAATGCTGATAAAATAAAAATATCTTCGTTAGACACGATGAGTCAAAGATATTTATCAGGTGAACTGGACGCACAAATCAAGTAAGTATTTAGCGATCAATAACCAAAAAGGCTTGATTTTATCAAGCCTTTTTTGATTAAGAAAGACCTTTGCATAAATATGAAATCAAAGCATTGTTCAATCATTGTGATTGGCGGTGGTCATGCAGGCGCTGAGGCGGCGTGCATTAAATAAGTTTTCTAGAAAATAGACATAGCGTTAAAAATCTTACTATAATGTAAGGAGTTATTTTAAAGTAAGGAGTATTTAT
>JAQRMT010000066.1 GCA_028599035.1 Gammaproteobacteria bacterium
AACTTATTAAGATTAAAAAACTGAGAGATATAACTGGCAGATGTGCCAATTTTATCTGCCAATTCTTTTTGCGTCATTGAACGACTTTCTAGTGCTTGCTCTATTTGAATTAGATACTGACTCATTAGGCCAAAAGCATTAGAATCAATTAAATCTTCCCCTGTCGGATTAAAAACATCGTGGAAAAAATCAACCACTTCCTGGTCGGTGTATTTAGTAGTCATAGTCATTTACCTTGCTTATTAAATTTCTTGTTTCTTGTGTAAGTTTCGTTTGTTTTTTACTTGGTAGTAATTCGGATAATATTATGATTCTTGTTTTGTTTTCATCATAATCTTTGCAATAAATTCGTGCATTATTAAATTTTTTTCCTTTAAGTTTAATGGCAGTTATATTTTTAATGCTAGCATCATAATTTTCTGAACTGTAAACATCTTTTGCGGCTGTTCTCTCTTTGATTCTTAAAAAGATGATTCCCAATTTTTCTACGCCTGTTTCTTTCAAAAATTCCATTATGTTATCTTTATTTTGTTCGTCAATATAAAATTCTATTTCACCATTATCGAATAATTTTACCTTATTTCTTTTCATAATTAACCTATAAGTTAATTTTTTTAAATAAGCCTGTAGAAAGATACCGATCACCTCGGTCGCAAGCGATGGTTACAATCACAGCATTGTTCACTTGTTTGGATAATTCAATCGCAGCAGAGACTGCGCCACCACTGGATATTCCAGCAAAAATACCTTCTTGAGTGGCTAAATCTCGGGCGGTTTGTTCAGCAGCAGCTTGTGAGACATCCATTACTACATCAACCTTAGAAGCATCAAATATTTTAGGCAGATATGCTTTTGGCCAACGGCGAATGCCTGCAATTTTTGCCCCATCTTCGGGCTGCACGCCGATGATTTGAATGGCTGTATTTTTTGCTTTTAAGCTGTTTGACACGCCCATAATCGTGCCAGTCGTCCCCATGGCAGAGACAAAATGTGTGATTTCACCCTCTGTATCTTGCCATATTTCCTCGGCAGTGGTGTGAATGTGTGCACCTGAATTATCTGCATTAGAAAATTGGTCAAGTTGCTTGCCTTGGCCGTCTTTTTCCATTTTATCAGCCAAATCTCTAGCGCCCTCCATTCCTGCCTCTTCACTGACTAAAATCAACTCAGCACCATACGCAGCCATCGCATCTCTCCGCTCTTGTGAAAGATTGTCAGGCATAATTAACAGCATTTTATATCCTCTAATCGCTGCCACCATTGCCAAGGCGATGCCCGTATTGCCACTGGTGGCTTCAATCAGCGTATCACCTACGCTAATCTCACCACGCACTTCAGCTTGAGTAATCATATTAAACGCCGCCCGGTCTTTGACCGAACCCGCAGGGTTATTACCCTCAAGTTTAAGCAGGACAGTATTAGACGGATTAGGGTTAAGGCGTTGCAGGCGCACCAGTGGCGTGTTGCCAATAGTTTGTTCGATGGTTAAATAGTGCATAATTTTTTAACCCCTGAAAGTAATGTATTAAAACTAGCAGATGTATTGCTACCATCTAATTTTAAGTGGGGTGTTATTGCTTTTGAGCCTGATATAGGTTGATATTTTTGATTAGTTATTTTTTTTAATTCTTGTTTTGCGTTAGCTAAATTATCGGCATTCTTAAATTTTTTAGATTGTTGAGAGTGTGTATTAGGTAGTTTTAAACCTTGCTCAACAGCCGCCAAATCCCCTAAGTAAAAATTTTCTAGTTCATGGCAGGCAATGCGAACAATGGATACATCTTTTTTACCACTTTCATTAACTTTACTTAATAATTTTTGTTTAACTTCAGTGCAAATAGCGCTATCTTGATCTCTGAGGATTAAAAAGTAAGTGTCTGGAATATTGTAATTTTGTATTTTTTTCTTTATTTGCTTATCTAAGTCGTTTTTTCCTTCAAAAGAAATAATTTGAGATAAACAACACTCATTAGGCAATATTTTTGGCAGGACAATTTGTAGCATTTCTTTTGCAGATTTTTCTTCGGTGAAACAGACTAGATTCATTGCTTACCTAACTTATCGAAAAATCCTTGTTTCCACAAATACCCCATTTTGTCGCCATTATCCATATAAGCTTTAATTTGCTCGTCTTCAGAGGTGCGTTTAATTGCCGTGTAGCCTTTATCTTTGACTAGTAAAAACACCTCATCAACCTCAACAGCATTCAGAAAATCAGGGGAGTGCGTGGACACAAAAACCTGCTCACCTCGATTAGCATAGGCTCTAAATTCTTCTGCCAACTCTTCTAACAAATGTGGATAAAGTTGATTCTCAGGCTCTTCAACACAGAGTAACGGGTAAGGTTTTGGGTCGTAGAGTAAAACCAAATAAGCCAACATTTTTATCGTGCCATCAGAGATATGACGCACTAAAAATGGCTCATCAAAGGACACATCTTGGATTTTTAATAACACTTGCCCTGTTTCGATGGTTTTTGCTTCTACTTTGGAAATTCCTGGAATCCTTTGCTTTAAAGTTTCAATAATTGTATCCAGTGTTGATTTGTGATTTTTGTGTAAATAGTCAATGACATTGGATAAATTTTCACCCAAAGTGGATAAATGTTCAGCATAATCTGCTTGTTGAATGTTTCGTGCTTCATTGATATGAATATCTGAAACATGCCAATTATCAATCAGTTCACTTAAAGCAATAACAGCTGGGAACTTTTCAAAATTTGCTAAACCTTTTACCGCTAGAATATCAGAAGATTTTAAGGTTTGATTTTCTCTATCTAATTCTTTAATGTTTATTGTGTCATCTAATTCATTCGTTACTGCATATCCTTCACCCTTACTAAATTCTAAAAATTTCCAAGGGTTTCCATATTGCCCTCTGCGATATTTAAGAATCTCTCTGTCAACAACAGCCTTACCATTTTCTTGTGCAATACTCAAACTATAAGTAATGATTGGGTTGTTTTTATAAGTATCTTTTGCTCTAAATTTTATTTCAAATTCAATATTACCTTTGCAGCCACGACTGATGACTTCGTTAAACCCCCCTCGTTTGTTGAAGGCAGTATTTACATCAGTAGTAAGTGCATCTCTTAAAAAACCAAAGACATTGAAAAGCGTGGTTTTTCCTGAACCATTTGCCCCAACAATCACACAAAATCTAGGAATATTCCGCATTTCAGCATCTTTAAACGCTTTAAAATTTTTGATTTTTATAGATTCTATTTTCATAACTTTTACATATTGTCTAAAATCGCATTTTTCACTTCTTCCATCACAGGATTAATGTTAATCATTTCATCGGCGCATTGGGAGATAGCGGTATCAGGGTCTTTTAAGCCATGACCCGTTAGCGTGCAGACAATTTTAGAGCCTTCGGGGATTTTGCCACTTTTAATATCACGCATTGCACCTGCAAGTGAAGTAGCTGATGCTGGTTCGCAGAAAATTCCTTCTTTTTCAGTTAATAGTTTTTGTGCGCTTAAAATAGCTTCATCGCTGAGTGCATCAAACCAGCCATTTGATTCTTTCTCAACTTCGTGCGCCAAATCCCAGCTTTGCGGGTGACCAATGCGAATAGCGGTGGCAATGGTTTCTGGATTGTCTATCATCTTGCCTGCTTTAAATGGCGCAGAACCTGCTGCTTGGTATCCCACCATTACAGGTGTTTTAGCGGCTTTGCCATCTTGATGGTATTCCTTATAACCCATCCAATGGGCAGAAATATTGCCTGCATTGCCCACAGGTAAGCAGTGATAATCAGGCGCATCACCTAACTCTTCTACAATCTCAAAAGCCGCCGTTTTTTGCCCTTGTAAACGAAAGGGATTGATTGAATTGACGATAGAGACGGGCGCATGATCGGCCACTTCCTTAACCAAGCGCATACCATCATCAAAATTACCTTTGATTTGGATAATCACCGCACCGTGTATCATTGCTTGGGCGAGTTTTCCTAGTGCGATTTTTCCTTCAGGAATAAGTACAAATGCCTTAATACCAGCACGCGCCGCATAAGCCGCTGCTGATGCCGAAGTATTGCCAGTGGAGGCGCAAATAATCGCTTTAGAGCCAGCCTCAACTGCCTTGGTCACTGCCATAGTCATGCCACGGTCTTTAAATGAACCAGTCGGATTAAGTCCTTCGTATTTCACATAAATATCCACATCTTTACCCAGTAGAGCAGGAATGTTTTCTAAGCGAATAAGGGGCGTGTTGCCCTCGCCTAAACTGATGAATTTTGTATTTTCATCAACGGGTAATCTGTCTTGGTAATGGTTAATTAGTCCTGTATATCTCATAATGTTTCTCCTCTAATCTAATGCCTCTACATGGATGATTTTAACCGTTTCTTGGATAAAATCCTTCTTTTGAATGTCTATAACTGCCGCATTTATATCGCTAGTTTTCACTTGGCTGGTGATAATGGCAATGTGTGCGTTGTTTTGTGCATCAATTTGTTTTTGCACGACAGATTCTACGCTAATGTTGTGACTTGCAAGAATTGAAGTAATATCCGCCAATACACCCGCTTTATCGGTCGCTAATAAACGCAAGTAAAAAACACTTTCAATGTCATTTTGATTTTGGCTTGGTATTGCTTTGAGTGACTGCCAACCCAAAATATCATCACTCACCGTGCCTTTAATAACATCTACCAAATCAGCAATCACTGCACTCGCCGTAGCCTCATCGCCCGCACCTGCGCCATAATAAAGTGTCGGCCCAACAGCATTGCCCTTAACTAATACAGCATTCATCACACCATCAACATTGGCCAATAAGCGTGATTTTGGAATTAGCGTTGGATGCACACGCATTTGTATTTCGCCATTAATATTTTTAGCAATACCCAAGTGTTTAATTGAATAGCCTAATTCAGTTGCAAACGCCACATCTTCGCCACTTATTTGACTAATCCCTTCAGTTGATACTTTATCGAATTGTAATTCACAGCCAAAAGCAATGGCGGCTAAAATAGCGAGTTTGTGAGCAGCGTCAATACCCTCTACATCAAAAGTTGGGTCAGCCTCGGCATAGCCTAATTCCTGTGCTTCTTTTAATACATCGGCAAAATCCCTACCTTTATCACGCATCTCAGTGAGGATAAAATTGCCCGTGCCGTTGATAATACCAGCCACCATCTCGATTTGATTGGCGCTTAAGCCTTGCTCTAAGGATTTCAGAATAGGGATACCACCAGCCACTGCCGCCTCAAACAGCAAGTGTGATTTGTTGGCTTTCGCCAAGTTTAATAACTCATTACCATGCGTGGCAATGAGCGCCTTATTAGCCGTAATCACATGTTTGCCATTCTTAATCGCCGTCGCAACTAACTCCTTAGCCAAACCTGTGCCACCCATCAGCTCTAAGACCACATCAATTGATGTGTTATTTACCACTTCAAATGGGTCTTGTGTGAGTTGAATCCCCTCTGTTGAGCATATACGCGATTGATTAACCTTTCTAACCGCAGCGTGCGTTACTTGGATTTGCACGCCTGTGCGTCTGAATAATTCAGCCTGATTTTTTACCAAAACATTTACCACGCCACCACCAACAGTGCCCAACCCTAAAATCCCTATATTCACAAGCTAAATCCGAATAAAAATTAAAGATAGAATTATACTTTATTTATTTAGGGTAACCGCTACACATTTAAGAGGTCTAGAGTATTGCGTAGGCACTTTGTGATTGTTATTAAACAACACAGGCGCTAAAGACTTAAGCATATCTTCATAAATTGGCTGTTTGAAATTAACAACTACCTCAATGGGATGCCAATAATCCACCCACTTCCAGTCGTCAAACTCAATGTCTGAGTGCGTGTCTAACTTAATATTACTCTCTTCGGCAGTGAGTTTTAACAAGAACCAAACCTGTTTTTGACCAATACAAATCGGTTTTTGCTTGCGTCTTATATGGCGTTTTGGCAAGTCATAACGCAACCATTTTGGTGTTTTAGCAATCACAACCACATGTTCAGGAGAAAGCCCAGTTTCTTCATCAAGTTCACGAAACAAAGCCTCAAGCTCGGTTTCACCCCTATCAATACCACCTTGTGGTAGCTGCCAGGCATCTTGTTGGTGGCGTTTGGCTAAGAGTATTTGTCGCTTATCATTGGTAATGACAATACCAACATTGGCACGATATCCGTCTTTATCAATCATTAATCAAGTTAGCAGTATGTGTTTAGTCGTCGCTGAAAGCGCCCAAGATGTGTAATAAACTAGCAAACATATTATGTAGTGCCAAGTATAAACCAACAGTTGCAGAAATATAATTGGTCTCACCACCGTTGATAATCGCCGACATTTGCGATAGCATATAAGCACCCATTAACAACACCACAACAAACGAAATCGCCAAACTAACAAAAGAAGATTCAATCAAAAACACATTCACCAAAGACAAAACAATAACACCAATCATGGCAAAAAATATCATACCATTTAAAAAACTAAAATCTTTTTTGGTGTTTTGCGCATAAAAACTAATAGCAAAAAACGACACACCCGTGCCAGTGAGCGCCTGCATAACTAAGCTAGCACCATTTGGCATTGCTAAATAATAAGCAAGCATTGGACCCAGCGAATAACCCAACAAACCAGCCACAGCAAAAGCCGTTAAGATCCCTTTGTTACTGTCTTGGGTTCTTGGTAATACAAACCAAATCACAGCGATAGCGGCGATTGAGCTTACCATTGCCGAGCCAAAACCTGCCCCAGAAACAATCGAAAACCAAGAAGACAAACCACCAAACACCAGCGTGTATGAAAGCAGTCTCATAGTATCTGATAAAACCTTGTTTTTAACTTGAATGTTACTAATATTTGCTGTTGTTGAAAATGTACTCATAATTTATTCCTTATAATTAACGGTGTAAAATACTTTATTTTATACCAAAAAATAAATATGAAACTGGTTTTAGGATTAGGTGAGACAGGATTCTCAATTGCTTGCTTTTTGTCAAAACAAGCAATTGAGTTTAAATTAGCTGACAGTCGTAAAACACCCCCCTTATTATCCCAATATCAAGACAAATTTACCCCCCTAAATTTAACACTAGGCGATTGGACACTAAATTTACTCAGCGATATTGACGAGGTTTTTATCAGCCCCGGCATTGCACAGAGCGAGCCAATTGTCATCTGGGCAAGACAGCAAAACATCCCCGTTACCAGTGATATTGAGCTATTCTCACGCTACGCAAAAGCACCAATTATCGGCATTACAGGCTCTAATGGTAAATCAACCGTTACCAGGCTATTGGGCGATATGATTGCCAATAATAATAAAAAAGTCGCAGTGGGTGGCAATATCGGCAAGCCCGCACTTGATTGCCTATCCCCCGATGTTGATTTTTATGTGCTTGAACTCTCAAGCTATCAACTCGATTACACACAGAGCTTAAACCTACTCGCCGGCGTGGTGCTTAATATCACCCCCGACCACCTAGACCGATACCCCAGTTTTGAGCATTATGTCAAATCCAAACTCAGCCTATACCAACACTGTCAAACCAAGGTAATTAATAGCGATGAAGCCCTAGTATATCAAGACCCATCTGCCAAGCATTTTGGCATTGATATGCCCAAACAACCCACCGATTTTGGCACAGTTACCTGCCACGGCAGTTGTTATTTTTTAAAAGGCGACGATATGTTAATGGCCGTTAATGAAATGCAATTAATCGGCAAACACAATGTTACCAATATCCTAGCCGCACTATCTCTAGGCGACCAAATTGGCTTAGATATCGCACCAATGATTGAATGCGTTAAGGCTTTTAAAGGACTAGAACACCGCCTAGAATGGGTAGTGAAAAAACAAAACATTGATTATTACAACGACTCCAAAGCCACCAACGCTATCTCCACCATCAAAGCCATCAAAGCCCTGATTAGCAGACACCAAACCATCAATCTAATCCTCGGTGGCATCCCAAAAGACGAAGATTATAGCGAACTATTCGCCCTAATTGATCAACACATCACCAGCGTTACCCTCATCGGGCAAAGCGCCGAAGCATTTAAGCGTAACATCAAAACCACCCCAACCACCCACGCCAAATCAATGCAATCCGCCGTTGAGATTGCCAGCAATGCTAATTGCGAAGCTGTGCTACTATCCCCAGCCTGCGCCAGTTTTGAT
>JAQRMT010000067.1:0-5770 GCA_028599035.1 Gammaproteobacteria bacterium
TGGTGGCCAGCATTGGGCAGAAGCGCAATAGTATTTTTGGTAGTTTTGCCCCTGTAAATCAAGCGGGTAAACTTAAAAAAATACACTCTAATTCGCTAACTCTAAATATTAAGCCTTTGCCGGACGCACTCAGAATTTTTGGCAATTTTAGCCTGCAAGCCACCGTTGACAAGTTTCAAGTCAAGCAGGGCGATGCGGTTAATTTAACCGTTAGCATCAAAGGCGAAGGCAACTTTGAGGATATTGAAGCCTTTAAAATTGAGATTAGCAACGCCACTATTTTTAGTGATGATGCAATATTTGACTATAAAAACTGGCAACAAAAATTTGCCATTGTTAGCGGGCAAAACTTTGTTATCCCCAGTTTGAAACTAGATTATTTTGACAAAATAACCCAAACCAAAAAAACCATCCATACCCAACCCATCAATATTCAAGTTGAGAAAAGCAATCTTATTGCCAAAACAACCATTGAAACCACCATAAAGCCTGACAATAAAACCCCTGTTAGCAGTGAATTAAAATATTATTACCTGCTATTGGGGCTGGTTATCGGCGCATTTATTGGTTTTTTTGGCGGCAAATTTAACCGCCAAAAAAAACAAGATAAACGGCAAGATTTAATCAAACAAATCAAATCCAGTAAAGGTGACAAAGCCTTGTTTGATTTACTACTGCCGCTTAATTTGCGTGAACTTGAGCCTATTTTGCAACAACTAGAGGCTAATCTTTATAAAGGTGAAACGCAAAAAATTAGTAAAAAAACAGCGATTAACCTTATCCAATCAGGCGATTGAACTTTGCACCTGCTATAATGCCCGTCATTACTTCTTATCGATATTATTATGATTAAATTAACTGAATATAGTCATGGGCAGGGCTGTGGCTGCAAAATATCGCCCAAAGTCCTAGATACCATACTGAAATCATCTGTGGAAGAATTTCACGATGTCAACTTATTGGTAGGCAATCATTCCCGCGATGATGCTGCCGTGTATGATTTAGGCAATGGTGAGGCGATTATTAGCACCACCGATTTTTTTATGCCAATTGTAGATGACCCAGCCACTTTCGGGCGTATCGCAGCGACGAATGCGATTAGCGATGTGTATGCCATGGGGGGTATACCCTTGATGGCAATTGCGATTTTTGGCTGGCCGTTGGATAAACTCCCCCCTGAAATTGGACAACAAGTGATTGCAGGTGGTCGTCAAGTTTGTGCTGATGCGGGTATTAGTTTGGCAGGTGGGCACAGTATTGACGCGCCTGAGCCAATTTTTGGCTTGGCAGTAACGGGCAAAGTGTCAATTAAACACCTAAAAGAAAATTCTACTGCTAAGGTAGGGGACAAGATATACCTTACTAAGCCCTTGGGCATTGGTATCTTAACCACTGCACAAAAGCAAAAGAAAATAACACCCGAAGATGAAAAATGCGCCATCAGCACCATGTGTCAACTGAATGATATTGGCAGTAAAATTGCAAAAATTAGCGGCGTTAATGCCATTACCGATGTGACTGGATTTGGTTTGGGTGGGCATTTATCGGAAGTCTGCTTAGGTTCCAAAGTTTCAGCAGTGATTGATTATCATAAAATACCCATTTTGCCCAACATCAAAAGTTACCTAGCCAATGGCTGCTCCCCTGGCGGTGCACAACGCAACTTTGACAGTTATGGTCATCATTTAAGCGTGATGAGTAATGAAGTACAATCCATTGTCTGCGACCCCCAAACCAGCGGCGGCTTATTGATAATGGTCTCCAATAGTGCCGAACCTGAATTACAACAAACAATGCGGCAGTCAGGTTTTGTATTAGAGCCAATTGGTGAAATAGTTGCCAACACCCACCACCCCCTAATACAAATCAATGCCTAACCTGACACAAATCAGCGATTTTACTCATTTGTTTGTCAGCAATACGCCATTGATAGACACCAGAGCACCCATTGAATTTGCGCAAGGTGCTTTCCCCCACGCACAAAATCTTGTGCTGATGAGCGACGAAGAACGCCGTTTAATCGGTACTTGCTACAAACGCCAAGGACAAGAAAAAGCCATTGCGCTTGGACACAAATTGGTGCAAGGTGATATTAAAGAAAAACGCATAACAGCGTGGCTTGATTTTATTAAACACAACCCAGATGGCGCACTTTATTGCTTTCGTGGCGGTTTGCGTAGTCAAATCAGTCAACAATGGATTTATGAAGTTTCAAATACTAACTATCCTCGCATTAAAGGCGGATACAAAGCACTCCGTCGCTTTCTAATCGACGAAACCAACAGAATAATGCATAACATGACTCCGATTGTTATTGGCGGGAAAACGGGCTGTGGTAAAACGCTATTACTTGATCAAATCACTCATAAAATCGACTTGGAAGGTTTGGCAAACCACCGAGGTTCAGCTTTTGGCAATACCACTACGAGCCAACCCACGCAGATTGACTTTGAGAACGCCTTGGCAATTCAGTTAATTAAGCGCCAGAAAAACACATGCCTAATATTTGAAGATGAAGGCTCAAATATTGGCACAGTACACATTCCTGATTGTATTCAAACTAAAGTTAAACAAGCCGACTTGGTTTTACTTGAGGCTAGCATTGAAGAGCGTCTTATTGTTAGCATGAATGCCTATGTTATTAATATGCATAGAGATTTTATCGCACAAGACAGGGTTAATGGCTTTGATCATTTTTCTAATTATTGGTTAAGAAGTCTGGAAAAAATCCAAAAACGCTTAGGATTAGAGCGTTATAAAGCTTTACTTAAAATGCTCAATAATGCACTTTCATATTACCAACAACAAGGTGATTCGTCTCATTTTTACCCAGTAGTAGAGACATTACTGGTGGATTATTACGACCCAATGTATAACTATCAAATTCACAAGAAAATGGACAGAGTAGTATTTAAAGGTAATGCAAATGAAGTGTTAGCTTATCTAAAAAGCAAAAATCCCTGCTAGCGAACATAAAGAACATTAGTTTCTTGAGGTGATTTTAATATCAGTAATCGGCATGGCACGACAGGCTAAGATTTCCCCTTGAGAAAGTGGCACCAAAGAGTCTTTATGCATAACATCACCAGATAAAAGTTGTAATATGCAGCTGCCGCAATGCCCTTGACGGCACGAGTGGTTAATGAGTATATTGTGTTGCTCAAGCTCAGAAAGAATGGAGTGCTCGCCGTAGACATATAATGACTCGGTTTTACCGTTGATATTATTAACTTCAATTTTAAACACGCACTGCTAGAGTTTAAAATCACCAAAATCGCTATCATTAACCTCTAGAGTGTTGTCAATGGCACTGACTAAATACGAGGTAATTTCTGTTTCTTGTGGGGCAACTTGCACATTGTCAGAATCTAGCCAATGGTTAATCCAAGGCAGGGGATTGGTGCATTCATCAAATATAGGGGTTAAATTTAAAGCCCTCATGCGCACATTAGTGATGTATTCCAAGTATTGTTTCAAAATTTCTGCGTTTAAGCCAATCATTGAGCCATCACGGAATAAATATTCTGCCCAGTCTTTTTCTTGCTCACAAGCTTCTCTGAACATAGTAATAACTTCACCCTCACACTCTTTGGCGATTTTCTGCATATCAGGGTCATCCTTGCCCTCACGCATCAAATTAAGCATATGCTGAGTGCCTGTGAGGTGTAGCGCCTCATCACGGGCAATCATTTTGATAATCTTGGCATTACCCTCCATTACTTTGCGCTCGGCAAAGGCAAATGAACAGGCAAAGCTCACATAAAAGCGCACTGCTTCAAGGATATTGACTGACATAATAGTAAGGTAAAGCTGTCTTTTTAAGCAGTATAGGTCAATGCTAACTTCGGTTTCTTGAATAATGGCTTTGCCTGTACCATGTAATAAATAAGCTTGAGTGCATTTAATCAGTTCATCATAGTGTTTGGATACACTTTCAGCACGCCGGATGATTTCATCGGTTTTCATAATATCGTCAAATACCACGCCTGGCTCGTTCACAATGGCGCGAATAATGTGAGTGTAAGAGCGGGAATGAATGGTTTCAGAAAAAGACCAAGTTTCAATCCAGTTTTCTAATTCTGGCAGAGAAACAATCGGTAAAAAAGCAATATTAGGGCTTCTGCCTTGCACGGAATCGAGCAAAATTTGGTATTGCAGGTTAGAGATAAAGATGTGTTTTTCATTCGGCAATAGTTTGGCAAAATCTATTTTATCTTTACTTACATCAATTTCTTCAGGTCGCCAAAAGAAGGACAGCTGCTTTTCTGTCAATTTTTCGAACATTTCAAACTTCTGTTTATCAAAACGCGCCACATTCACCGTATGACCAAAAAACATTGGTTCAGTTAATGTGTCGCTCACTTCTTTGGTAAAAATACTATAGGACATATTTACTCCTTAATTCTTTTTTAAATTCGTTTTCATTGCTGTGATTATAAAATTCTAAGCCAATAATTTTGTATTCATCGTTGTTATAAGTCGTTGTGCTATTCACGCCAGTTAAAGCTTTGTAATTTTGTTCAATTTCCAATAAAAAATCTTCTTTCCATTTATCTACTTGTTGTAGGTGCTTACTTTTTGGCTCTATGAAAAATTGATAATGGCATTGACTATTTTTATTTTGACTAAGTAATACAAAATCAGGTTCAAACCTTCTACCTTGTGCAAAATCATACAAGGCAAAATGTCGCTCATTTCTGATTAAATACACATTTTTATAATCCTTGTTTATATCGTCAATAATCGTATGAATAAGCTCAATTAGTTTTTCTTCTTCACTGGTGCCATAAAACTTTTCAAATACAAACCAATCGTGGGTTATTTCTTGTATTTGTTTTCCTTGGTCTTTAGGAACTAGTAAAGTCTTTTCTGTAAATACACTTTCAGCAGAAAAAGGATAAAAATATTTAGTGCCTTCAAATTCAATAATATTGCCTTTGATTTCATTTTCTAATGTATTTAAAAAGGATATTGCTATAGCTAATTTTTGTTTAGAAGTTAATTGGGAGGCGTCACCTTGGATGTCAATTTCAAATTTTCCTAAATAATTTTCACCTAAAAATTCATTGATAGATTGTAAGTTTTCAAAAGGTTTTTTAAGGTTATTAAAAGTAAATTTATCGAATTTTAATAGTGCATTTTTAATGATATTTTGCCCTAGTAATTCTATTAAATTATAAGACTTATTTTTTTTAGTTTCTTGTTTTTCGTTATCATCAAAAACCTCACTTAAACTGCCTTTGCCACTTGCCAACTCGTAATAAAAGTTTGTTTTAGCAATACCAAAATCAGCTATATTTTTAACATAATTGTATTGTTTCTTTACTTGTTTATTTTTAAAAATAAACTTGTTTTTAAAGTTACTACTTTTTTTAATTTCTGGCTTTAATTTTAATGTTAATTTTATTGGTTGTTCCCCTTCACTTTCCAATAAACCCTGCTCTATTAACGCTCTTTGTATTTCATTGATATATCTAACCTCGTTTTCGCTATGAAAATACAACTCCTCCAAGATTCTTAATTCATTGTTAATATCATCATCAAACTTGCGTATATACGGATTATCATTAGTGTTTATTTTAAAAGCGCAGTATCTTGCTCCTCGTCCAATAAGTTGCGCCTCACTGACGGTTTTTTTACCAACTTTCTCTTTATTGCTACCGCCTGTATTTTGACCATCATACAGCCTAACAATATCAAACAAATTTAAAACATCCCAACCCTCATTGAGTTTATCAACGGTAAATATCGCTCTAATGCTATTGTTTTT
>JAQRMT010000067.1:5870-8115 GCA_028599035.1 Gammaproteobacteria bacterium
CTTTATTGCTACCGCCTGTATTTTGACCATCATACAGCCTAACAATATCAAACAAATTTAAAACATCCCAACCCTCATTGAGTTTATCAACGGTAAATATCGCTCTAATGCTATTGTTTTTATCTTCCAGATTATTAAGGCGTTTTTGGTTAATCTCTAATTCTTTATCGCTATTGGTACAAAGGCATTTTTTTTCATCAAATGCTATTTTTATTTTTTCAATGAGTAAATTTAAACCAATATCATTGCCATCAAAAAAATCAAAGGCTTGCGTTAAAGCTTTAATATTGGTTTGATTCTTTATCGTTTCTAAATCACTAATTTTCAAGTCATCAATTAAAGTGTAAAAAAGCGCTTGATTGTCTTTGCTTTCAGCAATTTTAGAGGACTTAAATAACACTACAGGCTTAATATTTAACTTATGTTTAATCGCTATTTGCTCACGATACATTGAAACAATAATTGCTTGTAATATGCGTGTTTGTTTATCGGTATCGCTTTTAAATAGGTTGATTTTTTTACTAAAACCATCTTTAACAAAATTTCTTAAATCGTATTGATAAATAATCTTATCTAGGTATTTTTCTTTAACTTCTTTATTGTCTAACTCAATCGTAGCGCTAAATTCCAATAAAATATTATCACCATGGGCTTTAAAGATTTTCTCTACCGTATTTTCCCAGCTGGGTTTTTCTAACAATTCACCCTGTTTTTTAGTGCTAGCATTTATATGGTGTGCCTCGTCAGCAATTAATACTATTTTGCTTTCTTTAAAATCCTCAATCGTTAGTGAATTTTCCTTTTCATCATGAAAATCACTAAACAACCCTTGAATGGTAGTAAAGCAAATGTTAATATCATCAGGTGATGAGTAAGCAAAATTATCAACTGCTTTAATATTTACTTGTTTATTATTGATAATAATTTTTTGATTAAAAAGATACTTGCTAGAAAACTGGTTAATAAAATTATCTTTGGTTTTTTCAACTATTTGTCCACGATTAACAAAGAACAAAAAATTTCTATAACCTTTTTCATAAAGATACAGAATTAACCCAGCCATCATCACTGTTTTACCGCTACCTGTTGCCATGTGGTAGGCTAGATGGATATTTTCATCTGGTTTTTTATCGCCTTCATAATAAAACCAAAAACGATTAAACGCTTGTTTTTGATATTCTCTTAACGCTAGCTTTGGATTAAGATTGTCATCAACAAACGGATATTTTTTATCCGCTATTACTCCATGCTTTGCAAGGGTGTTAAGTTCTTCAAATAAAAATTGATCACTCATTTTTTAAATCCCTCATCACCCTTTAAAGTTTTATTTTGTTCTTTAATTAATTTTCTCTCAACTTTCTTCACATCTTCCTCAGGTGGCAAATTTTCAGGGGTAATGCCTCTTGAAATCAGCGTATTTCTAACCGTTTTATTGTTGGTGATATGCTCATTTGAAATGGCTTGTTCTGTTTGCATACTTTTATCTTTTGCATTAAAAATGGTAATTTCAGTGGCAAAGTCTTTTGCCTTTAATAAAATAGTTGGCATAAAATCTGCCAAAGGTTTGTTTTTAATCTGCCATTTATCTTTCATGGTTTGCGTGCTGTTATTAAACAACGCTATATCGCCCTTGCTTCTAATCAAACCAAAGTTCTTATCACCACCTGTTTGTTCAAAAATAACACTGGATAATTCTTTTTCTGTTTGGGTTAGTTTTTGCCTTGCAATAATCCTTTCACTTGCTAAAATCTTTTGTTCAATTAACTCAGCTTTTCTTGTTTGCATGGCAAAATAAGTTTGCGCAAAAGCAATCGTTTGTTTTTTACTATCGCCATTTTGAGCAAGTAAATAACAAGCGTATCTAGTCAGCATTAAATCATCAATTTCTTTTTCTGCCCCGTTGGGCATTTTTATCGTTTTCCCGACATCGGGAAAATGCTGGGAAATAGTATGCCCACTCACTTCACAGGCTGTTTTGGCTTTTAAAATAACATTTTTAAAATTATCCCATTTACTGTAACCTAATAAATGCTGCAAATCTCTTGCCAGCCAAAATTCTATACCTTTATCAGTTTTATAAGATGAGTTTTCAAAATCAGCCGTTAAGGTTTGGATAATTTCAGTTTTCATAAAAACTTTTATTGAGTTGTTTAGCTTTATCGCTCACTTTTAAATCTTTATCCTCTATTTCTGAGTGATTTTTGTAGAGTTGATTTTTATTAAGAATTGAGATTAAAAATTCTTG
>JAQRMT010000068.1 GCA_028599035.1 Gammaproteobacteria bacterium
CCTGCATCAAAAATACCCGTTACAGTAAAGCGTTTAAACCTTGGTTGCATGCCGAGAATATTGACAGACAATTGCGGCGTTAACAAGGTAACTTTATCGCCTATGATTACGCCCAATTCTGTCGCCAAACCCGTGCCAATTAAGACACTAGATTTACCCAACTCAGTATTACCAGATTTTATGTTGTTCAACAAAACAGAGGTTTTCCTCTCTAACTCTGGTTTGACTCCTCTAACACTGATGCCTTGAGAGCCAAACGGGGTATTGATAAGTGCATATTTTTGTATGTAAGGTGAGGCATCAACCACATTCGGGTGTTGGTTAATTTTCGTTTGTAATTCTTGCCAATTCTCGATTTTGCCACCATATTCTGAAATGTAGGAATGTGAAATAGCGCCCAACACCCTATCACGCAACTCCTTATGAAAACCATTCATCACTGACAAAACAGTAATCAGTGTCATCATGCCAAGCACTAACCCAACAATAGAGACGCCAGAAATGAAAGAAACAAAGCCTTTTTTACGACTGGATCGTAAATACTGGTTAGAAATTTTAAATTCGATACTCATGGTGCTGATATTTTGTCATAATTAGCACTTTAAAAGTAAAAAAAGGAAGAAACAGATGACAAATATAAATATCAAAAATAAAATTGACCAATTGGGCAATACGATGATTGAGGCTTTTCATATTATTGGTCTGTTCGTGGTTGGTGGCACCATTGTATGGTCGGCTGCACATGAATATTTGCAAATTATGCAGCATGAGTCAGGCTTTGCCTCACTTAAAGATATCTTACTGCTGTTTATTTATTTGGAATTAGGGGCAATGACAGGTATTTACTTTAAAACTCACAGAATGCCTGTTGTTTTTCTAATCTTTATTGCCATTACTGCCGTTACTCGTTTCTTAGTGATTGACATGAAATCTTTAGTAGAAAATGATAAATTTAATTTAATTATTTTAGTGCTTTCAATTTTGATATTAGCAATGGCGGCAGGCGTGTTGAAATTTACCGAGAAAAAATACCAATCTGATAGTGATTATTAACTTAAATACGAAAGGTATTATTAATTATGTATTATTGCCATTCTCGGTAATTTTTTATCTGTTATCGCTTGTTAGAAAAGGACTTTACCGCATTGGCTTGTTAACCACACATAGTTTTGACGCACCTGTGGTGGTGGTGGGCAATATCACCGTTGGCGGCACAGGAAAAACCCCTATTGTGATTGCCTTGGTTGAACATTTCAAACAACAGGGCAAAAAAGTCGGCGTGGTTTCACGAGGTTATGGTGCAAAATTAAAAAACTCAACCTCTCAATTAGTAAGTGAAAATTCAAACGCTAATGAGGTGGGGGACGAACCAATGCTAATCTATTGGCAGACTAAAGTGGCAGTTATGGTGAATAAAAATCGTGCGCAAGCAGTGCGGGATTTAATCACTCAACATAAGGTAGATATTATTATTAGCGATGATGGCTTACAGCATTACGCCATGGAGCGCAATGTTGAGATTGCTGTGATTGATGGAAAACGGCGTTTTGGCAATGGTTTTTTTCTGCCTGCGGGCCCGCTAAGGGAGTCGGTTGCAAGACTAGATAGCGTTGATTTTGCCATTAACAATGGTGCACAGCACGGCGGTGAATTTTCATCAAAATTAACGCCAAAAACATTCATTAATTTATCCACAGGCACAGTGCAAGCGCTTGATTTTTTCAACAATCAAACTTGCTACGGCGTAGCGGGTATTGGACATCCTCAACGCTTTTTTAACACCCTATCTGAGCTTGGTGTATTAGTAAAACCTCATGCATTTGCTGATCATTATGTTTTTACTCAAGAAGATTTAAACTTTACCGAGGATTATCCAATTATTATGACAGCCAAGGATTGTGTAAAATGTAGAAAATTCGCAACACAGCAGATGTGGTATTTGCATTCTGAGGTTGATTTGGGCGATGATTTTTTGACAAAACTGGATGCTAAATTATGATTGATGAGTCTTTATTAAAATTACTAGTTTGCCCGCAAAGCAAAGCACCACTCAAGCAAGTGGGAGATGAGTTGATTTGTGAAACTAGCGGCTTGGCATATCCTATTGTCGATGGCATTCCTGTTTTACTAGTTGACGAGGCAAGAAAAACAAACTAATGGATTTTTCCGTTATCATTCCCGCCCGCTACGCATCAACTCGATTGAAGGCTAAGTTATTACAAGACATTCATGGTAAACCCCTTATTCAACACACCTATGAAAACGCCAAAAACAGCGGTGCATCCAGTGTGATTATTGCTACCGATGACGATCGCATTAACAACATCGCCCAAGATTTTGGTGCAACGGTTTGTATGACTAGCAGCGCCCACACCTCTGGTACTTCGCGTATTGCCGAAGTGTTAGAAACATTCAATATTGACGACGAGCAAGTGGTTGTCAATGTGCAAGGCGATGAACCCATGCTAGGGGCACAAGTTATCCAACAGGTAGCGCAAAATTTAATGGATTCAAAAATGCAAATGGCAACGCTGTGCGAAAAGGTAACAGATAAAGCGCAATACTTAGATCCAAACTGCGTAAAAGTGGTGTTTGATAAATTTGGCAAGGCTCTGTATTTTTCACGCTCACCCATTCCCGCTTTTCGTAACCAACAAGATTTTAATGCTGAACTGTGTTTTAAGCATATTGGTATTTATGCTTATCACTCAAGTTTTATCAAACAGTATTTAACGATGGAAAGTTCGGACTACGAACAAGTGGAAAAATTAGAACAGCTCACTGTACTAAAGGAAGGATTTGATATACACATTAGTAAGGCCTGTGCGCCTGTGGGTTTCGGTGTAGATACGCAAGCAGATTTAGAAAAAGTAAGGGAAGCATTAGTATGATTATTGACGGCAAAAAAATTGCACATGAGTTAAGGCAAGCTATCGCCAATCAAGTGGCATTACTTGAGCAAAAACCAGGTCTAGCTGTGATTTTGGTAGGCGATGACCCTGCCTCTGCTGTGTATGTGCGCAACAAGGACAACGCTTGCAAGGAAGTGGGTTTTTATTCTGAAAAAATCAACAAACCAGCAAATATCACTCAAACAGAATTATTAGCTGAAATTGAACGCCTAAATAATGATGACAGCATTGATGGCATCCTAGTGCAATTGCCATTGCCAAACCACTTAGATGCCAATCAGGTGATTGAAACCATTAATCCAGAAAAAGATGTAGACGGGTTTCACAGTGAAAATATCGGAAAATTGATGCAAAACAAACCTTTTTTACGCCCATGCACACCCAAAGGCGTAATGATCCTGCTTAAGATCACTGGCGTGGATTTAGTCGGCAAAAATTGCGTCGTTGTAGGTGCATCAAATATTGTGGGACGACCAATGGCATGCGAGTTGTTAAACGCTCGTGCCACAGTAACCATTTGCAATAGCAAAACCCAGGATTTATCCAGCAAACTCAAACAAGCCGATATTGTTGTAGTGGCCGTTGGCATCCCAAAAATGATTCAAGCAAATTGGATTAAATCTGGCGCAATTGTGATTGATGTTGGCATCAATAGACTGGATAATGGTCGCCTAGTTGGTGATGTGGATTTTGATACCGCTAAAGAAGTTGCTAGTTGGATTACACCCGTACCAGGCGGCGTTGGACCGATGACAATTGCCACGCTATTAGAAAACACATTAACTGCCCACAAGGCAAGGAAACAAAAATGAAATTATTATTAAAAGCTTTTAGAAATGGATTGGGTGCAATTATTGCCCTTATTAGCTGGCTAATTCCAGTAAGTAAAGTCAAGCGAAGCATTGAACAGCAGCAAAAAGTAGACGAACAAACTGCCAATATTGAGTTATATCAATTTTTCGGTTGCCCATTCTGCATCAAAACCAGAAGAGCAATTAGACGCTTAAACCTTAAAATTATTACCCGAGATGCACAAAATAGAAAAGGTGTTTTTAGAGCAGAATTACTCAAAGAAACAGGCAAAGTGCAAGTGCCTTGTTTAAAAATCACCACAGACGATAAAGTTGAATGGATGCTTGAGACTTCTGAGATTATTACCTATTTAGAAAAACGCTTTGGCTAAATAACTTAAAAGCAACTAAGGAGACCTTTGCATAAATAGAGGTGATTAGCAAAATTCAATTTTTACCCCCAAGGGGCATTGAACAGAATACCAGATTGGTGATTTTCTTAAACTTGTCCTAGCAGGGTTAGCGCTACACAGCAATCCTCTAGGAGGGTTAGCGACACCCAGCAATCCTCTAGGAGGGTTAGCGCTACACAGCAATCCTCTAGGAGGGTTAGCGACACCCAGCAATCCTAAGGCAAGAAGCTTTTTAAGCTCTCAATACTTGCATCCAATTCAGCTTGAGAGTTCGCTGTAATATTAATATGCCCCAACTTCCTATTAACGCGCTCTTTTTTATCGTATAAGTGTAGATGTGCATTCGCTATATTTAGCACAGCATCGGTATTGCCAATCTTGCCAATAATATTAATCATTGCACAAAAAGGATGGGTAAGCATGGTGTCGCCGAGCGGCATACCTGTAATAGCGCGCACATGGTTTTCAAACTGAGAAGTGTTAGCACCTTCAATACTCCAATGTCCTGAATTATGCACGCGAGGCGCCATTTCATTAACCACTAATCCCTCTTTTGTTTCAAATAATTCAATGGTTAAAACGCCAATATGGCCCATTTCATCAAGCAAAGTTTGCATATAATGTTCGGCAGTTTTTTGCACACCCTTGTCAATATTTTGTGCAGGAGCAATACTCAATCGTAAGATGCCCTCATGATGATCGTTTTCAACCAAAGGATAGTATTTGTATTCGTTATTGATACCACGCACGGCAATCAGTGAAAGTTCACGCTTAAAATCAACAAAACCCTCTAAAATTGATTCAACGCCATTCATACTGTCCCACGCTTCGGTGGTTTGATTGGCATCACGCATCAAGAATTGGCCTTTACCATCATAACCTTCAGTTGCCGTTTTTAAAATAGCTGGCAAGCCAATTACCTCAAGCGCTTGCTTTAAATCTGACTCAGAATTAACCATTTTATAAGGCGCACAAGGGATATTTAACTGGTCAAATAATGCCTTTTCACGGCCACGATGTTGGGTAATAAAGAGTGATTTTTCGCCCGGATAGACCGCAACGGTTTTGCTGATTTCTTTAACAACTGCCACATCGGTGTTCTCACTTTCAAAAGTAATCACATCGGCAAATTCAACCAGAGAGTCAACATTATCGGCATTATCTTCGAGTGCAAACATACGCCCAAGCAATGACGAAGGCTCGTTGTGAGTATTGCCCGAAAAACCAAACTGATGATTGAGAGGATAACCTGCAATAGCAAGCATTCTTCCTAATTGACCTGCACCTAAAACGCCAATTTTCATTTAATCTTGAGGGTTAGGGTTATCTAAAACACTTTGTGTTTGTTTGGCTCTAAAGTCTGCTACTTTAGTCCTTACAGCCTCATCTTCATTGGCAATAATTTGTGCTGCCAAAATACCAGCATTTTTAGCACCTGCCTCACCAATCGCAAGCGTGCCAACAGGAATGCCGCCCGGCATTTGCACAATAGATAATAAAGAATCTTGCCCACTAAGCGCTCGTGATTGCACAGGAACGCCTAACACTGGCACAATGGTTTTACTTGCCACCATGCCCGGTAAATGCGCTGCTCCACCTGCGCCTGCAATAATTACTTTCAATCCACGATCAAGTGCACTTGATGCGTAGTCAAACATTAAGTCAGGGGTGCGATGTGCCGATACCACTTTCACTTCATAGGAAACGCCAAGTTCTTTTAACATTTCCACTGCATTTTTCATGGTTGGCCAATCAGATTTTGACCCCATAATAACACCAACAAGTGCGCTCATTGATTTCTCCAAAGTTTGCGTATGGCTTAAATTATACTTAGTTTAAAGTCCTGATGTAGGAAAGGCAAATGCCCAGTATCAAATACGCTAACGGCAATGTTCTGCTGTTCATACCACTGAGCAATATCAGCAGGGATTAAAGTATCTCGACTGCCTAAGATAACTTGCACAGGTATTTGCAATTGCTTAAATTGATGACACAAATCGCTGTTTAATAAAATATCTAAGCCTTGATTAAGCGCTTTAGGGCTTGCAGGCAGTGCGTCAATAGATTGATTAAGTGATTTTAATTGCGCCTTGTTTTGCGTTTGCAAACTGACAAAACGCCTAAGCCCTTTAGACAAATTAAGCGATAAAGCATCAGCAAACTGATGGAAATTATCCGCTTCAATGCCATAAGACCAGTCCTTAGTTTGCACAAATTTAGGCGAAGAGGCGAGCAAAATAAGCCCAGATACTTTGGTTTTTTTAGCAATGTCTATTGCCAACAATCCGCCCAACGACCAGCCCAATAGTATGGGGTTATCTGGCAAAATTTTAATAATTTCATTACACCATTCACTCAGCCCGCCGCTAACGACATCACTGCGCCCATGACCAGGCAGGTCAATCGTGGTAATACGGTATTGGCTTTTATATTGTTCGATTAAAAGATTAAACAGCTCGCCGTTAAAGCCCCAGCCGTGCAACAGCACCAAGTCTTTTCCTTGTCCAACAGTTTGACTATAAAGCATTTTTGATGTGTGTTAGCAGTTGCTCTATTTGTCCTTGCGTATGTTTGGCACTCAGCGTAATTCTTAAACGCTCTGTGCCTTTTAACACGGTAGGCGCACGAATGGCACCAACCAAAAATCCATTTTTAAGCAATGTTTGAGCTATTTTAAGTGTTGCCTCATTGTCGCCAATAATCAGCGGCTGAATAGCACTGCTTGATTGGGCAATCGGCAAACTAAGCGCTTGTGAAAACTTTTGGAAAAAAGCAATATTGCTGTGTAATTGTGCCTGTTGTTCGCCTTGTTTAATGAGCCTCAGGCTTTGTAATGCTGCCACACATAAAGCCGGCGCAATCGCTGTGGTGTAGGTATAAGGGCGTGATTTTTGCACTAAAAAATCAATCAAATCCTCATCCCCTGCCACAAAAGCCCCCATCGCACCCGCCGCCTTGCCCAGCGTTGCCATGTAAATTGATTTTTTAGGGATATTAGATGCAAACACACCAAACCCATGCGCATCATCTTGCATCAAAATCGCTCCCGATTTTTGTGCAATTCTACCTAGCGCATCAATATCCGCCTGATCACCGTCCATGCTAAAAATCGTATCAGTAGCAATCAACCCCCGCCCTAATTGTTTGGCAAGTTTCTTTTTAAGCGATTCAATATCATTATGTAAATAGCGTTGCAACGGCAAGCCAATCAAATGATTAGCATCAATCAACGAGGCGTGATTAAACTTGTCCTGCAACACCCAATCAAGCCGGTCTTTAAACGCAGAAAACACCCCAATATTTGCCACATACCCCGTTGAAAATAACAACGCCTTTTCCTGCCCCACAAAGTCAGCCAACGCCTCCTCCAACTCAGCATGCGCCTGAGTATGCCCACTAATCAAGTGCGATGCACCCGACCCCACTCCATATTCATCTGCCCCTCGCTTAAATGCCTCAATCACCTGTGGATGGTTTTTTAGTCCTAAATAATCATTTGAGCAAAAATCCACACAAGTACCGTCTATCACTTTAGCGGCCCGATAAAGGTGATTTTGTTTCAGTTCAGAAAGCGTTTTGGAGAAATTCATAATAACAATAATACTTAAAAATCTAATGGTCTTTTGACCATTGGCGCATTTAATTCCTTAACAATATGTGTATAAATCATCGTTGTTTGCAAGCCTTTATGTCCTAATAATTCTTGATACAAAGTCTATGGTTCTTAAATTCACATCATAAGTGCAACACTCGTTAGTTGGTCAAAAGAGTATATTAACCACTCTTTAATCCGACAAGAAAAAGGAGTGAAACATGCAAAAATACACACAATTGACCTGCGAACAAAG
>JAQRMT010000069.1 GCA_028599035.1 Gammaproteobacteria bacterium
CGTGGTGAAGTCCTTGCCTTCTTTCCAGGGCAACGCGGGGAAGTGCTTGCTTTTAAATTCGGCAGAGTGGGGTGAGTGGGCAGTATTGGCAGGCTGTTTTGTTGGGGAGGACGGCGGCGGCGCCGTTTTGAAAGTTTTTGCTGGTGGTTTCTAGGGTGGTTTTCCATGCGTTGGTTTGTTGTTGCCATTGTTGTGGGTCTTGGTCTTTGAATAGCCCTTTGATGGCGACTTTATCGGCGTTGAGTTGGATGAAGGCGATGCCTTGGATTGGGTTAGTGATGGCGTAGATGGGGAGTTGTGGTTGTTTGATAGCAGGGGCATTCCAGTGGCTAGTGGTGGGGTTGGAGATTTTATAATCAAAGATGATTTTGTTGCCGTTGTTGGTTTCGTCGAGTCTGTCTAGGCGGGTGGTGAATGTTAGGCCTTTGATATTGGCAGTGATTTGTTGTTCAGTGGCGTGGACGGTGAAGGGGTCTCGTTGTTGGTCAGTGTGGATGAATTTATGTAGGATGGGGCGTAGTCTTTTTTTCTCATTTTGTTTAAAGGCGGAGGTTTTGTAGGGTTCTAGGGCTTGGGTGATTTTGTGTTGAATGAGGGTGTCTAACTGTGCTTTACTAAGCGCTAATAGTGCGGTTTGTGTGGTGATTTGTTGGTAGAAATATTGCAGGGCGGCGTGGATGATTTTGCCTTGTTGTTTTCTGTCTATACCGATGCGTGGCTGGTTGAAGGTTTGGGTGTTGAGGCGGTGGGCGAAGCCTTTGAAGGGGCAAGACATTTGGTCTTTTAAGGTGTTAACGCCGTTGTGTATGTGCAAGTCGGACAGGGGGCAGGCGTGTTGGTCGGGCAGGGTGTGTTGTGCTGGGGCTTGGTAGTGGCGGGTAAGGGCGGGCAGTTGGTGGGTGAATTGGCGTAAGGGGGAGGGGCGTTGTTCGGTGTTGAAGTGTGATTTGGCGTAGGAGCAGATGACTTCGCTGGAGAGGTTGATTAAGTTGTTAAGGGTGTCTTGTGCGTCTTTGGTGATTAGGGCAAAACTGGTGTGGGGGATTTGTTGGCGTTGGGCGATGGTGTGGGGGATGAATTTGGGGGTGTTGAGTGCCATGGGTAGGAAATCGTCGCTCATGCCTAAGACCCAGGCGGCATCAAAATATAGCCCTTCTGCCTCTAGGGAGCCGAGTATTTGGATGGGGGTGGGGGCGGATTGTGCTTGGAAGATGACTTGTGAGAGCCAGTGTTCTAAGTCGAGTAGGGCGGTTGTGGCAGTAACTTTTTTGTTTGTTTGTGCGAGTTGGTTAAGCCCTAGAAGAGCGTTTTGGGCTTTGTTGAAGAGTTGGTATTCGGTGCTGGAGAGGGTTCTGTCGGTGGCAAAGCCCCAATTTTGCAAGTGGGTGTTAAAGTTAATGAGCCATTGGTCGTGGGTTTGTTGTTTTGGGGTGGGTGGGTTGATGGCACTCAGCAGGGTTTGCAAATGGGGGGCGGTGTTTAGGTAGGGCACAAGGCGGGAGAAGGTGAATTGTGTTTGTGAAAAGGATAACACACGATTGACCAATAAGGCGCGTTCGGAGCGCTCTGCTTGGGCATGATGGAGGTAGGGCGAGGTGATGACGGTGTTAAATAATTCGGTGTTGATGCGGTTGTTTGATAATTGTTGGCAGAATTTTAGTAGGGCAAGAAGATGGCGAATTAATGGGGTGTCGGTCAAGGGCAAGCCTAAGGATGTGTTGTAGGCTTTTTGTCCTGTTTCGGTGAGGGTATCGCTAAACACTTGGTCAAAAATGGATTTAATTTGATGGTGTTCGCTACTGAGTGTGGGGCAAACAATAGCAATGTGATGGTGTGGGTGGCGTGTATGGTGTGCTTTTGCCCATTGGGCAGCGGATAAGATTTCATCAGCAGTTGTTTGGAAGGTCTTGTTGTTACTTTGGGTGTTTTTTTGCTGTGTTTCGAGCACTTGATGTCCGATTTTGTCGAATAATAAAGATTGTTGTGGGGTGAGGGTTTTGAAGCCGTAGAGGTGGGGCTTGGGCAGGGTGCTATGCTGGGTGATAACTAAGGCGGGCAAGTCGTTAATATCCAGCAGATTGTGGGTCAGTTTGGTTTGTTGATAATCTTGCAGCCAAGCGGCGAATAAATCGCAATTTGGATGGTGCGAGCTGGATAATTGTGCCAGCTCAATTAAATGTGCGTGGCAATAGTCGTTGTTTTTTATCACTTCATCGAGTAGGCGATTGTTGGTTTTTTGCCCGAGTTTGCGCATGGATTTTGCAATCAGGGTGCGAGATTCGATGTTGGAGATGAGGCGTTTTGATGTGTTGGGGGCGAGAGTGCGCCAGCTTTGTAATAGATATTGCTGCCAAGATAGGGCTTTGGGTAGGGCGCAGTTACCTTTTTGCAAATGCCAGGTGTTTTTAAAGGCTAATACTTGACGATTGTTGGCTAAGACGATGATATCATCTTGGCTGATTTTATCTAATTGAGCGTTAATCCACATGGCCGAAGAAAGTATCAAGTCGGGTGCTTAGTGTGTCTAAGCCTTGTTTTTTGAGGCTGGAAAATAATTGCACTTGAACGAAAGGATGGGGCTTAATGGCGCTTTTAACTTTAAGCAGCGCGTTACTGGCAGCGCCTTTTTTGAGTTTGTCAGCTTTAGTGAGTAGTATTTGTGTGGGTAAATTCATACCAACACACCAATCTAGCATGGTTTGGTCAAATGGCGTGAGTGGGCGGCGCACATCCATGACTAAAACTGCGCCTGCTAGGCATTTTCGTTTAGCAAAATACTCGCCTATATCAAGGTGCCATTGTTTTTTAATGCGCTCTGGCACTTTGGCGTAGCCGTAGCCTGGCAAATCAACTAGGCGGCGGTTTTCATCAAGCTCAAAGAACACTAAATGCTGAGTTCTGCCAGGAGTGCGAGAGACTTTTGCCAGTTTTTTTTGCAAGGTAATAGTGTTGATGGCACTGGATTTCCCCGCATTAGAACGCCCAGCAAAAATTACCTCATAACCTTGGTCTGTTGGACAGTCTTTGATTGATGGACAGGAGAGTAGAAATTTGGCTCGGTGATAAAAATTGTTCATTAGGTTTAATAAAGGTATAATTTGCGTTTGGTAATTTTAGGTTGCCATTATATATTTTTAAAAATAAGGAGATAGTATGTTTTCAACAAGTAAAAAAGTTTTAGTAGTGGCGGCGACAGTTATGTCAATGGGTTCTTTGGTTCAAGCAGATGGCAGTGCGGCGTATGCTGCTGGTGGTTGTGCGGGTTGTCATGGCGCTACAGGCAAATCAGCAATTCCTATGTATCCTAGCCTTAATGGACAAAACGCAGCTTATACAGTTAAGCAACTTAAAGACTTTCAATCTGGTGTGCGTAAAGATGCCACTATGAACGCAATGGCAGCAATGGTTGCTGGTAAAGAACAAGCGATTGCAGACTGGTTAGCTAAACAGTAATAGAATTTAAGCAGTAAATTCTATATTACGATAAGCCGATATTAAGTATAATGTCGGCTTATTTTTTTGCAAAAAAGGAAATCCTTATGAACAGATTAGCATTGATTTTTACGACGGCATTGGTCTTAGTTTCAACACACACTTTTGCTGCAGGCGATATAGCTAAGGGCAAAATTAAGTCGGTTACTTGTACTGGTTGTCATGGCGTTGATGGCAATGCACCCGTACCTGCTTTTCCAAAATTAGCAGGGCAAAACGAAAACTATTTATTGAAGCAATTGAAAGAATTTAAGTCTAAATCTCGTGTTGATACCATGATGGCAGGCATAGTTGCCCCATTGACAGAAGCAGATATGGCTAATTTGGCGGCCTATTATGCCTCTCAAAAAGTCTCTAAAGGCGTGAGTGCGTCAGGTGCTTTGTTTGTATTGGGTCAGAAAATTTATCGTGGCGGCAAAAAGGCAACAGATGTTACTGCTTGTATTGCTTGTCATGGGCCAAAAGGCAAAGGCATTCCATCAGCAGGCTTCCCTGCGTTGGCATCACAACATGCAATGTATATATCCAAACAACTTAAGCTATTTCGCCAATATTCAATTAATCTACAAACAGGCGAGCACAAGCCTAATAGAACCAATGACTACGAGGGCATGATGATTAACTTTACCAAAAATTTAACCAATCAGGAAATTGATGCGGTTGCCGCTTATATTTCTGGTTTGTAAAGTAAAACGGTTTTAAAGTTTAAAAGGCAGCATTGGTTGCCTTTTTTATTGCACAGGAAAAATGCTATGCTATCAGGTATAATTTATTTTTTTTTAAGCACTAATCGGATTTAATAACAAATGAAAACTTCCCTAGAAACATTAGACGGTCTAAAAAGATCATTAACAGTTGAATTGCCTATTGAGGCTTTCAAGATAACAACGGATAAAATTCTGAAAAAAATGGCTTCTCAAGTAAATATTGATGGCTTTAGAAAAGGTAAAGTGCCGATGTCTATTATGCGTAAGCAATTTGGCAATCATGCTAATTCAGATGCGGTTAATGAGCTTGTTGATGACACTTTGCTTGATGCATTGACAGAGGTAAAAGTAACGCCCGCCTCACGACCTAGCATTACAAAAATTGATGCAGAAGGCGAAAAAGACTTTTCTTACACGGTGGAATTTGAAGTTTATCCAGAAATTAAAGTGGCTGATTTTTCTAAGTTAAAAGTTGAGCAAACGCAAGTCGAAATCACCAAAGCGGATGAAGAAAGAACCTTGAAAGGGCTAACTGAGCAATCAACTGAATACAAGGCAGTTAAACGCAAGTCTAGCGATGGCGACCAAGTAACGATTGATTTTAAAGGCATGATTGATGGCGAAGTATTTGAAGGTGGTGTTGCCAAAGATTTCAAAATTATATTGGGCAAAGGCTCAATGATTGCAGGTTTTGAAGATGGACTTAAAGGCATTGCCGCTGGAAAATCAACCAGTTTGGATTTAACTTTTCCAAAAGACTACCACGCTCCTCAATTAGCGGGCAAGGCTGTGGTTTTTGAAGTCGAAGTTACCGAAGTAGGCGAACCTACGGCACCCAAACTAGATGATGAGTTTGCTAAGAAATTTGGCGAAAAAGACATGGACGCTTTGCAAGAGAGTATGAAAAAGCAAATGCGTGTTGAGGTTGATAATCGCTTAACCAATCAAAATAAAGACGATTTGTTTAGTGCGTTGTTAGCGGCAAACGATTTTGAAGTGCCGCAAGAAAGTATTAATAATGAGGCACAAAGCCTATTGCAAGAGACGAAACAACGCCTACAGCAACAAGGTATGCCTGCTCAGGACAATATGCCGGCTGCCACTTTTAATCCCGAAGCGGAACGCCGTGTTAAGCTAGGTTTGTTGGTTAATCAGATTTCTAGCGAGAATAAATTTAATGCTAGCAAAGAACAAATTGATGAAAAACTTCAAGAAATGGCACAAACATACGGTGAAAACTCTCAACAAATGTTGGATTATTATAATGCAGACCCTGCTAGACTAGCAACGATTGAGTTGATTGTGGTAGAGCAAATGGTGCAAGATTTGATTTTAAAGAGTGCAAAAGTTACTGTCAATAAAAAAGACTTTCAAGCAGTGACTCAACAGCAATAGAATGAGCATCCAAAATCTAAATCAAGTCCCAATGGTGGTAGAGCAATCTGCCCGTGGTGAGCGAGCCTACGACATTTATTCACGCCTTTTAAAAGAACGCGTTATTTTTATGGTCGGCCCTGTTGAAGACTATATGGCGAATGTCATTGTTGCACAGATGTTGTTTTTAGAATCTGAAAATCCTGACAAGGACATTCACTTATATATCAATTCTCCAGGTGGTTCAGTCTCCGCAGGCTTGGCAATTTATGACACTATGCAGTTTATCAAGCCTGATATTTCGACCTTGTGCATTGGTCAAGCGGCAAGTATGGGGGCGTTATTATTAACTGCTGGCGCTAAAAATAAACGATTTGCACTGCCTAACGCCAGATGTATGATTCATCAGCCGTTGGGTGGGTTTTCTGGTCAAGCCAGCGACATTGATATTCATGCGCAAGAAATTCTCAAGGTAAGAGAAAAACTCAATAATATCCTTAAGCTACATACCGGTCGCACCATCAAAACTATCCAAAAAGACACAGATAGAGACAACTTTATGTCGGCTGACGAAGCGGCTAAATACGGCTTGATTGACAAAGTGTTGACACAGCGTTAGACCCTATTTTATTCAGTAAAGGCTAAGTTAATGGCAGAAAATACGAAAGAGCTTAATTGTTCATTTTGCGGCAAAGCAAAATCTGAGGTTAATCGGTTAGTGGCAGGACCCGGTGTCTACATTTGCAACGAATGCATTGAATCGTGTTATGACTTACTTGAAGAACAAGCTTCTCAGGCAGTGATTGATGCACATCAAGATTGGAGCTACACGCCGAAGCAGCTGCGTGATTTTCTGAATGAATATGTCATCGGCCAAGACCATGCAAAAAAAGTACTATCTGTTGCGGTTTATAATCACTACAAACGCTTACAAAGCGGGCATGTATCCAACGATGTTGAGCTAGATAAATCTAACATTTTAATGATTGGCCCTACAGGTTCAGGCAAGACGCTATTAGCACAAACGCTGGCACGGCTGTTAGATGTGCCATTTACCGTGGCAGATGCGACCACTTTAACTGAGGCAGGTTATGTGGGCGATGATGTTGAAAATGTGATTAAAAATCTGTTGTCAAAATGTGATTTTGACCCAGTTCGCGCCGAACACGGCATTATTTTTATTGATGAAATTGATAAGATTTCTCGCCGTTCTGATTCGCCCTCTATTACCCGTGATGTCTCGGGCGAAGGCGTGCAACAAGCCATGTTAAAATTGATCGAAGGCACCGTAGCCTCCGTACCACCACAAGGCGGGCGCAAACACCCAAATCAAGAAACCATTGATGTTGATACTTCAAAGATTTTATTTATCTGTGGCGGTGCCTTTGATGGCTTGGACAAAATCATCGGTAAGCGGGTAGAAAAAGCCACAGGTATTGGTTTTAGTGCAGATGTGAAAGACTTGAGTGAAGAGAAAAATCTAACAGAATTATTTAATCTTATTGAACCAGAAGACTTGATTGGCTATGGTTTGATTCCAGAATTAGTCGGTCGTTTGCCTGTACAAACAGCGCTGGGTGAATTAGACGAAGAAGCGCTTATTCAAATTTTAACCAAACCAAAAAACTCAGTAGTAAAACAATTCCAAGAAGTTTTTGCCATGGAAGGCGTTAAATTAACCTTTAGAAAGCCCGCTTTATCAGCGATTGCCAAACTCGCCATTAAGCGTAAAACAGGCGCTAGAGGGCTGCGCTCCATTTTAGAATATATGTTATTAGACACCATGTTTGAACTGCCTTCGCTCAGCGATATAAAAGAAGTTATCATTGACAAAAATGTCGTTGAAAAGAAAACCAAACCCCTAATGATATACAAATCACCCAAAATAGTGAAAGCCTTGCCTTCACTATTACCTTCAACTTTGAACAATTAACAACTAACCTCACAGTGTTTGTTTTTTATGGGGTTTGCTAAAACAAACAAGGGCGTTGCTAGCATCAACAAGGGTGTCGCTAGCACCAACAACCTTATTAGTGCCACCAACAAGGACACGGAAACCACCAACAACCTTAGCGAAGCTAGCAACAACCTTGGCGAAACCACCAACAACCTTGGCGAAGCTAGCAACAACCTT
>JAQRMT010000007.1 GCA_028599035.1 Gammaproteobacteria bacterium
CTGGGTGTCGCTAACCCTCCTAGAGGATTGCTGGGTGTCGCTAACCCTGCTAGGACAAGGTTTAAGAAAATCACCAATCTGGCATTCTGTTCAATACCCCCTTGAGGGGTAAAAAATGAATTTTGCTAATCATCCCTATTTATGTAAAGGTCTCACATTAAGTTTATTTAATCTTAAAAAAAAGGTGTTGCTATGAGTCTTATTTTTCGTCCTTTATTTGAAAAAGAAAGTTCAACTTATACTTATCTATTGGCAGATTCAAATACCAAAGAGGCGGTAATTATTGATGCAGTCGATGAGACTCAACAGCGAGATATTGGTCTGATTGAAGAATTAGGTTTGGATTTAAAATACATTATCGAAACCCATGTACACGCCGATCATATCACCAGCTCATGCCCTTTGAAGCAGAAATTTAAAAACGCTAAGATTGTGCTTGGTGCGGCTAATTCAGTGATTTGTGCGGATATTTTAATTAAAGACGGTGAGCGCTTACAATTTGGGGCATATGGTATAAACGCAATCGCAACCCCAGGGCATACCAGTGGTTGCATGTCGTTTGTTTGCAAAGATAGGGTTTTTACCGGAGATGCGTTATTGATTAGGAGTTGTGGTCGGTGTGATTTTCAAGGCGGCTCAGCGGAAAAGTTGTTTGATTCTATTCAAAAAATATTCACCTTGGCTGATAAGACCTTGGTCTATCCTGCTCATGATTATGGCGGTAGAACGGTGAGTTCAATTAAGGAAGAAAAGCAATTTAATGAAATGATTGGCGGTAGTGTTGATAAAGACGAGTTTGTTCGTCGTGTTAATGCGATGGTGTTATCTCTACCTAAAAAAATCCATGTCGCTGTGCTAGCAAATCAAGTTTGTGGTTCTAAAATTTTATCCGATGGTTAATGGCTATTCACTAGATCCACATCCTAGGGCAAATTTTGCCAAGGAGCAGTTTGCCGTGGTGCGGATTCCTCGCATTAAACGCGACCGCGTGCCTGCAACCAGCGTAGAAGTTGTTAAAGATTTAGACGCAGCCATTGCACAATCTGACCCTGATAATAAATATTATGCCGCCAAAGTAGCCGGCCCAGCACGCTCATCTGAAGGCACGATGTTGTTTTATTTACTGGAAATGTATTAATGAGAACATTAACTCTTTTGCTATTTTTATTTTCTACATTTGTTTATGCGGGCGAAGCATTAGAAATCGAACTAACCTCAGGCAGCACAATTAGTGTTGATGCATATGCAGCAGACGGTGAGACTTTGTTTTTGTATCTTCCCTCAGAGCGAGGTCTTGGCAAGGGTTATGTAGCAACGGCACAGCAATTGTCTTTTTTTGAAAAAAGCGTGTGGGCGATTGACTTACATTCAAGTTATATGGTGCCAAAACATCGCAGTAGTATTAATAGATTCAATATTGATGATTTGGTAGAATTGATTGATATTTCTCAAACAAAAGGCTTTAAAGCGCTATTTTTTGTCGCCTCAGGCAGAGGATCGCAACTTGCGTTAAAGGCGGCACATCAATGGCAATTAAAAAACCCAGATGCTGATTATTTAAAAGGTCATATTTTGCATTCTCCACATCTTATTTCTGGCAGTCCAGCCTTAGGTTCAAAGGCTAACTATGTTGATATTGCCAAAGCCAGTAATTTGCCAATATATATGTTGTTGCCACAATATGGTACTAAATATTTTCGAGCAGATGAAATCACTGAAAATTTAAAAATAGGTGGTAGTTCTGTATTCACGCATCGTTTGCAAGATGTGCATGGCGGGTTTCATATGCGGGATGATAAAGACTTAACCCAACAGGATATTAAAGCAAAATCAAACTTAAGTGATGTTTATTTAATGGCAGCTAATTTAATGTCCACAGTGCGAGCACCTAAAGTATTAAAAGTGAGAAATAGTATTAAAGCCAAACGCACGATTTCGTTTAATGCGCCTGAATTAAAGCCATATACAGGCAAACAAAATATGGCGCTTACATTGAACACTTATCAGGGCAATCAAATGAATATTAACAACTTTAAGGGCAAGGCGCTGTTGATTAATTTTTGGGCAAGTTGGTGTAAGCCCTGTGTGAAAGAAATCCCTTCTTTGATGCGACTACAGCAAAAGTTAAAAGACCAAGGTTTTGTTATTATTACTGTTAATATTGGCGAATCTCATCAGCAAATTAAAGCCTTTATGCAAAAAGTTAAATTTGATTTTCCTATTATGCTGGACACCCAAGGCAAAGCCGTCAAAGATTGGGGGGTGTATGCGTTTCCGTCAAATTTCTTACTAGATAAAAATGGTGTTATTCGATACGCTTATTTAGGTGCTTTAGAATGGGATGCAAAGCCTATTGTTGAGACCATTAAATCAATACTTTGAAGCAATATGATGTAATTGTTATTGGCGCAGGGGCAGCAGGATTAATGTGTGCAGCCCAAGCATCAAAACGAGGGCGCAAGGTTCTGCTTTTGGACAAAGCAGAGAAAGCAGGTAAGAAGATTTTAATTTCAGGTGGTGGTAGGTGTAACTTCACCAACTTGTATATTGAGCCTGGGGCGTATATTTCCCGTAATCCACATTTTTGTAAATCAGCATTATCACGCTATACGCAATGGGATTTTATTACGCTGCTGGAGGGTGCAAATCTGCATTGGACTGAGAAAACATTGGGGCAGTTGTTCTGTGATGAGAAATCAAGCGCAGTGCTAAATATGTTATTAGAGGAATGCCAGCAAGTAGATATTCAGCTTAGCACCAGTGTTGAAAAGATTGACCATCAAGCAGGCTATACGCTTATTACTAATCAAGGGGGCTTTCAAACAGATTCACTGGTGATTGCCACGGGCGGGGCATCAATCCCCAAAATGGGTGCGACTGATTTTGGCCTGCAAATTGCTAAACAATTTGGCATTAAATCCATCCCTTTTAAACCTGCTTTAGTGCCTTTGACTTTTCAACAAAATGATATTGATCGCTATTTTAAGGATTTATCAGGGCTGGCAGTTGATGCGCTTGTGTGTTGTAATAATCAAAGTTTTCGAGAAGGTGTTTTGATTACGCATCGAGGCATTAGTGGCCCAGCGGTGTTACAGATTTCTTCCTATTGGCAAAAAGGCGACGCAATTAGTATTAATTTGTTGCCAGATTTTGAAGCAAGTGGCTGGTTATTAGCAATGCGTGATAAACATCCTAAGTTCGAGTTAAAAACCATTCTGAGCACCTATTTTCCAAAGCGCCTAGCTATTCGTCTGGCAGACGCATTAACAGACAAGCAATTGTCAGGCACACCACTCAACCAAATTAGAAAAGACGATTTAACCGCCTTAGGAGGCAAGCTCAACCATTGGGTATTAACACCAAGCGGCACCGAAGGTATGCGCACAGCCGAGGTTTGTGTGGGCGGTGTAAATACACAAGAATTATCATCTAAAACTATGGAATCCATTCAACAAAAAAGTTTATACTTTGTTGGTGAAACGCTTGATGTAGCTGGCTGGCTCGGTGGCTATAATTTTCAATGGGCTTGGTCATCGGGCTGGGCGGCAGGGCAAGTGGTTTAGGATTAATTTAATTGGCAGTAAAATATGCTTGAATTTGGGGAAAAGGTTACAGGTTATGAAGGGCGCGTTTTTAATGAGCGAGAAGTCCGAGCGGCAGCAGGTATTGTGTTTTTATTTGCTTTTATCGCATTTATGAACGGTTTTTTAACGGGCAATAATGAGCCGACTAAGTTAATGGTGTCGGTTTTTTTGTTGGACTTTTTTATTCGTATCTTTGTCAATCCAAAATACGCCCCCTCAATGGTTGTGGGGCGTTGGGTGGTAAACAACCAAACCCCTGAATATGTAGGTGCGCCGCAAAAACGCTGGGCTTGGGCGTTTGGATTTTTTTTGGCATTGGTGATGTTTTATTTGGTGGTGCTCAACGATGTGCGTGGGCCAATTAACATTCTCACCTGTGCATTATGTTTGGGGTTGTTGTTTTTTGAGGCAGCATTTGGTATTTGTATAGGATGTAAAGTATATAATGTATTTCATCAAGATGGTGCAAAATATTGCCCTGGTGAATCGTGCGATTTAAGTAAAAAACGCACAGTCATTCAAAGCCTAAATTTAACACAAAGGGCAATATTTACACTGTCAATACTGGCGCTTTTTTACTTAGCATTTGGCGATATTATGACATTTTTGATTTTTAACAAATAAGGGAGAAATATGAAAAAAATATTCATTATATTGATGCTAACATTGAGTTTTAGCGCAATGGCGTTACTTGGTTTTGGCGAAGACAAAAAAGATACCAGTAAAGAGAAAACCGCTGAAGAATGTAAAATTCCAGCCTTTGCCAAAGCCATTGGGCATGAGGACAAGTGGTTATTGCATAACGGCTGTCCACCAAGGGAAGACACTAAAAAAACAGAAAAAAACGCCTCTAAATGATGCCGTATTGGTATTTAGCGATAGCAATCATTGCTGAAGTTGTTGCCACCAGTGCCTTAAAAGCATCAGCTGAGTTTACAAAGCTACTCCCAAGTTTAATCGTCGTGATTGGTTATGCTATGGCATTTTATTTTATGACACTTGCTTTAAGAACAATACCGGTAGGCGTTACTTATGCGATTTGGTCGGGTGTTGGTATTGTTTTAGTCACTATTGCAGGTATATTTTTATACAAACAAATGCCGAACACGCCCACTATTATTGGCATGGGTTTAATAATATTGGGCGTTGTGGTTGTGCATATTTCCTCCAAACCAATTGGTTGAGCAATGTTAAATAATATTACACGCCTCGTCAAAACTTAAACGAGGCGATCTTGGGAAAATTTTTCCATGGTCGCCATAACCAATACCACACAAGAAAATAGATTTGGTCTTACCCTCTGGGAAAAACGCATCATCCAAGGCTTGATTATTAAACCCGCCCATCGGTCCACAGTCCAACCCGACTGCGCGGGTTGCCATCATGAAATAAGCCCCCTGCAAAGTCGCATTCATCTCGCCTGCTGATTTGATTTTGTCAGGCTTGCCCTCGTACCAACTTTTAGCATCAGTATGGGGAAATAAAAACGGAAGTTTTTCATAAAATTCCGTGTCATAAGCAATGATTGCGACCACGGGTGCGCTCATTGATTTTTCTACATTCCCCTCATCAAGATGAGGCTTTAAACACTGTTTCGCCTCATCTGATTTAACGAAGGTAAATCTTGCTGGGCAAGCATTTGCCGCTGTTGGAGCGAATTTCATCAACGCATAGATTTGTTTAATTTGCGATTCAGATACTGGCTCATCTAGCCAGCCATTATGACTTCTCGCCTGTGTAAATAAAGTGTCTAATGTGTCGTTTGTCAGCATAAAATACCCTTAACTGTTATAAAATAAGTAGATTATATATTTATTTGATTCCAAATTATCAAATAAATTCAAAAGCCATTTAATAAAGGCGGGAATGGCATGAGTATCTTTGTAAAAATATAGGAGAAAAAATGAGCGAATATTTTGTGATTATGTCATTCGAGTTAAATGAGAAAAATTTAATGAGTGATTGGCAGGCTTTATCAAAAGAAATTGATGAAGATATTGTCAAGGCTGATGGATTTATTTCTCGTGATTCTGGGGTGGATGAGAATGGACGAGTATACTGCTTGGTAAAATGGCAAAGTAAAGCCCATCAGGAAAACTTCATGAAACAACTTGAGTCAAGACCAGAATGGTCAGAAATGATGCAGTATTTTGGCAGTATTGCCAATATGGAAACTAGCACTAATCAAACCATAGAGATTTTTTAAAGATGAAAAAGATTACGATTATTGGGTCAGGTTTTGCGGGACTAACAGCCGTTAGAACCCTTAGAAAAAGAGATAAAACAGTAGAAATTACACTTATTTCTCCTAAGGCAGAGTTGGTGTATATGCCAAGTTTGATTTGGGTGCCATCGGGTGCAGCTGGCAAAAAAGATATTATTGTGCCATTGGATAATTTCTTTAAGCGATTAAATGTGCGTCATGTAGCGGGCAAAGTTGTTGGTTTAGACAATGATGGTAGAGTGGTGCTTTTGGAAAACAATACGAGAGTTGATAACGATGCCTTGATTATTGCCTCAGGCGGACGGTTTATTAAAAAATTAGCGGGCATTGAAAACGCTATCACACCTTGCGAAGGACTGAGTGCAGTGGAAGCAATACGGGACAGAATAAAGGTAATGGAGGGTGGTAATATTGCTATTGGTTTTGCCTCTAACCCTAAAGAGCCGAGTGCGATGCGTGGCGGACCTATGTTTGAATTTTTGTTTGGTTTGGATACGCAACTGCGACAAGAAGGGCGGCGTGATAAGTTTAACCTTACCTTCTTTACCCCTGCCGAAAAACCAGGTGCGCGTTTAGGTGAAAAGGCGGTTAAGGGCTTGTTGAATGAGATGAAAAAGCGCAATATTGCCACCCATCTTGGTAATAAAATGAAAAAATTTGAAGCTAATAAAGTTATTACCGAGGGCGGTGAGTTTGATGCGGACTTAATTTTGTTCATGCCAGGAATGACTGGCAATCATTGGTTTGATAATACTGAATTGGCTCGTAGCGAGGGCGGACTACTCAAGGCAGATAAATTTTGCCAAGTTGAAAGTGCTGATAAGGTTTTTGTGGCAGGCGATTCAGGCAGTTTCCCAGGGCCAGAATGGATGCCAAAACAAGCTCATATGGCAGATTTGCAAGCCGAAGCAGCTGCTAACAATGCACTTGATGCACTTAATGGAAGGCCAGCAAGCCATACCTTTAAAATTGAACTGATGTGTATTGTTGATTCAAATAATAAGGGTATATATATACAACGAACCATGACGGGTGGTTTAATGTTACCAAATTGTCGCTTATTACACATTGCTAAACGCTTGTTTGGTTGGTGGTATTTACGCCAATATCGATAAGGAGAAACCATGTCGGATTGTCTATTTTGTAAAATTATTGCGGGCGATATTCCTGCTGAGAAAATTTATGAAGATACCGATGTGTTTGCTTTTCATGATATTGGGGCACAAGCACCGCATCATTTTTTGGTGATTCCAAAAAAACATATTGCCACTTTGAATGATACCAACGATGCGACCTTGCTAGGAAAATTAACTTTAACTGCCAGTAAAATCGCCAAGGATTTGGGTTTTGCTGATGAAGGGTATCGTGTGGTGATGAATTGTAATGAACAAGGCGGGCAAACGGTTTATCATATTCACCTGCATTGTTTAGGCGGCAGAAATTTGAGTTGGCCACCAGGTTAGCTTTAGTTTCTCACCCCTATTTATGCAAAGGTCTCTAGATTTCTTAAAATTTTCAATCGCATAGTTTGGCTACACTTAACCAAGCCCTAAAATAACCCTTACCTTTTAGGCGATATTTTTTGTCTAAAAAAGGTTAAAATTCACGCTTTATTTTTTATAAACACCTCCATTATGAGTGATTTTTTAGACAGACATATTGGCCCAAGCGAAGCGGATATTGCCTCAATGTTAAGTACAATTGGGCAAAAATCAGTTGATGCGATGGTGTCTAAAACAGTGCCTAGCAGTATTTTATTTGGCAATCGAATGGATATTGATGCAGGGATGAGCGAGCGAGACACGCTAGCACTAGCCACCAAACTTGCCGCTGAAAATATGCTTGCGATCAATTTTATTGGACAGGGTTATTATGGCACCTTAATGCCAAGCGTTATTCAACGCAATATTTTAGAAAATCCAGGCTGGTATACAGCTTACACACCTTACCAAGCTGAGATTTCTCAGGGTCGTTTGGAGATGTTGCTTAATTTTCAGCAAATGATTGTGGATTTAACGGGTATGGATATTTCTAATGCCTCGTTATTGGACGAGCCAACCGCTGCTGCTGAGGCGATGATGATGGCAAAACGAGCCAATCGTAAAAACAAGTCTAACAAATTTTTGATTGATAGTAACACCCATCCACAGACGATTACCATTTTACAAACGCGTGCCAAGCCACTTGATATTGAGCTGGTGGTAGAAGATGTGTGCAACAATGATTTTTCAGATTGTTTTGCTGTTCTGATGCAATATCCAGGTACAAACGGCGAAGTGCGTGATTTAACAGCCGATATTGACAAAGCCAAGGCGCAAAATGTACTTAGTATTGTTGCTTGTGATATTTTGGCATTGGCACTCATCAAAACACCGGCTGAAATGGGCGCGGATATTGCGGTGGGCAATTCTCAGCGTTTTGGCGTTCCCATGGGCTTTGGTGGTCCTCATGCAGCTTTCTTAGCAACAAAAGATGCGTTTAAACGCATGATACCAGGGCGCATTATTGGTGTATCTCAGGATGTGCAGGGCAACCCTGCAATGCGTATGTCATTGCAAACGCGTGAGCAGCATATTCGCCGAGACAAGGCCACCAGCAATATTTGCACTGCACAAGTTTTATTGGCAGTACTGGCGGCAGCTTATGGTGTTTATCATGGCGCAAAGGGGATTAAAAAAATTGCAACTAAGGTGCATTTGAAGGCCACATCATTGGCTAATAGTTTGACCAATGCAGGTTTTGAACTGACGAGTAATCAATTTTTTGATACCATTACTATTAACACGAATGAGGCACAGGCGTTATTTAATATTGCACAGAATAGCGGCATTAATTTACGCCTACTGAGTGATAATCAACTTAGTATTTCCGTAGACGAAATGAGTAGCGATACAGATTTATCGGCAGTATTAAAAATCTTTTCAATTGCAGATTTAATCAATGCCAGTGACAGCACCCTTGCCATTGATATGTATAGAAAATCTGAATATTTAACACATTCGGTATTTAGTAATTATCATAGTGAAACTGAGATGATGCGCTATTTAAAGCGTCTGGAGAATAAAGACATAGCCCTTAATCATTCAATGATTGCACTGGGTTCTTGCACCATGAAGCTCAATGCCGCAGTGCAAATGTATCCGATTAGTTTGTCTGGTTTTTCATCATTACACCCTTATGCGCCAGAACATCAAAGCAAAGGCTATCAGCAATTATTCAATGATTTAGAGCACGCTTTAGCTGAGGTCACGGGCTATGATGCGGTGTCATTACAACCAAATGCTGGCTCGCAAGGCGAATTTGCAGGGCTTTTGGCCATTCATGCCTATCATGACTCTCGTGGAGATTCGCATCGTAATATTTGCTTAATTCCTCAATCCGCACACGGCACAAACCCGGCCAGTGCAGTAATGGCAGGTATGAAAGTGGTAATTGTTAAATGCGATGAATCGGGCAATATTGACATCAATGATTTGCAAGAAAAAGCAGAGAAATACACCGATAATCTTTCAGCCATTATGGTGACATATCCATCGACTCATGGTGTATTTGAAGTTGAAATTAAACAAGTTTGTGAGATTATTCATACTCGAGGCGGGCAAGTTTATCTTGATGGTGCCAACCTGAATGCTATGATTGGCATTACTCGTATAGGGGAATTTGGTGCAGATGTGTCGCACATCAATCTACACAAAACTTTTGCCATTCCGCATGGTGGTGGTGGCCCAGGCATGGGTCCCATTGGTGTTAAGGCACATTTGGCAGAATTTTTACCTGGCAATCCACTGGAAAAACACTCAAATGCCGTGTCCGCAGCGATGTATGGCTCTGCCTCGATTTTGCCAATTTCATGGTCGTATATTAAATTATTAGGTAAGCAAGGAATGCAACGCTCAACAGAGATTGCCATTCTTAGTGCTAACTATATTGCTGATGAACTCAAAAACTATTTCCCTATTCTTTATCGTGGCGACCAAGGATTAGTAGCACACGAATGTATTGTTGACATTCGCCCTTTAAAAGAGAAAAGCGGTATTTCCGAGGAAGACATTGCTAAGCGATTAATGGATTATGGTTTTCACTCACCTACTATGAGTTTTCCAGTCGCAGGCACGCTGATGATTGAGCCGACTGAAAGTGAGTCAAAACGAGAGATTGATAGATTTATTACCGCAATGATCAGTATTTATAATGAAATTCAAAAGGTTATCTCTGGCGTATGGGACAAGGACAACAATCCTCTCAAAAACGCACCCCACACAGCGATTGAGATGGCGGGCGACTGGGCATACCCTTATTCCCGTACTGAGGCGTTGTATCCCGTTGAATCCTTAAGACAAAATAAGTATTTCCCGCCCGTTAAACGCATTGATAATGTGTATGGCGACCGGAATTTGTTTTGTTCGTGTATTACCACCAAAGACTTTGAGTAATTCGTGATTTTTTGCAGGGCAGTTGCATTAAAATAGTCAAAACTTCACATCCTTTTTAGGGGGAAAATGAGCCAAATCGGCCTTGAACAGCAAAGCGTTGCTGAGTTTAGTGAGCGCGCTTATCTTGATTATTCAATGTATGTCATTCTTGACCGTGCATTGCCTTTTGTGGGTGATGGACTCAAGCCTGTTCAGCGGCGTATTGTTTATGCGATGAGCGAACTGGGGCTAAAATCCAGTGCAAAGTTTAAAAAATCTGCCCGAACAGTGGGCGATGTTTTGGGTAAATTCCATCCGCATGGCGATAGCGCTTGTTATGAAGCGATGGTGTTGATGGCACAGCCATTTTCTTATCGTTATCCTTTTATTGACGGACAGGGGAATTGGGGTGCGCCTGATGATCCAAAATCCTTTGCAGCGATGCGTTATACCGAGAGTAAGCTTTCTCGTTATGCAGATTTATTACTGGCAGAAATCAACCAAGGCACGGTGAATTGGGCGGATAATTTTGATGGCTCATTGCAAGAACCTAAAAACCTGCCAGCACAAGTGCCAAATCTTTTACTGAACGGCACTTCGGGTATTGCCGTTGGCATGGCAACTGATGTGCCGCCGCATAATTTGATCGAAGTGGTTTCTGCTTGTATTCAATTATTGGACAAACCATCCACTGATTTAGACGAAATTATGCAGATTTTGCCAGCACCTGATTATCCTACGCACGCCGATATCATCTCTTCCCCAGCAGATATTAAACAGATTTACGAAACGGGGCACGGCTCGGTGAAAATGCGCGCCACTTATACAAAAGAAAAGAGTGATATTGTCATTGAGACATTGCCCTTTCAGACCTCTGGCTCTAAAGTTATCACGCAAATTGCCGATCAAATGCGTAAGAAAAAACTGCCGTTGGTGGAGGATATTCGTGATGAATCTGACCATGAAAATCCAACTCGCATTGTGATTGTTCCAAGGTCAAATCGTGTGGATGTTGATGCATTAATGCTACATTTATTTGCCACCACTGATTTAGAAAAGAATTACCGTGTTAATATGAATGTGATTGGTTTGGACGGCAAGCCACAGGTTAAGCCACTCATTCCAATGCTTAAAGAGTGGCTTACTTATCGCACACAAGTGGTAACCAATCGTCTAAACCATCGTTTGGATAAAATTTTAGCAAGACTGCATATTTTAGAAGGCTTGTTAATCGCCTTTTTGAATATTGATGAGGTGATTGCCATTATTCGAGAGAACGACAAGCCCAAGCCGGTATTAATTGCGCGTTTTAAGCTTAGCGAGATACAGGCAGAGGCGATTTTAGAGTTAAAACTCCGCCATCTTGCCAAATTAGAAGAGATGAAAATCCAAGGCGAACAACAGGCGTTGGCAGAAGAAAAAGAAAAATTAGAACTTCTGTTATCAAGTGATATGCGTCTAAAAACTTATATCAAAAAAGAACTTAAAGCCATTGTTGCAGAATTTGGCGATGAAAGATGCTCAAGCCTTAAGCCAAGTACAGTGCAATCACAAGCCTTTAATGAAGATGATTTAATGCCTGCTGAGAATGTTACCGTGGTGTTAAGCGATAAGGGCTGGGTGCGTAGCGCCAAAGGGCACGACATTGATCCAGGCACTTTGAATTACAAATCTGGCGATAATTTTTTAACCAGCGCTAAAGGTCGTAGTAATAAGAGTGCAATATTCTTAGATTCTACAGGACGCTCTTACGCATTAACGGCTAACTCTCTGCCAAGCGCCAGAGGGCAGGGTGAGCCGCTGACAGGAAAACTTGCGCCACCAGCAGAAGCGAAGTTTGTCGATGTAATCATGGGCGATGACACACAAAATATCCTACTTGCCTCTAATGCAGGCTATGGTTTTATTACCACCATCGGTGATTTATTATCGAAGAAAAAGGCAGGCAAGGCTTCACTTTCATTGTCAGGAAGCGCTGAAGTAATGAGCGTGGTCGAAGTTGATGATTTGGAAAAACAGTTTATTGCCGTTACCACTAATCGTGGTAGATTGTTGATATTCCCCGTGTCTGAATTGCCGATTTTGTCAAAAGGCAAGGGCAATAAATTGATTCAAATCCCAGCAAAAGAAATGAAATCTGGCGAAGAGTTTGTTGTTGATATTTGTGTTTTACTTGACACACAAAGCCTTAAAGTAACCGCAGGAAAACGCCACCTAACCATCAAATTTCAAGATTTAACCAACTACATGGGCAAGCGTGCAAGACGAGGAAACCTATTACCAAAAGGCTACCAAAACCTATCGAAAATCGAAGCAATCAGCAGGCCAACCAAGGCAAAAGAAAACACAAGTGATACGCCTACCGAAGTCTAAATTTAGTCAAATTTATTGACTTCAAGGGGGGGGTGATGTTATACTCGTTTCATTTTATGAATGGAGTAGGGTGATGAAAAGTTTAAGTTTAGGTGTATTGTTAGCAAGTGTTTTATTAACAGGATGTGGTGGCGGTGGCGGTGGCGGTTCATTGGGTGTTAATTTTCCCAATAACGCTGTATTGGCAGAAGCCACTCAGGAAAATGGCGAAAAAGTTGCCAAAGCCACTGTTAGCAGAAGTGCAAGTTATGGTTTGAATAATATAGATGATTCTTCAGGCGCTAATACATCACTTATTGCCCGCAATATAAGTAATATATTGTCTAAGAGTGTTGAAAATTTACCACAGTCTAACGCACTTAATTCGATTGTCAGTATTATTGAAGACTGCGATATAAAAGGCACTATTTCAGGTAGTTTTAATGCCGATACTGGTGCATATGCTATAACCTATACTAATTGCAAAAATACGGGTTTTGATACAATAACTGGCTCATTGTCCGGCACAATTGAATTTATTAAACTTAATGGTGAAGATGAGTTGAAAAAAGCAACTCTTGAGGTAAAAAGTGCTTTAAGCGTGAAGAAAAATGATATTGTGTATAGCACTATGCAAGTTGGTAGTTTTATGAATGTTGAGTATTCAGTTGCTGGCGATGATACGGAAGATGTGACAATAACTCTATCAGCAATAGGTGTTGAAAATAACCAAAAATATGGATGCAAGGACTGTAAGTTTCATGTAAAACTTTTGACAAATCACGATATTCAAATTTATCAAACAAAGGGGCAGCTTTATATCGGCAATAATTTAGAAGCTTATGTTACTTACGACACTAGTTACAACATGAGTGCCACCCCTTTTGTATTTTCAAATAATGATGGAAGAGTGAATGATGGCGGTATTGCAAGATATACAGCTAAAGATAATAAAACTATAGGAATTAAAGCAGAGAGCGGTGTTGTTAATTTGTATATTGATGGTACTTTTTCAAAAGAGATAGACTTATAATAAAACTTTTCCAACGATTATTTTTAGGGTTCATTGCCCTAATTTTTTACCCATCTTTAGTATTTTCACAGAGTTCTGTTTTTGTTGAGCAATACCAAGGAGAATCCTCTTATGTTGTTAAAGCAGGGGGTTTAAAATCTAAACTTGATTTTCCGTTTAAATTTCAGACGGTAGGCGTTGGTTTTGGTAAGGAACATCAAGATATTCGCTACACTTTTAAAGCGTCTAAAGTTGTAAAAAATTTACGCGTCACTGGTAAGGATTATGATTGGGATAATAACCAGTTAATTATTTTTTCAAGCTCCAATAGCGATGTTGAGGATTTTTTTAGTATTGGATTAGAAGCCGCTAAAGATATTACTAATCGTAGTGCTGTTTTTGCTAATATTCAATATCGTGAATTAGATTTAGTATGGTCTGATACAAGACAGAAAGATTTTATTACAAACAAATTATCCAATTTTATTGGAGACACATTAAGATATAAACAGGATTTTTACCTACTCAACTTAGGCGTGAGTTATCAATATCCATTATCAAGTAGCATCAGTTTTGATGTTAAGCCTAGTGTTATTTTTGGATATGTTGAAAGTATTGACGAACACTTGCGTAGGGGGTTTTATACCGTTCAGGAGAGTTTTGTCAAAGGGTACGGGGTTAGTGCAACACTATCTAAGGCGATAAACAAAGAGAGTAAGTTGTCTTTATCATTCAATCAAGAAAATTATGAAGATAAACACAGTCAAATGGATTATTACCCACTCTTGCCTTATTCTTTGCCCGCATCCTACAAGCACAACACTCAAAAAATTGGCATTTCTTATCAACAGCAATTTTAAACCCATCAATTCAAAGTGTAATTAATCCTTATAGGTTGGTATAATGGTTCTTTTTTCCAATTTTTCCGAATTATGTTCGTCTTAAAAATTGTTACTGACTTTGCTTCAGCACATTCTCTGCGAGATTACCCTGGTGATTGCGCGCGTCTGCACGGCCATAATTGGCAGGTCGAAGTATCGGTTGAATCTGAAGTGCTTAATGACACAGGTATTGCGATTGATTTTCGAGAAATTAAAAAGCAAACTAAAGCCGTGGTTAAAAGATTGGATCATCAATATTTGAATGAAATTAAACCTTTTGACGAGCTAAACCCAACGGCTGAGAATATTGCAAAATATTTTTACGAAGAAGTGGGTGTATTAATTAACAATCAAACTGTTCATGTTTGCGAAGTTATTATTTGGGAAACCCCCAGAGCATCTGTCGCTTATTCGGAGCCAAAATTATGAGTGCAACTAATCTACCTGATACACAAAATAGCATAGACACACGGCAAATTGTGATTGATAAAGTGGGTATTAAGGATATTCTACACCCGATTACTTTCATTGATCGTGATGATAATAAAAACGCAACGATTGGCAACTTTACCATGACGGTTACCCTGCCAGAGCATGTAAAAGGCACGCATATGTCGCGTTTTATTGAGATTTTAAATGAAGGTCCTTGTGAATTTAATAGTGGTAATTTTGGCAAAGTTATTGACAAGGTGCGTGAAAAATTAGAGTCAGAAACAGCGCATATCACGCTAGATTTTCCCTTCTTTAGGAATAAAAAAGCCCCTTCTTCGGGGGTAGAGTCGTTGATGGATTATCAGGTTACTTTATACGGTATTTTGAATCAAGGTAAGTCGGAAGTGATGATGAAAGTGGTGGTGCCAGTAACCAGCCTTTGCCCGTGTTCAAAGAGTATTTCCAAATACGGCGCACACAATCAACGCTCACACATCACCATTAAGGCCAGAATTGCCAAAGGAAAGACTTTGTATTTAGAGGATTTAATCGACTTAGCGGAGCAAAACGCATCGTGTGAGTTGTATGCTATATTAAAACGAGATGACGAAAAAGTCGTTACCGAGAGAGCGTATGACAATCCTGCTTTTGTTGAAGATTTGGTGCGTGATATTGCGGTTGGCTTGAATGCCAATGACAATATTGATTATTATCGTTTAGAGTCAGAAAATTTTGAATCGATTCACAACCATTCGGCTTATGCAGTGATTGAAAATAACAAATGCTAAAAAAGATACTACAAAAAATTAGCAATATTCGCATTACCAAGGCGGAGTCGATTACCACGCCGATGGTGTACATTAAACGCCATGAGGTAAAAAAGCCCGAGTCTGATTTTATTGTTGAAGCACGGCAAGCCATTGCCAATATTGTTAAAGGCAAAGACAAGCGCCTACTCGTTGTGGTTGGGCCTTGCTCTATCCACGACCCCAAGGCAGCAATAGAATATGCTGAAAAATTAGCAAAATTAAAAGATGAATTAAAAGACGATTTATTTATTGTTATGCGGGTGTATTTTGAAAAGCCACGCACTACGATTGGCTGGAAAGGGTTGATTTACGACCCTGATTTAGACGACAGTTGTAACATGGAAAAAGGCTTTGATTTGGCGCGTAAATTATTACTGGATTTAGCCAAGCTACGCTTACCTACAGCGACTGAATATTTAGACCTTATTACCCCACAATATATTTCCGATTTGATTTCATGGGGGGCCATCGGCGCACGCACCACAGAGAGCCAAACGCACCGAGAATTAGCATCAGGCTTGTCTTGCCCTGTGGGTTTTAAAAATGGCACAGATGGCAGTGCCCAGGTGGCAATTGATGCGGTGATTTCTGCTTCAAATTCTCATATGTTTTGGTCGATTAGTAAAAAAGGCATGATTAATCGTTATACCACCGCTGGCAATCCAAATTGCCATATTATTTTGCGTGGTGGTAAGAGTGGGACTAATTATGACAGTGACAGCGTTCAAAAAACCATCGCTCAACTTTCTAGTGCGAAATTGCCTGAGCGATTAATGGTTGATTTCTCTCATGCTAATAGCGAGAAAAAATTTAGAAATCAAATAAAAGTTGGCGATGAAATTGCCAAGCAAATTGGCGCAGGTTCTGAGCATATTTTTGGTGTAATGATTGAATCGCATCTTAACGAAGGCAGTCAACCCGTTGCATTGTTAAAATCACTTAAATATGGTGTTAGCATTACCGATGGTTGTGTTGGCTGGAATGATACCGAGAATTTGCTCAAAACATTGGCACAGTCTGTTCATAAAAGAAACTCATAAATTATTGATTTTTAATGGTTTTTTACATTAAAGAATTGATATATTTTAGTTGTAAATCTAGCTCTTTTAGGGTACAATAAAAACCAATTTAATTAAGTCTTTTTTGTATGTCTGAAAACATTGATAATCCCGAAAGTGTCATATCTAATTTCCCCATAATTAGCATTGAAGATGAGATGCGAGATTCCTATTTGGAATACGCTATGAGTGTCATCGTTGGCCGTGCTCTGCCTGATGTGCGAGATGGGCTAAAGCCCGTGCATCGTCGTGTGCTTTATGCCATGGATGTGTTGGGTAATGACTATAACAAGGCTTATAAAAAATCTGCCCGTATTGTCGGTGATGTGATTGGTAAGTACCACCCACATGGCGATACGGCCGTGTATGACACTATTGTACGGATGGCACAACCATTTTCGATGCGTAGTATTTTGATCGATGGTCAGGGTAATTTTGGCTCAGTTGATGGCGATCGTGCGGCAGCGATGCGTTATACAGAAATCCGTATGTCAAAATTATCGCATGAATTATTGCGTGATTTAGACAAGAAAACTGTTGATTTTATTGACAATTATGATGGCTCAGAATCCGAGCCAAGCGTATTACCAACCCGTGTGCCTAATCTTTTGATTAATGGCTCATCAGGCATTGCAGTAGGTATGGCGACCAATATCCCGCCGCATAATCTAGGAGAAGTGGTCAACGCTTGTTTGCAAGTGATTGATAACGAACAAATAACCATCGACGAGTTGTTAGAAGTGATGCCAGGGCCTGATTTTCCAACCGCTGGCATTATTAATGGCGCTAGCGGCATTCGCCAGGCTTATGAAACAGGCAAAGGCAAAATTTATCTGCGTTCTGTTTCTCATGTTGAAGGCGAAGACAAACAAAGTATTGTGGTAACAGAACTACCCTATCAAGTCAATAAGGCTAGATTAATTGGTAAGATCGCTGAATTGGTCAAGGATAAAAAAGTTGATGGTATTACCGGCTTGAGGGATGAATCTGACAAAGATGGCATGCGTATGGTGGTTGAACTTCGTCGTGGCGAAGTGCCAGAAGTGATGCTAAATAATCTGTATAAACTGACCGAAATGCAAACCGTTTTTGGTATCAACATGGTGGCAATCGATAAGGGAATGCCAAAATTGATGACGCTAAGAAGCATATTGGACGCTTTTATTGCTCATAGGCGTGATGTGGTTACTCGCCGCTCTATCTTTGAGTTAAACAAGGCCAGAAACCGTGCACATATCTTAGAAGGCTTGTCAGTCGCACTTAGTAGTATTGATGAAATCATCGAATTGATTAAGTCTGCTGCCAATCCAACTGAGGCGAGGGAAAAATTAGTTGCCCAAACTTGGCAGGGCAGTGTGATTAAAGATTTGATTGGTGACCGCGATATGTCGTTATTCAAGCCAGAAGACTTACCCGCTGAACTCGGTTTACAAGCCAGTGGTGATTATCAACTTTCACAAAAACAAGCACAAGCTATTCTTGATTTAAAACTTCATCGTTTAACAGGCTTAGAAAAAGATAAGATTTTTGATGAATTTAATGAGTTGTTAGAACAAATTAAATATTTATTAGATATTTTGCAAAATCCTGAAAAGTTAATGCAAGTCATTCGTGATGAGTTAGTCGAAATTCGTGAGAATTTTGCCAATGACAGAATGACCAAGATCGTTGAAAACAAGATTGACTTAACGCTAGAGGATCTTATTGCCCAAGAAGAACGGGTGGTAACCTTGTCACACGGCGGCTATATTAAGGCACAATCACTTAGTGATTATCAAGCACAACGCCGTGGTGGCAAGGGTAAAGCTGCCACCAAGATGAAAGATGAGGACTTTGTAGATCAGTTATTCGTTGCCAATTCACACGATACCGTGTTGTGTTTTTCATCCACCGGCAAGGTGCATTGGCTTAAGGTTTATGAGTTACCAATGGCATCACGCACCGCACGAGGCAAACCAATTATTAATTTATTACCACTTGACAAAGAAGAATCAATTAACGCCATCTTGCCAGTGGCTGAGTTTAGTGACGAGCAATTTGTATTTATGGTAACCAGTAGTGGCACTTGTAAGAAAACATCACTGACTAATTTTGCCCGCCCAAGAAAAGGCGGCATCATTGCCATTGACCTTAGAGATGGCGATAAACTCGTGGGTGTTGACATCACCTCAGGCGAGCAGGATATTATGTTGTTCTCAGCCAATGGTAAATCCATTCGTTTTAAAGAATCCGATGTGCGCGCCGTAGGTAGAACAGCTATCGGCGTGCGTGGCATGAAGTTAAAAGACGATAAAATCGTCTCAGCCATTATCACAGATGGGGAAGACTCAATCCTAACTGCCACTGAAAAAGGCTTTGGAAAACGCACCGCACTTGATGAATACCGCTCTCAAGCACGAGGCGGATCAGGTGTTATCTCTATCAAAACCAGCGATAGAAACGGTAAAGTTGTCGGCGCTATCCAGGTAACAGACGAGGATGAAATGATGCTTATCTCCAATAAAGCCACCCTTGTTCGTGCCCGTGCTGCCGATGTCTCCATCATCGGTCGTAATACCCAAGGCGTTACCCTTATCAAAATCGCTAAAGGTGAAAAACTGGTCTCTCTTGCTAAGATTGCCGAAACTGAAGACGACGATGAAACTTCTGAGAATGAAGTTGAAACGCAAAATGAAGTATAAATGAGAAACTATATTGTCATATCAGGCACTATTTTTACTATTGTGGCGTTCGCACACTTGCTTAGAATTTTTGATGGTTGGGTAGTAACAGTGAATGGACAGGTGGTGCCTGCATATACCTCTTATTTGGCCTTTGTGGCAACAGGGTTATTGGCGGCTTGGGCTTTTAGGGCTAAATAATTTATTAAATATTTCTAAACAGCTTTGGCGTTATTGCGTTGGCGATTATCGAATTATTTGTGTTGGTTGTTAGAGTTGCAAGTCGCAAAGAAGAGGCTTATAATCGTTAATGTGTTGGTTAGGGTAACTGGCAAGGCAAGAACTATTTTTACATAAAATGTAAGCTCGTCACCCTTTAAATTAAAAAATCTAGGAGAAATAAAATGAGCTTAACAAGAAACATAACTGCAATATTTTTATTATTGTTAATAACAAGTGCTAATAACGCTTTTGCAGGTAGTAAATATGTTATTGATGGTAAGAATTCAATCGTAAATTTTAGCACTATAAAAAAACAATATGTCATTGAGCCCGCTGTTTTTGACAATGTCAAAGGTTCAATTTCTTCGTTGGGCGAGGTTGAAATAATTATTGACTTAAGCAGTGTAAATACAAGTGTATTGATAAGAGATACGAGAATACAGGATTTGTTTTTTAAAATTGTGAAATTTCCTCAAGCCACAATTAAAGCAAAAATTGATATGAAAAAATTAAAATCAATATCTTATTACAAGCAAATGGAAATACCTGCTATTTTGAATTTTTACGGCACCAGCAAAGAGATAAAGTTAGATGTTTTAATTGCTAAAGTTTATAGGAAAAAATTATTAATTACTTCTATGAAGCCAATAATTATAAATGCTAACGATTATGGTATTCCTGCTAAAAATTTAATTGATTTATCACAAACAGTTGCTGGAATAAGTCTTTCTAGCAAAGCAGCAGTTAATTTTGTATTAAGCTTTAAACATAACAAGTGAGTAGGGCGTTGCCCTTTTATTTAAAGACCTGTTTATGGCAATATTGAGTATTTTAGGTTTGGCTGCAGCAATGTTTTTGTTGGCAATAACGCCTGGTTTGGGTGTTGTTGCCATAATTTCCAAGGCACTCTCGTCAGGATTTAAACACGCTATTCCTATGGTTATAGGAATAGTGGTCGGAGACTTGATATTTCTTTTATTTGCCATTTTTGGTCTTTCGATGGTTGCAGAAGCATTTAGCGAGTTATTTACGCTCATTAAATATTTTGGTGGCGGGTATTTAATTTGGTTGGGGGTTAAATTGTGGCAATCAAATTCATCTAAGAGTGATATGACAGCATTAAAATTGCAATCGAAAAAACACAGTTTTTGGAGTGGATTATCCATCACCCTAGGCAACCCTAAAGTGATTCTTTTCTATCTTGGTTTTTTACCAACCTTCGTCAACCTTCAATTGCTTTCAAGTCTTGATGTGGCAATAGTCGCACTTGTTGTTTCTGTGGTTCTTGGTTCTGTCATGCTGTTTTATGCTTACACAGCCTCACGGGCTAGACGATTTTTGAAAAATGGAAGTGCTCAAAATAAAATGAATAAAATAGCAGGCAGCGTGATGATTGGGACAGGTGCAGTATTATTATCAAAAACCTAACAATTTAAGTTAAAATCGGAGAGGGCAATTGATTTCAAGTGTTACTTTTTTATTTTATAAATTACGCCTAGAAAGCACCCACTTATGATGACAGATTTTTTTAACAAGACAGTTCATTTGATTGCCATTTTTCTATGCTCTATGGCATCATGCAAGCCTAAGTAAGCCATTGATAAAAATTAAACACACTTGCCGTTGTAAAGCCCCCCGTCAATTCGCTTATGATGAGTATCTAGGCATTGGGAATTATTACACCAAATTAAGCAACGACCATATTAGTTATGAGATTGTTGGCGATATTATAAAAATCAACGAAAAATCTTGGTTTCAAAATGTGGAGCATAACTACAAAATTATCGAAAAAATTAACGGCAGTAAAATGAGACTTGTTTCAAAAGACAGTCAAGTAACTTTATTTGGATTGATTAGGGCAAAAAGCATGAGTATAACCAGTTTTGAGTTTGTTGATTCAGATGTGTCAGCAAAGAGTAAGGTGAAATTAATGATTGAAATTCATTTTCCTAACAAGTTTAGGGAATTGCTTGCAAGGCTGTTTTTAACTCCTCAAATATGGAATACTCATGCAAAAGATGAGCTTTTGCACTTATGTCGGCATATAGAAACAAAGTTTAGGGTGCAATAGGCTTGTTAATAACATTGCCAAAGGTCTCTTGTAATAAATTTTTACAAAAAGATGGACGGCTTAAGATTTTTTATCAGCAATAAAATCTAACACAGTCGCATTGATGCAAAAGCGACGAGTGCCATCTGGACCATCTTCAAATACATGGCCTAAGTGGATGCCTGTGCTTTTTGAGAGGATTTCCGTGCGATTCATGCCAAATCGATTATCGGGTTTTTCTAAGGTGCTTCCATCAATCGCTTTGGTGAAACTAAGCCAGCCACTCTTGGAATTAAAACGATTGTCGGTATTAAATAACGGCGCACCTGAGAGTTTGTCAGTGAACACGCCATCCGGTGTATTTTTGAAAATATCATATTGTTTACAAAATCGACCTTCTGTGCCTTCGTTAAAGGCAATGTCAAAGGCTTTAGAGTTACCGAGTTTGAATTTACCTAGAGCTTTGTAAAATTCTTTGGGTGATAAATAACCTTGAAAACCTGCTTTCTCTATCCCGTCTTCAATAAACAAAATCGTGGGCGTAGCAAAGGTCGGCGTTTTAATTGTGTAACCTTTGAGATTGTGTGCAAATACGCTTCTAACGGGAATACTGCCCTTGTAGTGGTCTAACACTTTTTGCTTAAATGCGATGCAATAAGGACAATAGGCATCGGATTCAATGACGATGATTTCTTTGCCAGTTAAAGGCGATAAGATAAGATTTTTTAGGTGTTCGTTATAAGTGCCACTGAGTTTTTCTTGAATGATGCCTTTGTCGATAAAGCTCACGCCAGTTTTGTGGTTAGGGCAATAGCCGTTCGGGTTATTTGCCAGATAGTTTTGATGATAATCTTCTGCCTGCCAAAATTTATCAAGTGGCTTTAGTTCGGTAACAATTTCGCCAAAACCTTTGTCTTTTAATAATTGTTGATATTCATCTTTGGTTTTGAGTGCGATTTGTTTTTGCTCATCGTTCGTCCAATAAATAGCGGATCGGTAATTATTACCCCTATCATTGCCCTGTCCGTTGGTTTGCGTGGGGTCGTGGAGTTCCCAAAAATTCTTAATCAAAAACTCAGTAGAAACCAGCTTTGTGTCATAAGTAACTTTGACCGCTTCGGTGTGGTTGACGATGTTTGTAGACTTCTCAGGCACTTCATCCTCGTCACTCCAGCTGATTTTTTTGAGCAAACTTAGAAAGTCAAATGCACTGTTATCGCCTTTATTTGCTATTACTTGGTGATAAGTTGGATTGTCATAATTCCCACCCGCATAGCCAGAGACAACATCGACCACGCCCGGTATTTGTTCAAAGTTTTTCTCCACACCCCAAAAACAACCTGCAGCGAATACAATTTCTAATAACATTAAGATATTCCTAAAATTCAACCATATAATGATACGAAAATCAGCCAAGATGGTTTCATCTATACTGATATTTTTATTTATTTCTAAATTTTACCCATCTAGCTTTTGCGTAATTTAAAAAATATTCCACACTATTTATAGGGCGTTTTCTTCAATAAATCCATAATATGAGTTAAGAAAATTGATTAAAAACGAATACTTTTTTAATTTGTGTCGTATAACAAACAAATATATTGACATAACATCTCATGATTCTTGCTTTTTTATTCCAGCAAAAAAAATTAGCCGTTGTTTTCACGGTTTTTATTATCTTACTAGGACTGTCGTCGTTGCAATCTATTCAAAGGGATAAATTCCCCAATGTTGATATGGAGGAAATGACAATAAAAACTGCTTATCCGGGCGCTTCTCCTGAAGATGTTGAACTTAATGTTACTAATAAAATTGAGGAGGAGCTAAAGAGTATTACGGGTATGAAAAGTTACACTTCTGTTTCTAAAGAAAATTTATCTTCTATTAAGATTGAAATTGAACCAGATATTAAGGATAAAGAAGCAGTTAAAAGGGATATTCGCAATGCAGTCAATCGTGTGCAAGGACTGCCTAGCGAAATAAAAAACTTACCAACAGCTAAGGAAAAGAAAGTCTCACTTAAAAGCGTTATACAGATTAATTTAACAGACAGTAGTATCGGTTACGAGCAGTTAAGATTGGTTAGCGATAATTTAGAAAAAACTTTAGAAAGAATAGAAGGTGTTGCGGAAGTTAATCAAAAAAGTTATTTAGATTCAGAGGTGAAGGTCTATATTTCACCCGAAAAACTCAATCAGTATAAACTATCATTAAATCAAGTGGTAAAGCGTATTAATGACCACAATACTCGCTATACAGCAGGTGATAATAATAACCCTACTCAAGAAAAAAATATCGTTGTTTTATCTAAATATACCAAAGCAAGTGATGTAGAAAATATTGTTGTTAAAGCGTTGTTTGATGGTCTTGCCATCAAGGTTAAAGACATAGCAACTGTTGAAAATGGCTTTGTTAAAGAGACCTCTATTTTGCATACTAATGGATATAAAAGTTTCAGTTTATTGGTAAAAAAACAAGAACAGGCGGACATCATAACAACGGTTGAGAAAATCAAAGAGACTGTAGCGGCTTTCAAGCAATCAAATTTAAAAACATTAGAAGTGTTTTATAGTCGTGATGGGTCTAAAGAGGTTAAAAACAGATTAGATATTGTGATGAACAATGGCATTACTGGGTTGGCACTGGTTGTCATTGTATTGGGAATTTTTCTATCATTTAAAACGGCTTTTTGGGTGTCTTTGAGTTTGCCAGTCACTTTATTAGGTGCCATTACCTTTATGGTTATATTTGACGAAACAATCAATCTAGTATCGTTGTCTGGAATGATATTGGTATTAGGGCTGGTGGTGGATGACAGTATTATTATCGCTGAAAGCATTCATTCCCATATTGAAAAAGAGGGCAGAAGTATCCGCACTGTCGTAAAGGGTTTTAAAAAGGTTATTATGCCTCTTATTACCAGTCTTTTAACCACTGTTATTTCATTCTCTTCTATGTTTATGATGAGTGGCACAATGGGTAAGTTTGTTTATATACTGCCATTGGTGGTTATTTTCGCTTTAATTATGTCATTATTGGAGGTGACTATTGCCCTGCCAGCACATCTTTTTGCTATGAAGGCAAGTGATAAAAAGATTAACTGGTTTAAAAAATACGAATTGAAGTTTGAGAATTTTCTAAAAACAATTTTGCATTATCGTTATATCGTTGTTTTGTCTTTTGTTTCTTTGCTGGCTGTCTCAATTTTTTTAGCAGCAACGCAATTAAAATTTACTTTATTTCCTAGCAAGTCATCAGACAAAATTAACACCCGTATAGAAACAAAAATAGGGGTATCGCTAATAGAATTAGAAAAAATAGTAAACCAAGTAGAGCCTATTATCATCAAGACAGTGGGTAAAAACTTAGATTCATTGTCCACAGATATTGCGACACGATTTGCACATATTGTAGACATGGATATTGCTTTAATTCCGACCAATGATAGGGAATTATCAGCAAGAACCATTATGGAAGACCTTAAAAAAGCCACAAAAAATATTCAAGGAATTGAAAAAATAGTTTTTTCAGTCAAAAGACCAGGTCCGCCACGAGGCAGTGATATTGAGATTAATTTAATTGGCCCTTATAGTGACTTAAAAAATGCAGCCAGTCAATTAACGAAAATAATGGAAAAAATGACAGGCCTTTATGATATAGATAGAGACGATAAACCCGGGAAACCACGTATAGAAGTTAAACTGGATAATGAAAAAATTGAACGACTAAATATTGATTACGCCAACATTTCTACCTATCTAAAAGCAGCCTTTAATGGAGTGGAAATTACCAATATGCGTCAAGGCGATAATGATGTTTATTTCAGAATGTATTTAGGTAATAATGCAAACCGAGGAAGATGTATTAAAAATCAAGATTGCCAATAATGACAACAAAATGATTGCTGTTTCTCAATTTGCAACATTAAAACAGATTAGTGGAGAGCCAGATTACAATCATTATCAAGGACAACAATCGGTTTTAGTAAGCGCCAGTGTGAATGATAAAAAAACCACCACTGCTAGAGCCATTAAACATATTTTTGAAAAATCTAATATTAAACAACAATTTCCCAAAGTTCATATCGTTGTAGATGGTGGTGGCAAAGACGACAAGCAGTCTATGCAAGACTTTCAAAATGCCTTTATATTGGCAATTTTTGCGATGTTTTTATTGTTAAGTTTATTGTTTAACTCTTACTCACAACCTATATTGGTTTTGCTGTCCATTCCTTTTGGGGTAATTGGCGTTATTTGGTCGTTTTTCTTACATGGAGAGCCTTTAAGTTTTTTTGCAATGTTGGGTTTATTGGCATTAGTAGGTGTTGTTGTTAATGGTGCGCTTGTTTTAGTTGACCACTTGAACCATAAACGCATTAATCAAACGCAAGAAAAAGAAGAAATAATTAAGCTGATTGCTGCTGGCACTAAAGATAGATTGCGAGCCATTGTATTAACAACACTCACAACTTTAGCTGGAATTCTGCCAATGGTATATGGTATCGGGGGGATAGACTTATTACTTAGACCCATGGCAATGGCATTAGGTTATGGTTTGTTATTTTCCTCAATATTAACCTTAATTTTATTACCATGTTTGTATTTGATTAATATTGAAATTCAATCATTTTTACAAAAAGTAGGTAAGTATTTTATTAAATATGGGCATCATATAGTCAAATGAAATATTCGCATATAAAAATATTGTTGTTGGTTTTAACGAGTTTCATTGGCAACTCTTTTGCAATAAATGAAGTGCAATTTATAGAACTCTTACAAGACAATCACCCATTTTTTAAAACTCAAAAGCGTATTGGTGATGGTTTGGTTGTTGATAATAAAATTGCCAACGCATATACTGATTGGAATTTTTCCAGCACAATTAATACTTCTAATAGTGATGAATTATTTGATATTAATAATTCATTCAATAAAACCAATACTCGAGGGGAGGTTATCAGTATTGCTAACACTTTAAGCAAAGATAAGTCGTCTACAAATGAATACAAGAATGCACTGTCTCTTAGCTATGCTATTCCGCTGATAAGAGATAAAAAAGGCATTAACACTACGCTTGATACAGATTTAGCACTAATTGAACAGCAGATAGGTAATTTGCAAGTCAAGATTGATACCAATAACTTTATTAATAGTAGCTTAAAGAAATTCTGGCAAATGAAATTTTTAGAGCACAAAGTAGACACGCTTGACACAAGCCTTAACAGTGCAAAGAAGCAACTAGATTTGATTAACAAAAGGTTTGAAAGTAATTTGGTAGATAAATCAGATGTATTGTTACAAGAGAACAATTATCAAAATCAAAAGATTAGTCTGATAGAAGCCAAACAAGAGCTGCAAAGCATTAAACAAGCGTTACAAAATTTAATTGGCGTTAGCATCATAAGCAATACATTACAGTTAGAAAAAATTATCAATGTAACTAATAAATTAAATATCAACCACTTAAACTCTATTAAGATTTTAGAATTACAAAAAACTAAAATTCATCGAGAAACACACAGTCTAAATAACCAAAGTAAGCCAAAAGTAGATTTAAATTTAGGCATGAAGACAGTGAGAAATACTAAATCTATTTTTGGTAATAGTATTGATAGTGATAATAGTTTGAGTTTGGGGTTTAGTATTGATTTTCCGTTAAAAAGCTCTCTTAATAGTGGGCGAATTTCAAAAAAACAAAATGAATTAAAAATACTGGATTTAAACAAGAGAGAAAAAATTTTAGAATTGCAAGACAACAATCATAACATTTTGATGCAATTAGATGCTTTGAGAAAAACGCTTGATATTAATAAGAAGCAATTAATAATTAATGCAATGAAAACGCAAGAATTTGAAAAGAAATATGCCAATAGCAACACCGAACTTAGGTATGCGATAGAGTCACAAACTGACGAGCAAGACACAAGATTATCGTATTTTAATAATCTTTTTAAATATCATAGTTTACGATTAGATTATGAAAATTTT
>JAQRMT010000070.1 GCA_028599035.1 Gammaproteobacteria bacterium
GCGTGTGCTTGTAACCCCTCGCCGTCAGCTAAGGTAGCGGCAATTTCACCGAGTGTGTTTGCGCCTTGGTCAGATACCATAATTAAACTGGATTTCTTCTGAAAGTCGTAAACACCGAGTGGTGATGAGAAACGAGCAGTGCCAGAGGTGGGCAGCACATGATTAGGTCCTGCGCAATAATCACCGAGTGCCTCACAGGTGTTTCTGCCCATAAAGATTGCACCAGCGTGTTTTATATCATCCAGCATGGCTTTAGGGTTTTCGACAGAAAGCTCCAAATGTTCGGGTGCGATTTGGTTAGAAATAGCGATGGCTTCGTTCATGTTTTTGGTGTGGATTAATGCGCCACGGTCTTTAAGTGCTTTGACGATAATGTCTTTTCTGTTCATAGTTGGCAAAAGTTTTTCAATGCTTTTTTCTACTTCATTAATAAAACTTTTATCAGAACAAAGTAAGATTGATTGCGCATCTTCGTCGTGTTCGGCTTGGGAAAATAAATCCATGGCAATCCAATCAGGGTCAGTTTTTCCATCACAAATAATGAGAATTTCACTCGGACCAGCAATCATATCAATGCCAACTTGACCAAATACTGCGCGCTTAGCGGTGGCGACGTAAATATTACCCGGACCGACAATCTTATCTACTTTTGGTATGGTTTGCGTGCCGTAAGCCAGCGCTGCTATTGCTTGTGCACCACCTACGGTAAACACTTGGGTAACGCCTGAAATATACGCTGCTGCTAAAACCAATGGATTGGTAACACCATTTGGCGTGGGCACGACCATAATTAAATCTTGCACGCCAGCAACTTTGGCGGGGATGGCATTCATCAATACCGAAGAAGGATAGGCCGCTTTTCCGCCTGGCACATATAAGCCTACTCGTTCAATTGGGGTGATTTTTTGTCCTAATACTGTGCCGTTATCTTCGGTATAAGTCCAAGTGTCTTGGCGTTGTTTTTCATGATAGGTGCGCACTCTATCAGCCGCTGTTTGTAGTGCGGTTTTTTCCTTATTATCTAGTGATTCAAAGGCCGCTTTAAGCGCTGGCAACGCAATGGTTAGGTCTGACATATTGGCAGCATTTACACTGTCAAATTTAATGGTGTAATCAACCAGTGCCATATCACCGTTGGCTTTGATATTGGCAATAATATCATTAACGGTTTGAGTAACATTAGTATTAGATACACCTTCCCAAGCGAGTAAATCCGATAGTTTTTTCTGAAAATCAGTTTGCTGTGTGGATAGGCGAGTAATCATAGATTTTTTTCTATTATGTCAACCCAAAATTTAATTTGTACATTTTTAGTCTTGAATGAAGCGGCATTAACCACCAAACGAGAGCTGATGTCTTCAATATGCTCAAGAGGCACAAGTCCATTCGCCTTAAGTGTGTTACCTGTATCGACTAAATCAACAATACAATGCGCTAAACCGACAACGGGTGCGAGCTCCATTGCGCCGTAGAGTTTAATAATCTCAATTTGCTGATTTTTGGTTTCAAAATAGTGTTTGGCTGAATTAACATATTTAGTGGCAATTTTCAAAGTGTCTTGCTTTAACTGGTTTTTGTTACTGGCTGCAACCATTAATTTACATTTAGCAATACCCAAATCTAGCAATTCAAATAAGCCATTAGCGCCGTGTTCCAGCAACACATCTTTGCCAGCAATGCCAATATCGGCTGCACCGTGTTGTACGAATACAGGCACATCAGTGGCACGAATGACAATCACCTTAACATCGTCAAGATTGGTATCCAAAATTAGTTTCCTGGAATTCAGCTCTGCATCGGCAATTTTTAGCCCTGCTTTTTTTAATAGTGGCAGTGTTTGCTCAAGAATTCTGCCTTTAGATAATGCGATTGTTAACATAATTAATCCTGTACTCTTTCAATGTTGGCGCCCAATAATTTTAGTTTTTCTTCAATGGTTTCATAACCACGGTCAAGGTGATAAACCCGTTCAATCGTGGTAGTGCCTTTGGCGGCTAACCCTGCCAATACTAACGATGCTGAAGCCCTTAGGTCGGTCGCCATTAAATGCGCACCTGTCAGCGATTTTACCCCTTTGCAAACCACGGTGTTACCTTCTAGAGAGAGGTCTGCCCCCATGCGTATTAATTCAGGAATGTGCATAAAACGGTTTTCAAAAATGTTTTCAGTAATGCTGCTATGACCATCTGCAATCGTATTTAACGCAGTAAATTGTGCCTGCATATCGGTTGGAAAATTCGGATAGGTGCCAGTTTTTATATTAACGGCTTTTGCTCGTCTGCCCTTCATATCAAGGCTGATGGTGTCTTTTTCAGTTTTAATATCAGCGCCGATTTCGATTAATTTACCAAGCACAGAGCGCATTGCCTGAGGATTGGTATTTTTAACGGTGATAGAGCCGCTTGTAATAGCAGCAGCAACCAAGTAAGTAGCTGCCTCAATACGATCTGAGCAAACCATGTATTGCACGCCTTTTAAATTTTTCACCCCTTCGATGGTAATGGTTGAAGTGCCGATGCCGCTAATTTTTGCACCCATTTTATTAAGGCAAAAACACAAATCAGACACCTCTGGCTCTTGTGCGGCGTTGCTGATTGTGGTCGTGCCTTTGGCGAGTGTGGCTGCCATAATAACATTTTCTGTGGCAGTTACTGTTACTTGGTCAAAATGAATATTTGCACCCACTAAGCCCTCAGATTTTGCGTAGATATAACCATTTTTAACCTCAATAGTGGCATTTAACTCCTCTAACGCTTTAAGGTGAAAATTGACAGGGCGAGTGCCGATAGCACAACCACCCGGCAACGAAACTTTGGCTTCGCCATATTTTGCCAGCATGGGTCCCAGCACTAAAATTGACGCACGCATGGTTTTAACCAAATTGTAGTCAGCTACTAAATTAGTGAGTTTAGATGAATCGATAAATAATGAGGAGTCAGATTCCAAAATAAATTCAGAACCCATGCTCATTAATAGTCTTAGTGTAGTAGATATATCACTCAAATGTGGCGTGTTGTTTAGCGTAATCGGGCTGTCTGCCAAAATAGAGGCAAACAAAATAGGCAATGAAGAGTTCTTAGAGCCAGCGGATTTAATGGTGCCGTGTAGAGGTTTTCCACCTTCAATAACCAACTTATACATTGCGTTTAACCTTTTGAAAGTTTGTTGATAGTTTTTTTTATTAGGCTGTCAATGCCTTTACGCCTAATGTGTGAATCAAATTGCGCTTGATAGTTTTTAATCAAACTCACGCCTGAAAACATTAAATCATACACACGCCAGCGATCTGAATAAACCATTTTTAAAGTTACTTTGAAAGGATTTGGGTTTTCATTAAAGGCGATGAGTAATTTAACAAGCGCTTTATTGCCTTTGCGTTTTACTTTCGGATTGACTGAAATATTGATACTATCAAGCCGCTCATAAGCACCTAAAACACCTGCATAATCTCTAATTAAAGACTCAGTGATATATTGCTGAAAAATATACTGTTGTTGGTTATTAAGAGTATTCCAGTGCTTTTCCAATGCTAACCGAGCCGAAACATCCATCGCAATATTGGGTAATAATTTAATTTTAATGAGTGTTCTGACATTCTCAAGTGTGGCTTTATTTTGTTTTCTAAGTTCTTTAAGCGATGACAAAGCACCGAGCATAATATTAAGCGCAGCTGTGTTTGGCGGGTCAATAATATCATCCAACGAGCTTGAATTTAACGAAGTGGTATTTTGTATTGCTAAAGCCATATTAATAGGCAGAATAAACAATATAATAAGCAATGTTTTAATCATTGTCTAAAAGGCTTTTCAAAATGAAGTTAATTTTACCTTTTTGTATAGATGTTAATTAAAGAAAAACTAAAAAATTTGACAATCCAATCTGGTGTTTATCAAATGCTTGATAAACACGGCATGGTGATTTATGTCGGCAAGGCAAAAAATCTCAAAAAACGGGTGTCTAGTTATTTTTCTAAAACTCATCAAGATGATAAAACCAGAGTCTTGGTCGCTAATATTCAAAATTTTGATGTGGTGATTACCGATACAGAAACACAGGCGTTGTTGTTAGAAAACCAGCTGATTAAGCAACATAAGCCACGATACAACATTCTACTGAAGGATGCCAAAAGTTATCCCTATATTTATATCACTAACGACAAACACCCACGAGCAGGTTTTTATCGTGGTATCAAGCGAGAAAACTATCAATTTTTTGGGCCTTACCCCTCTGCACATGTGGTTCGAGATTCGTTGAATTTACTCAAGAAAATTTTTAAAGTTAGGCAATGCCCTAATGCCACCTACCGCTCAAGATCAAGACCTTGCCTAGAATATCAAATCGGGCTATGTAGCGCCCCCTGTGTAGGGAAAATTAGTAATAAAGACTATATGCAAGATGTCAAAATGATGGGGCTTTTTTTATCAGGGAAAGGCGTGCAAACACTAGACAATATCTCTAAAAAAATGCAAGCCGCTGCTAAGAATCAAGATTTTGAATTAGCAGCGCATTTGCGTGACCAAATGATCGGCTTGCGCATTATTCAAGAGCAACACAGTTCTCAAAGTATGGGCAATATGGATGTGATTAGTGTTGCCACTCAAGACGGCATCCATGCTGTTGAAGTGTTGTTTGTGCGTTCAGGTAAGCAGATTGGGCAAGAATGCATTTTCCCACAACACGCCAAAGGTAAAGACGCCGAAGTGGTTTTATCGGCTTTTCTGCCGCTGTATTATTTAGGTAAAGACACGCCTAAGCAATTATTATTAAGCAAAAAACTAACAGACAAAAAACTTATCGCTTCGGCGCTATCCACACAAATTATTGACACACCACAAAAAGACAAACGCCATTTTTTAAAAATTGCCACACTCACCGCACAAGAAAACCTAAGACAACATGTAACCTCAAAATTCACCAAACGCATACAACTTCAACAGCTACAAAAGACACTTAATTTAAAAACACTGCCAAGTACTATGGAATGCTTTGATATTAGCCACACCATGGGAGAGGCAACTGTTGCCTCGTGCGTGGTGTTTGAAAAAGGACTGCCAAAAGTTAAAAAATATCGCCAATTTAACATCAACAATATCACCCCAGGCGATGATTATGCAGCGATGAATCAGGCAGTTTTTAGGCGTTATTCTCGCTTGTTAAAAGAGAAATCCCCTCTGCCAGACATTGTCTTTATTGACGGCGGACTAGGGCAGCTTAATCAAGCTATTATGGTGATGAACTCCATCGGCGTGGATAATGTGCAATTAGTCGGCGTTGCTAAGGGGGAAAATCGAAAAGCAGGGCTTGAGACTTTAATCACAGTGAAAGACGATAGCGTCAATAAAATCAATCTCGCGCCTCACGACCCCGCACTGATGCTGGTTAATCATATTCGTGACGAATCACACCGCTTTGCGATTAAAAATCATCGCCAAAAACGAGGCAAAAAACGCACCACATCGCTACTTGAAGGCATTACTGGCGTAGGCAAACTACGCCGCACAGCACTGCTTAATTATTTTGGCGGACTACAAGAAATCAAGCAGGCCTCTGTTGATGAAATACAAAAAGTTAGCGGTATCAGCCCCGCTTTAGCGACTAAAATTGCGGATAAATTACGATAAAATTAAATTATGTTCTTAATACGATTACTTATTATTGCCTTTGTTGTTGGCTACGCTATATGGTTTTTTAACAAACGAATTTTAGGCAAAAATCTTGCCCTAGCTAGAGTCATTGCCGCTACACTGGTTGTTACTAGTGTTGTTTATTTACTCTTAGGCAGCTTGTCTTATTTGATTGAAGGGGTTTAAAAAAAGGAGAAAGAAATGAAAAAGTTGATAGCTTTAAGTTTGTTATTTGCCGCGAGCCAAGTATTAGCAGATGCCCGCATCACCGTCAGTAAAGGCGATGCCAATCTATGCGAAGTCATCCCCACCCAAGCCAAAAGAGGGCATCATTACAACAAATCAATCAACCCACGAGTAATCTCATCCGACCTATGGCGCAGCGCTAAAAATGGTTTAGATTTTTTTCACCTCAACAAAAGCGAAACTCAAAGCCAAACCATCCAACTCGCCTTTGTTGATAAATACACCACCTTTTGGTATTACATCAAACAAGGCGCAAAAACAAAAGGCCCTTATTTTTATGATTTCATCGTTCCAGAAAACAACGGCAGAAAATTCGTCGATATTGACCTAAAACTCCCCTGCTCATGCTTTAGCACAGACGATAAACCACAACGATGCGGCAACCAATTTAACCGCTTTCAAGACAAATTCGGCAATTGGTGGCAACAAACCGGCAGCAACACCGCTAAAAGAATCAGCAACAAAATCGATAAAAGCAGTCGCAAAGCATGGGATGCCACTAAAAAAGGCTGGGGCAATATTAAAGCAGGCTGGAAGAGTTACCAAGACCAATAAAAAATGTTGAATAAATCACTCTCTCACCCCAGCTACTCACATTTGTTTGCAGAAACTGGCTTAAGTTTCCCTTGTCAACATTTAGAGGCAAAAACACCAACCTAAATAAAAAATACAAGCACAATCTTGATGATATGCTTGCAATTTCTATATCTAGATTAGAGAATTTCCCATTTTGTTACAATCTGCCACAATTGTAGCAAAATAGCATTAACCGCACTGGAGAAAAGAATGAGTATATCTATTTAGAGTTAATGATGATTTTTACAATCAAGCTAAAGGCAAGGACTTCACCACGCTGTTTTGGTGAAAGCCTTGCCTTCACCATTACCTTCAACTTTGAACAATTAACAATAGCCACTTAATCGATGGTTTTTTTATGGGGTTTGCTAAAACAAACAAGGGCGTTGCTAGAATCAACAAGGGCATTGCTAGCACCAACAACCTTATTAGTACCACCAACAAGGACACGGAAGCCACCAACAAGGACACGGAAACTTCCAACGAGGATAAATATTTTTTCCACAAGGACACGGAAAAAATATTTATCCTCGTGGAAAAAATATTTGAACTTCCCAAAATAGCCATAAAATCCTTTAACAGCAACAAACAACGCTCATCCATTCGCTATATTGTAGAGCGTACCTTTGGACTGTTAAAACTTCATCACGGCTTAAGATACCTTGGAATAGAAAAAAACAAAGCCAGAGCGCAGCTGATTGCCATGAGCCATAATCTTAAAACTGGAATGAATATTTTTAAACAAATGCGAGATTTACAGCACAGTTGTATCCAATGAACAGTAAAAGGTTAAAAATAGAGAAATAAAGCAAGAAAAAGTTAGACGAACAAGGTATTTTTTAGGTTTTTTATGGAAAATAGGAAGAATTTTAGAAAATCTTTTTCGAAAAATTATGAAAGTCGAAGCTAGGATGAAAAATTATGAATTACGCAAAGGTCTCTTAGAGTTAATGATGATTTTTACAATCAAGCTAAAGTTCAAGCAAAAGCAGGGCTTAGAACGGCGTCAAATCAAATCGAATATTGGGCTAGAATTGGTCGTGCAGTAACACATAATCTAGATCTTTCAGTTGATGTAGTGGAAAAATTATTAATTGCTAAAAATGAAGCTAATGAGCCGTTTAAACTTTCTGGTTAATGAAAATTGAGCAAAAGCCTTCTTTTAAAAAAGGCTTATAAAAAACTCAAGCATTAATTTTACTCTTGCTCCCAAGCTTGGGGCTATTTAG
>JAQRMT010000071.1 GCA_028599035.1 Gammaproteobacteria bacterium
TTTATGTCCTTTTGCCTCTAGTCCTTTCTGGATTTTTATCACTGTTGTATCCTTTTCTAAATCTGTACTTCCATTACGATTTGTGTAGTGCGGTAAATTGATGGCTGCTTGGATATCTAAACCCCATTCTAATACGCCTAATATTGTTTTTGCCACATAATTGATAATGCGACTGCCTCCTGGTGAGCCGATTAACATCACCAGTTTTCCTTGCTTATCAAAGATCATAAAAGGCGACATAGAACTGCGTGGTCGTTTTCCTCCTTGTACTCGATTGGCGATTTTTTTTCCATTTTTTTCATCAGAAAATGAAAAATCAGTGAGTTGGTTGTTTAACAAAAATCCCCTGACCATAACAGTTGAACCAAAAGCCATTTCTATGGAAGACGTCATTGACAAACCATTACCATATTGATCAACAATACTAAAATGCGTGGTTCCCGGTTGTTCAGGCGATTTTGTTTGTTGCCAATTTTGATTGGCATTCGGTGGTATACCTGCACTGGCTTGCCCCATGTCTTTATTTTTTTATCAATTTAGAGCGTTCTTTTAGATAGCCTGAGTCAATTAATCCATCCACAGGCACTTTGACAAAATCAGCATCTGCCATATATTTACCGCGGTCAGCATAAGCCAGTCTGCTTGCTTGGGTAAATAAATGCACACTATCCACTGAGCTTGGAGGAAAGTGCTTTAAATTCTTTGCTTCTAACAACTTTAAAATTTGAATGACTGTCATCCCGCCTGAAGTTGGCGGGCCCATGCCACAAACCTTGTGTTGCTTAAATTCAGCACAAACAGGAGAACGCTCTATGGCTTGATAGTTTATCATATCTGCTGTGCTTAGTAAACCTGGATTGTCGGTTACTGACTGCACAGCCTTGACAATATCCAAGGCGACTTCTCCTTGGTAAAAGCCTTTAGTACCCAGCATGGCAATGCGTTTTAAAGTCGTTGCTAGCTCAGGGTTGGTTTTTATGGTTGATTTTTTAAGTGGTTTATCATTTGGGAAAAAATATTGCTGTGCCTCATCATAACGACCCAGCGCAGGGTTGGTTTTATTAGCAATAGAGTATGCCAATTTTGGCGAAACCTCAAACCCTTCTTTGGCAAGTTTGATTGCATCGGTAAAGAGGGTTGACCAAGGTAGTTTCCCATGCTTTTGATGCATTTTTTCCATCATTGCTACTATGCCCGGTACACCAACGGCTCGCCCACCAGCCAAGGCTTCCCACCAGTTCATATTCTCGCCATTTTCTTGGAATAGTTTTTCACCAGCCTTAATCGGTGCTTTTTCACGACCGTCATAGCTAGAAATTTTCTTATTTTTATTATCCCAATACAAGGCAAAACCCCCACCACCAATACCACTGGATTCAGGCTCTACTAAAGTTAGTACCATTTGCACAGCGATTGCTGCATCTATTGCTGTACCACCTCGGGCTAAAATCTTCATCCCCACCTCACTTGCATAAGGGTTGGCTGATGACACCATATATTTTTGTGCGTGTACTAAGTTTTGCTCAACACGACCATTGCCTATTTCTGGGTATCTGCTTTCAAGCGCAATCAAGTGATGAGAAAATAGCACGATACTTAACAGTAAGAAAAATGGTATCAATATTTTTTTGTTAATCACTTTATTTAACTTTATCAGCATTAGAAATTTTTATATCATTAGCAAAACCTAAGCCTGCCTCTATATAGATATTGAATGTTTTTTCAATGCCAATTGCTTTTAATTCCGCTTCTTCATCTGGGTGTTTGGTAATGGCTGCGATACGGCCATGATAATGCATTTTTTTAAGCAATTTAACTGTATTGATATTGGCTTTATGTGTTGGCAGTGTTAGCAGCACCCATTCTAAGTTATCAAGTAAGTTGGGTGCACGCACCCAAAAATCTGGATTGGTTGCATCGCCACGCACAACATATTTATTTGCAGTTTGATATTGTGTTGCCTTTTTAGGGTCAAGGTCTATGCCGATAATATGGTCTTTGTAATAAGGTTCTATTGCATCATAGGTGGCTTTTCCCATGCGACCCATACCAAATATCACGATTTTGATATGTGGTGCTACGTTAAGATTTTCCTCACCAGGCAGCCGATTGATCGTTCAAAGTGTTTTAATGTCAGTCGCCATCTTTGGTACAAGTCATCACGAATATTGATAAGTGATGCTGATAATATAAATGAAAAGGCCAGTAGTAAAGAGAAAACCGTTAACCATTCATTTGCTAACCAGCCAGAAGATACTGAAATTGCACCAACAATAAGGCCAAACTCACTATAATTTGCTAAATTTAATGAGGTACGCCATGAAGTGCTGGCACGTAGGCGAAATAGGTTAAACAAGCCAAAATATAAAGCGACTTTAAAAGGTAAGAATAAGGTAAATATTAGTGCAATTATTATCTCAGTCCAACCGAGTGGCGCCATCATGCCTACGCTAAGAAAAAAGCCTACTAAGAAGAGTTCTTTGAAGCTCAGCAAGGCTTTAACCAATTCCTTAGATTTAGGTTTGCGAGCAACATACCGAATATCAAAGCGCCCACATCACCTTTAATGCCAACTAATTCAAAAATATCTGCACCAATTAACGCTAAGGTAATACCAAATAAAACCAACAGTTCATTATGACCGACCTGTTCAAGTATTTTATAGAATACAAACCGCAGTGGTATTAGTGCTATTAATACGAGTGCCCAGATAGAAGGTATTTTCCCTATTGATATTGCAATAAATGCCACTGCAATAATATCTTGTATCACCAGAACACCAATTGCTGTGCTACCATGTCGAGAAGAAGTTGCGCCTAATTCGTCAAGTATCTTGACTGCAAATACAGTGCTTGAGAATGAAAGTGCAAAACCAACAATCAAAGCGGTTTGTATGTTTAAATCAGCAAGCAAAGGCAAGTTGATTAAAGCGAGTAACAAACCCATCGTTGCAATCAATGCAGTTGTTGAAACCATATGCAGTGTTGCAACACCCCAAACTTCGGGTTGTATGAGTGACTTTAGTTTGAGTTTAAGACCAATTGAAAACAACAATAGTGTGATACCTAAATCAGCCATTGCATCTAGAAATCCGCCGCCCTCAGCACCAAGTGCACTAAGCGTAAAGCCAGCCACTAAAAAACCTAGTAATGGGGGTAAACCTACCAGTCGAACCAACCACCCAAACAGAAAAGCAATTGCTATCCAAATTGGGTCGCTATAATTGATGGCAAGGAGTTGTGAATCCATGTTTGTATTTTTTAATAGGTTATGTTGTCAATCATGACATTACATTTTATGTTATTCATTAAAACTCTGCGAATAGAATCTTATTCACTTTTTTATTACAACGTCAAAATAGCATTATGATAACAAATAAAAGCCACCTATTAACATGGTATACGAATATTTTTTATTACCAAAGTAAACTAGGTAATTGATAATGGATTTTTCAACGACTGAGTTGGTTTTGGTGAGTCTAATTTTTTTATGGGCAGGATTTGTGCGCACAGGTCTTGGCTTTGGCGGTGCGGCATTAGGTTTGCCGTTGATGTTATTAATCGGTGCATCGCCTATTTATTGGTTGCCTGTGATTGGGCTTCATTTGTTGTTTTTCTCATCGCTGACTTTATTGAAGTCGATTAAAAAGGTGGATTGGGCTTATTTAAAATCTACATTCATATGGATTATCCCGCCGACTTTGGTGGGTGTGTTTGGGTTGATTGCGTTGCCTGATACGGTGATGATTGTGTTTGTGTATTCGATTACAATTTTTTATGCGATTATTTGGATTTTTAACCAAAAAATCACCTCGCATCGCCCTTGGGTGGATAAATTATTATTGATTTTTGGTGGTTATGTGGCAGGCACTTCGCTCACGGGTGCGCCATTGATAGTGGCAGTGTTTATGCGCCATGTGGCAAAAGAATATTTGCGTAATTCGTTGTTTGTGCTGTGGTTTATTTTGGTGAGTATCAAGATGTTGACTTTTGTGGCAATGGAGGTAGAGATTGATTGGCAGCTGTCATTGGGTTTGATTCCTATGGCGACGATTGGGCATATGATTGGGCTGAAATTGCATCAAAAAATCATAGAAAATGATGATTTATTTAAGCGTTGGGTCGGTAGTGCATTACTATTGGTAAGCGCATTTGGGCTTTTAAAGATTGTTGTATAATGGCGTTTATGAATTTAATGAATCAATTATTAGCATTGGGAGATGGCATTGAATGAATATGTCTTAATTTTGGTTAGCACTATTTTGGTCAATAACTTTGTGCTGGTGAAATTTTTGGGGTTGTGCCCCTTTATGGGGGTTTCTAAAAATCTTGATAGTGCGATTGGGATGGGCTTTGCGACGACTTTTGTGCTAACTTTGGCGAGTGTTTCTAGTTATTTAATTAATACTTATATCCTGATTCCTTTTGAGTTGGAATATCTGCGTACTATTGCTTTTATTGTAACCATTGCTGGTGTGGTAGGCTTTACAGAGTTAGTGGTGAACAAAACTTCCCCCGTTTTGCATCAGTCTTTGGGTGTGTTTTTGCCACTGATTACTACGAATTGTGCGGTGCTTGGCGTGGCACTTTTGAATGTTAATCAAGATAATGGGTTTTTGGCATCGGCTGTGTATGGTTTTGGGGCAGCGGTTGGTTTTTCCTTTGTATTGGTGTTGTTCTCAACCATTCGTGAGCATATTGATGGGGCAGATGTGCCGATGGTTTTTCAGGGTGTGCCAATTGCGCTCATCACCGCTGGGCTGATGTCGATGGCGTTTATGGGTTTTATTGGGCTGGCATAAATGTTTGATTCTATTGTCATTTTTTCTTCATTAGCCTTAGCCTTGGGTTTGATTTTGGGCTATGCGGCAATTAAATTTAAGGTTACGGGCAATCCTTTGGTGGATCAAATTGATGCCATCTTGCCGCAAACACAATGTGGGCAGTGTGATTTCCCCGGTTGTCGCCCTTATGCACAAGCGATTGCTAGTGGCGAGGCACAGATTAATCAATGCCCTCCTGGCGGGCAGGAGGGCGCTGATGCGTTGGCAGAATTACTTGGCGTTGAGACATTGCCGCTGAATGAAGAGCACGGAGAAACCAAAATTGAGCATGTGGTTATTGTTGATGAAAATCTATGTATCGGCTGCACTTTGTGTATTCAGGCTTGTCCAGTGGATGCATTTGTCGGTGCTTCTAAGGTGATGACAAGTGTTATCGAGGATGAATGCACGGGCTGTGATTTGTGTATTCCAGTGTGCCCAGTGGATTGTATTTACATCAAGGAAATCCAGCCAACGCTGAGAAACTACATTCCAAAGGTGACGCATGTTTAAAAAGTTGAGAAGCTCAGCATCTCAATTAGGGGGCATTGTGATTGCCAATCCATATCCTGTGGATAATGTTGAAATTATTCCAGCGCCGTTGCCTGATAAGGTGGTACTACCCTTGCAACAACGCATGGGTGATGAGGCGATTGCGTGCGTTAAAGTGGGCGATAAAGTGCTAACAGGGCAGGTTATTGCGCAGACTCAAGATGCATTTTGCGTGTCGATTCATGCGTCAATTTCTGGCACAGTGGTGGCAATTGACGCACAAACCATTCCGCACCAATCGGGGCTTAAATCCAAATGTATTACTATTAAATCTGATGGCAAAGATGAGTGGATTGAGCACAAAGGTCATGCTGATTTTTTGTATGATTCACCTCAGGTTTTGGTTGATTATATACAGCAATCTGGCGTTGTTGGTTTGGGCGGTGCAGGGTTTCCCACGCATGCTAAATTCAATAAAATTAAACCCTGTCACACTTTAATCATTAACGCCACTGAGTGTGAGCCGGGCATTATGTGCGATGATGCCTTAATGCAGCATTATGCGCATGAGGTTATTCGTGGCGTGGAGATTTTGTTACATATTAGTGGCGCAAATCAGGCGATTATTGCCATTGAAAATGACAAGCAAAAAGCCTATCAGTCGTTATTGACATTAAACCATAATGATAAAATCAATATCGTTAAAATTCCAACCAAATACACCTCTGGTGCGGAAAAACTACTCATCAAGTTCTTACTTGATATTGAAATTCCTGCAAATAAATTCGCTGTTGATGAGGGTGTTATTTGCCAAAATGTAGCAACCACTAAGGCAATATTTGATGCTGTGATTGATGGAAAGCCGCTCATTTCTAGAATTGTAACAGTAACAGGAGATGGCGTTACTCAACCGAATAATTTTGAGGTGCGTTTAGGTGCGTCATTTGCACATATTGTGGCGTTGGCGCAGCCCGATAATCATCCACACGATAGTCGCATGGGCGGCATGATGATGGGGGTTGATGTAAAAACGCTGGAAATACCTATTTGTAAGGTTACCAACTGTATTTTTATCAATCATACAAAAGCCAAACCTAGTATTCAAGAATGTATTCGTTGTGGGCAGTGTAACCAAGTTTGTCCAGTAGGCTTACTGCCACAGCAAATTTATTGGTACGCTAAAGGCGAGAATACAGACAAGGCGATGGACTATAATTTAGACAGTTGTATTGAGTGTCGATGTTGCGATGTGGTTTGCCCTAGTCACATCCCATTAACGCAGTATTTTTCTTTCGCTAAGGCGTTGCATAGACAAAAAACACAAGGGCAAAAAAAGGTGGATATTGCCAGAGAGCGGTTTGAATTTAGAGAGTATCGATTGGAACGCAATAAAACAGAACGGGCTGAGATGATGGCAAGAAAGAAAGAAGAACTTAAACAAAAAATGGCAGATGATAAAGTGCAAAAAGATAAAATAGCGCAAGCAATGGCAAGAGTCGGGAAAAACAAAAAATGATAGCAGAATTTAATTCAACTTCACAAATGATGCGCCAAGTGATTTATGCGCTGGCATTAGGCATTGGTGCGGCTTATATTTTCTTTGGTTGGGGCGTTGTGTTACAAATTGCCTTGGCGGTGGTAGCCGCAGTTGCAGTAGAATCGGCGTTTTTAAAAATAAGAAAAATGCCGATTAAGCCAGCAATTGGAGATGGTTCAGCCGTTTTAACAGCTGTTTTGTTAGCCATCTCAATACCCAGCATTGCACCTTGGTGGGTGGCAGTAGTTGGTGTGAGTTTTGCCATTATTTTTGGCAAGCAATTGTATGGCGGTTTGGGTAATAATCCCTTTAATCCAGCCATGTTAGGCTATGCTTTTTTGCTGATTTCCTATCCATTACAAATGACCACTTGGGCAGGAGATTTTATTGGGTTTAGTCAAGCATTGGATGTGGTTTTTAACCTCAGTCCCGTTGATGCGCTGAGTGGTGCAACACAATTAGACGAAGTTAAAACTCAACTATCCTTAGGCAAAGTGATTAGCGAATTAACACCACATTCAACTGCGCAGGCATGGGTCAATATGGGGTTTTTGCTAGGCGGTCTGTATTTACTTGCACGCCGAGTTATTTTTTGGCAAATTCCCACCGCCTTTCTCTCAGGTATTGTTATCACTGCCTTTTTATTATCATTTAGTGATAGCGAACATTACTTGCCTGTCCAAAATCATTTAA
>JAQRMT010000072.1 GCA_028599035.1 Gammaproteobacteria bacterium
TTGTTAGAAAAAGAAACACCCTTGTTAGAAAAAGAAACACCCTTGTTAGAAAAAGAAACACCCTTGTTTCTTCTAGCAACACCCTTGTTTGTTTTAGCAACACCCTTGTTTGTTTTAGCAAACCCCATAAAAAAACCACCGATTAAGTGGCTAAGCCTTTTAATAAAGTAAGTAAGGGGCGTTCGGCTTAGTTTAGCGCGTGTTACCTGTGCTGTGCTGTGCTGTGCTATTGTAAATCGGTTTCATAACTTCGCTATTATCCATAAAAAACAAGCGCTGTGGAAGTTAATTGTTCAAAGTTGAGGGTAATAGTGAAGGCAAGGCTTTCACCAAAACATTCACCAAAACAGCGTGGTGAAGTCCTTGCCTTCTTTCCAGGGCAACGCGGTGAAGTCCTTGCCTTTGGGTTTGTGTGGGTTAGTATTTGTAATTTTCAGGTTTGAAGGGGCCTTGATTAGATACATTGATATAATTGGCTTGCTCATCAGTCAGTTTGGTTATTACCCCACCAAAACCAGCGACCATATCGGCTGCGACTTCTTCGTCGAGTTTTTTGGGTAGGACTTTTACATAAATTTCACCCGTTGTATTGGCAAAGGCTTTTTCGTATAAATATATTTGTGCTAATACTTGGTTGGCAAATGAGCCGTCCATAATGCGACTTGGGTGACCGGTGGCGTTACCGAGATTGACTAGGCGACCTTCGGATAATAAAATTAAATAATCGTTTTTATCATTACTTCTAAATACACGATGAACTTGTGGCTTAATTTCATCCCACGACCAGTTGTCGCGCATATATTGTGTGTCAATTTCATTGTCAAAATGTCCGATATTGCAAACTACTGCACTTTGTTTAAGTGTTTGTAACATTGCGCTATCGCATACATTGAGGTTGCCTGTGGTGGTAACAATTAAATCCGTCGTGGCTAACAATCGCTTGTTAATGTCATCGGTTTTTCCTGTGTTGTTACCTTGTTTGTAAGGGGATACAATTTCAAAACCATCCATGCAGGCTTGCATAGCGCAAATGGGGTCAATTTCGCTGATTTTAACAATCATACCTTCTTGTCTGAGGCTTTGTGCTGAGCCTTTGCCAACATCTCCATAGCCGATAACCAGCGCTTTTTTGCCTGCCATTAGCATATCGGTGCCGCGTTTGATGGCATCGTTGAGTGAATGGCGACAGCCGTATTTGTTGTCATTTTTTGATTTGGTAACTGAGTCATTGACATTAATGGCAGGTACCTTAAGTTCGTTTTTTTCCATCATTTCGATTAAACGATGAACGCCTGTGGTGGTCTCTTCGCTGATGCCGTGAATGTTTGCCAACATTGCTGGATATTTTTCGTGCAACATTTGGGTTAAATCACCGCCATCATCGAGCACCATATTGGCGTTCCAAGGCTTGCCATTGTCTAAAATAGTTTGCTCGATACACCATAGGAATTCTTCTTCAGTTTCCCCCTTCCAAGCAAAAGTAGGGATATTGGCAGCCACCATAGCGGCAGCAGCGTGATCTTGTGTTGAGAAAATATTGCAACTTGACCAGCGCACTTCTGCGCCTAAATCTACCAGCGTTTCCATCAAAACTGCGGTCTGAATGGTCATGTGAATACAGCCTAAAATTTTGGCATCTTTTAAAGGTTGCGTGGCGCTGTATTTTGTTCGAAGTGCCATTAATGCTGGCATTTCTTTTTCTGCCAGTTCAATTTCTTTACGCCCAAAATCAGCCAAAGCCATATCAGCAACTTTGTAGTCGTTATTATTAAGTGTGTTGTTACTCATTTTATTCTCCTAAAAAGGTTAAAAATGAGCGTCGTTTTGATTTTGCCAAGCCTGATTGAAAACAATTTTTCAATGCAACGCTCCTTGGCTGTTAGATGATTTAATTTCAATATTTTACTTGATTTTTTCCCAAGTAATATTATCTTCTGTGCGACCAAAATGTCCGTAAGCAGCCGTTTGCTGATAAATAGGGCGTTTCAAATCTAGCATTGTGATTAAGCCTTTAGGGCGTAAATCAAAATTCTCGTTGACAAATTTTTCAATTTCCACCACAGGTATTTTTGCCGTTCCAAAGGTTTCAATGCTGATTGAAGTCGGCTCTGCCACGCCAATCGCATACGATACTTGAATTTCGCATTTGTCTGCCAAACCAGTAGCCACAATGTTTTTTGCCACATAACGCGTTGCGTAAGCGGCACTTCTGTCTACTTTTGAGGGGTCTTTGCCTGAAAAAGCGCCACCACCGTGTCGTGCCATGCCGCCGTAAGTGTCCACAATGATTTTACGACCCGTTAGGCCTGCATCACCGACTGGGCCACCAATCTCAAAGGCACCTGTTGGATTGATGTGGTATTGTGTTTTGTCACTTAACCACTGTGCAGGTAAGATAGGCTTGATAACCTCTTCCATCACTGCTTCCTTAAGGTCTGCTTGAGAAATATTGCCATCATGCTGTGTGGATAAAACCACCGCATCAACACCAATAACTTGTCCATTTTTATAAACACAAGAAACTTGTGATTTTGCATCAGGGCGTAGCCATGATAATTGTCCACTTAACATTAAATCTGCTTGTTGCTTAACCAAACGATGCGCATAAGTAATCGGTGCTGGCATTAAAACATCTGTTTCATTGCAAGCATAACCAAACATTAAGCCTTGGTCACCTGCGCCTTGTTCGTGGTCGTCAAATTCATCAACGCCCATTGCAATCTCTGGTGATTGTTCACCAAGTAAGTTGGTGATTTTGCAAGTATTGCCAGTAAAGCCGTATTCTTCTTTGGTGTAGCCGATGGCGTTAATAGTTTCACGCACGATTTTGTCGTAATCAACGGTGGCACTGGTGGTAATTTCGCCTGCTAATACAACATCGTTATCTTTAACTAAAGTTTCGCAGGCCACACGGGCATTTTTATCTTGCGTCAAAATGGCGTCTAATATTGCATCAGATATTTGGTCGCAAACTTTATCAGGGTGTCCAGCAGAAACGGACTCGGAAGTGAAAATCATTTTTTATTCTCCTAAAATCAAAAAAACCCCACAAAGTGGGGTTTCAGAAGAAATCCTACTTTAGCTTGTTTTGGTTACCTTATAGTAACAACGCTAGCAATCGGGACAAATCAGCGTAATGTGGAAAAATTATACAGAGGTTTTAGTCATTCTAAACTTATTTTTAAAGATAAGGCGCTAATAAAGGGTGCAAGCATCAGGCTCACTACCAAAATTGTGGCTAAAAAATATAATTGTGCGTCAATCTCTAAGCCAGATTGCGCTTGCGAAACAGCAGAAGAGGCAAAAATTAAAATAGGGATATATAAGGGCAATATTAATAATGACAATAACATCCCTGAGTTTTTAATACTCACAATCAACGATGCGCCAATCGCACCAATCAGGCTCAGGCTTGGTGTGGCAAGGAGCAGGGTGAGCATCAGCACTTTAATGCTCTCATTATCAAGGAATAAAAGCACGCCGAGCAATGGCGATAGTAGGATAATCGGCACGCCTGTTAGCAGCCAATGTGCCACAATCTTGGATAAAATCAGAAGAGGTAGTGAATGATGAGAGACAACCATTTGCTCTAACACGCCATTGTCAAAGTCATTATGGAACAAAGTATTTAATGATAGTAAAACAGCTAACATACTTGCCACCCAAATAATGCCTGCGGCGATTTGTGATAGCATCGATGCCTCAGGACTAATGGCGAGTGGAAATAGCGAGATAGAGATTATAAAAAATAACAAAGGATTAAGTACACTAGATAGATTGCGAATGGCAGAATGTAAATCCCGTGTGAGTGTTTGTAGATAAATATTCATAGTGCTAGCACCTGTTGGTTTTTTAGCGCTGAGTTTTGATGTGTGGTGAATAAACACATTCCACCTTGCTCGCAATGTTGTGTAATGTAGCGTTCCACCATTTCCACGCCTTGCGGGTCAAGTGCGGTAAAAGGCTCGTCCAATAGCCAAATCTTAGCTTTAGAAAGTGTTAGGCCTGCCAAAGCCACACGGCGTTTTTGCCCTGCTGAGAGTTTGGCACAAATTTCGTTTTCATAACCCTCTAATCCTACTTGTTTGAGGGCGTTGATTAAAAGCGGTTGCTCGGCTGATTGATTAAGTGTGGTTAAAAATCTCAAATTTTCAAGGCAACTGAGCTCAGCGCTTAAAGCGGATAAATGCCCTAAATAAAAAATCGCTCGCTGATAGTCTTCTGATTTGACAGGGCAATCCTTTAAGAAAATCGTGCCTTGTTCTTGCACATTAAGTCCAGCAAGAATTTTCAAAAGTGAGGTTTTACCACTACCATTAGTGCCAGTAATGCGTAAAATGTCGCCTGAGTGAAGTTCAAAAGAAAGGTGGCTAAACAAAAGATTGTAGCCTTTTTGACAACTGAGATTATTTATTTTTAACATAACTGAGAATTATATATGAAACGCACCTCTGATGAACAATTAGCTGATATTGCTCAAGAATTTGTCCGCCAAAATAAATCCAAGCGCCGTTGGCGTATTGTATTTGGTTTGCTGTTTGTGGGGTATTTTGCGTTCATATCTTATATTGGCATCAGTGAAAGTGGCGTATTAGAGGCGGCACTTAAAAAAGAATCTCCTTTTGTTGCCGAAGTGGTATTAAGTGGCACAATTCAAAGCTCAGGTGCAATTGATGCTGACGAGGCGATTAAGTTGTTACACAGTGCCTTTGAGTCAGAGAACGCAAAAGCCGTTATTTTAAGAATTAATTCACCGGGTGGCTCACCTGTTCAATCTAGCAGAATTTATAAAGCTATTGTGCGTTTTAAAAAGCAGTTTGATAAGAAAATCTATGTTGCTATTGAGGATATTTGCGCCTCAGGCTGTTATTATATTGCCTCGTCCGCTGATGAAATATATGCAGATGAATCCTCAATTGTGGGCAGTATCGGTGTCGTTATGTCAGGTTTTGGTGCGGTTGATGCGATTGAAAAACTAGGCATTAAAAGAAGGCTTTACACCGCAGGAAAAGATAAGGGGCTGCTAGATTCTTTCTCTCCAGAAAATGAAAAAACGATAGCGCATATTCAAACTAATATTTTAGACAAATCACATCAAAATTTTATCAATGCAGTGAAGGCAGGCAGAGGTAATAAACTCTCAAAACATCAAGATTTGTTTACTGGCTTGATTTGGCTTGGAGAAGATGCCAAAAAACTGGGGTTGATAGATGGCATTGCAGATGCAAATTATATTGCCAAACACATCATTGGCGTAGATTCAAAAATTTTATTTGAAAAGGAAAAAACCTTATTAGAACAATTAACCGAAGCCAGTGCTAAAAGCATTGCGCTGGTTATTGGTGAGCAATTAACCAATCAGAACTTTACAGGTACTTTGCAGTAAATAATTACCAGAATTTATACCAAGACTTGTTTTTTTCTTGAATCTGTTTTTCTTCTAATGCCTTTATTTTAGCATTGGCAATGTCTTTTGCCACTTTTTCTACTTTAGCTCTTTTCAATGCTTTTTCTTGAGCGAGCTTTATTGCTGCTATTTTCTCTTGCATAATGCGTTGGGCTTTTTCTTTTTCTGCCTTGGCCTTTTCTATTGTTTTTTCTTGAGCAAGTTTTATTGCCGCTATTTTAGCTTTCTCTTTAGCCACTCTAGCCTTTTCTTGGGTAATCTTCATTGCCATTATTTTGGCTTTTTCTTTAGCTATCCTAGCCTTTTCTTGGAAAAGCTTCATTGCTATTATTTTGGCTTTTTCTGCTGCTTTTTCGTTATCAATGCGTTTACTCTCTGCCACTTTTTCTATAAAAGTTAATGCGGGTAAGGGGATAATGCCGTCAGTGTTGATATTGACTAATTTTTCTTGTTTGAATGTCAGTGTTAAGCGGTAACTAACAATCTCTCCGGAGCCAAGGGTGGAGTGGTTAATGTAGTCCCATTGATTGTTATGAAATGGGTCAGTTATGCTTGGTGGGCCAATCAGGTCTTGCACTTGGTGGTTTGACATGCCGAGTTTTAATTGGTTAACGGTAAAACGATCCAGTGCCGATCCTTGGTGAATATCGGCTTTATAAGGTGTTAGTGTTATGTCAGAAATGTAATTTGAGACAGCGCAGGCGTTTAAAAATAGAGATAAAAATGCAATTAAGATTAATTTGTTCATTTTTTGGTTAAAATAATTAAAAACTAAGTAAGTGATTTTACATCAAGGGAGGCGTAATGGACGCTCAAGATTTAAAAAGTGCAGGGCTTAAAGTAACTCTGCCAAGGCTCAAAATTTTAGAAATTTTAGAAACCAGTGAAAACCACCATATGAGCGCTGAGGATATTTATCGTGCACTGATTATGCAAAATGCGGAAGTAGGTGTGGCAACTATCTATCGAGTTTTGACTCAGTTTGAAGAATCGGGCATGATCAATAAGCTCAATTTTGATAACGGTCAAAGCGTATTTGAATTGTCTAATGTTGAGCATCACGATCACCTAGTGTGTGTAAAGTGCGGCAAGATTGATGAGTTTTCAGATGAAGTTATCGAGCAACACCAGCACGATGTTGCCACCAAACACGGCTATCAATTGACCGACCATTGCCTGTATCTGTACGGGCTATGCAAAAGTTGTCAATAATCTAAATTTTAAATGGAAGATTTTATTATTAGAGCTGCGCTAGCGGCCATTGGCATCTCAATAATTGCAGGCTCGTTAGGTTGCTTTGTTATTTGGAAACGAATGAGTTATTTTTCAGAGTCGATTTCGCATTCTGCGCTTTTGGGTGTGTCTTTAGGGCTGATTAGCGGTTTAGGGCTGCATTTTGGTTTATTGATAGTTGGGATGATATTTGCCATACTTATCGTCATTTTGCAACAAAGGCAATTTTTATCCAATGATGCGATTTTAGGTATTTTCTCTCATGTTGCTTTGTCGTTGGGTGTTGTTATTTTGGCATTAGTGGGCGGTGCAAATACGGATTATTTTTCGTTATTGTTTGGTGATATTTTGTCGATTTCTAATCAAGATATTGTTTGGATTTACACTGTTTTGATTGTCGTTGGCGGGTTGCTTAGTTTATTTTGGCAACGCTTGTTATTGTTGACTTTAAATGAAGAACTGGGTGTGGCAAATGGGCTTAATAAACTGGCGTATCAGTTATTGTTTATGCTGATGATTGCACTCACTGTATCGGTTTCAGTGCAAATTGTGGGTGTTTTGCTTATTACTTCGTTGCTTATTATTCCACCAGCCACTGCTAGGGCTTTTGCCCGTAGTCCTGCACAAATGGCGTTACTGTCTATTGTGATTTCAATGATTGCTGTGGTGATGGGGCTTGCTGGCTCAATGTACTATGACACAGCGACAGGCCCTGCCATTGTCATTACACTTGGTATTTTGTTTTTATTGTCACAGATATTGCCCAAAAGAAACATTATTTAGTGCGCACAAGGCTTAATCTTTGCAGAAAATTGATGTAAATCGTTAGTCTGAAGTATCATTCAGTTCGCTGAGTTGGCTAGTTTGTTGTTCAACAATTAAGGGCCCAATCAC
>JAQRMT010000073.1 GCA_028599035.1 Gammaproteobacteria bacterium
AAAACCATTATTTAACCGATGCGAGAACGATCACTAATTACCCTTGAAAGGCTTGTTCTACACTTGTTTTCTTAAGTTTGGCGTAATAAAAACCATCAAATTCATGAGTGGGTAATTGCTGCTTGCCAACAATAGTTTTAATACCCCAATCTGTATTGATTTTAATTTCTTTAGCGTTAGAATGGCTATTAAGAAATTCAGCTATTTGAAATTCATTTTCTGCTTTTAGAATAGAGCAAGTGGCATAAAGTAGTGTGCCACCTGGTTTGAGCATTAGCCACAAATTTTCCAAAATATCTTTTTGCAAGGCGACTAAATTGGTGATGTCTTTGGGTTTTCGCAAGAGCTTAATGTCAGGATGGCGGCGAATAACACCAGTAGCAGAACACGGGGCATCGAGCAATATTTTGTCAAATAATTCGCCCCCTCGTCAAGGTACCTCGTTCCCAAGCTCCTGCTTGGGAACGCATACGCTACTAAGCAGGAGCTTAGGTGAGAGGAGAAAAAACCCAGCTTAATTGCTGGGTTTTTTATGGAAAGGTAGGGGTAACTTTCTTCTTGGCTTTCTTTTTCGCTTTGGCATGGATTATCTGTGCGGCATTGTCGCCAATATGCTCTTCACCACGCGCTTTTGCCAGTTCAATTTGGTGTTGTCTTTCTTTATAGCGATTAAGTTGCTCCTCAGAGCGAGTGCCGTAACAACGAGGGCAAGAAACGCCTTTTTCATAATGTTGGTGTTGTTTATCTGCCTTTGTGATTGGATAACGACAAGCATGACACTGATCATATTGCCCTTGCTCTAAATTGTGCTTAACGGCGACTCGTTCATCAAACACGAAGCACTCGCCGTCCCAGAGACTTTCGTCCTCATCTACTTCTTCTAAGTACTTCAACACGCCACCGTGCAGGTGGTAAACAGACTTAAAGCCTTGTGATTTTAAATAGGCAGTGGATTTTTCGCAACGAATACCGCCAGTACAAAACATGGCTACTTTTTTATCACGATATTGCTCTAAATTTTCCTTAGTGTAGGCAGGAAACTCCCTAAAAGTTTCGGTATTTGGGTTGATAGCGCCTTTAAAACTACCAATACCGTACTCATAATCATTACGCGTATCAATCACCACCACATCGGGGTCGCTAATTAGCGCATTCCAGTCCTTAGGTTTGACATAGGTACCAACCGAAGACAATGGGTCTATATGCTCCACACCCAGCGTTACAATTTCTTTTTTAAGTTTAACTTTGAGGCGTTTAAATGGCAATTTTTCAGCCTGAGAAAACTTAATCTCTAAATTATTAAAGCGCCCATCATCTTCAAGAAACTGAACCAACTCATCAATCGCATCTTGTGTGCCAGCAACTGTGCCATTCAAGCCTTCTAACGCTAAAAGAAGCGTGCCCTTTATCTCTAAATCTACCATTAGTGTGCGCAAAGGTGTACGAAATTTCTCAAAATCATCTAAACGCACAAACTGATAAAGAGCACAAACTGTGAACATAAGTCTTTTGTTGCAATAAAAGCATCTATTTTACAATGAGATATAAATATTTGTCAGCGTATAATACAAGCCTTTGAAACACTTTATTTTTGCGTGCTTGATTCAATCAACTGTCCACAAGATATTAAACAACTGAATTTAAAACAGTTACAATCTTTAGCGGATGAAATTCGTGCGTTTTTAATCGAAAATATTCAAAAAACAGGCGGGCATCTTGCGCCTAATCTTGGCACGGTTGAAATGTCTATTGCAGTGCATTATGTCTTTAATACGCCAAAAGACAGCCTAGTGTTTGATGTTGGGCATCAGTCTTATACGCACAAAATCCTCACAGGGCGTAAGGACAGAATGCACTCGTTGCGACAGAAAAACGGCTTGTCTGGCTTTACCAAAAGAACGGAAAGCGAACATGATAGTTTTGGCGCTGGGCATTCTTCTACCTCGATTAGTGCCGCACTAGGTATCGCAATTGCCAATGGAATTAATCATAGTAACGGCAAATCTATTGCGGTCATTGGCGATGGTGCGCTCACAGGCGGAATGTCGTTCGAGGCACTAAACCATGCGGGCGACAGTGATGCGGATTTGCTGATTATTCTCAACGACAACGATATGAGTATCTCAAAAAATGTCGGAGCAATGAGCAAATATCTAACCAAACTTATTTCTGGCAAGATGTATTCAACCATGAGAAACAAATCGCTAGGTTTTTTGGAGAAGATGCCTCGTATGCATGAATTTGCCAAACGCTCAGAAGAGCATCTCAAGGGTATGGTGTTGCCGAGCACTTTGTTTGAAGAATTGGGGCTTGATTATTATGGACCTATTGATGGGCACGATTTACCCACTTTAATCAAAACATTGCAAAATTTAAAGACGCAAAACAAGCCTAGACTGCTCCACATTATTACCAAAAAAGGCTATGGACTAGACAGTGCAGAAAACGACCCTTGTAAGTTCCATGGTATTGCCCCTGCTACTGATAGTGCAAGCACATTGGACAGCTATAGTGCTGTTTTCGGACGCTGGCTGGTCAATACTGCCACCAACAACAAGAAACTAATTGCCATTACACCAGCGATGTGCACTGGCTCTGGCATGGGCGAGTTTGAGCAGAAATTCCCTGAGCGGTACTTTGATGTTGGGATTGCCGAACAACACGCTGTTACTTTTGCAGGCGGCTTAGCCACACAGGGATTTAAACCTGTTGTGGCGATTTATTCAACCTTTCTGCAACGCAGTTATGACCAACTTATTCACGACATTGCTTTACAAAATTTGAATGTCATTTTTGCCATTGACCGTGCAGGCTTGGTGGGTGCTGATGGCGCTACTCATGCAGGATGTTTTGATTTGAGTTTTTTAAGGTGTATTCCAAATTTAACCATTATGGCGCCCAGCAATGGCTTGGAAATGTATCAAATGCTAAACACTGCCCTTGAGATGAAGACGCCTGTTTGCATTCGTTATCCCAGAGGTTCGGCAAATGTAGAAAACTACGAAACTCAAGATATTGTTGAAATTGGCAAAGCTAAGGTTTTATTAAAAGGCAAAAAAACAGCTATTTTCGCTTTTGGCAACAGACTTGAATGCGCCCTAGAGGCGGGCAAAAAATTAGGGGTTAGCGTGGTTGATATGCGTTTTGTTAAGCCGCTAGACACAGCGCTTATTAGTGCAATGGCGGATTCGCATCAACAGTTAATTTCCATTGAGGATAACGCCATATCAGGGGGTGCGGGCAGTGCAATTAGCGAATATCTGCATCAGCAAAAAATCACCACGCCTTTACGCATCTTAGGTTTGCCAGATGATTTTACTGAACAAGGGTCTCAAGAAGAATTGTATCAACAATATGGGCTAACAGCCGAAGCTATTATTGCTATTGTCAACTCATGAAAAAACTACTGAAACGCTATAGTCCCAATGCAAATGAACTAAAAAATCACAAATCGCTTGGCTGGATCAGTAAACATTTAAACAATGCCAGTTTATGGAATTTCAATCGAAAATCTGTCTCTAAAGCATTTGCAATCGGTTTGTTTTGTGCCTTTATTCCCGTGCCATTCCAGATGCTACTCGCTACCCCTGGTGCCATTATTTTTTCAGCTAACTTACCTGTGGCAGTCGCACTGGTATGGATTACTAATCCTATTACTATACCGCCAATTTTTTACGCCTGTTACAAACTCGGTGCCTGGATTCTGGATGTAAGTATCGATCAGGATTTTGTGATGTCGCTTGAGTATGTGTGGCAAGTGTTTGATACTATCTGGCAACCGTTCTTGTTGGGCTGCTTAATTGTGTCTGCCGTTAGTTCGGTGATGGGTTATTTCACTATTCAGCTTATTTACCGACTAAAAGCCTATAAAAGACTTAAAAAATATTAAGATTTTTTAAGTCTTTGCCTGATTTGCGCCTCAAGTTCGTCAACTAAATTCTCATTGGTTACTTTGGAGTGTGTTAACCCGTCAATATACATCAGATTAGGTTCGCCGCCAGTCAGCCCTACTGAGACTGCCTTGGCTTCACCAGGCCCATTAACCACACAGCCAATCACCGCTGCATCAATCGGTTCGTTAATGTCTTCAAGGCGGGCTTCAAGTTCGTTTACCACTTTAATCACATCGAATTTTTGCCGTGAACAAGAAGGGCAAGCAATCAAATTAACGCCTTTTTGTCGTAAACCTAATGATTTTAAAATATCAAAACCTACCTTAATTTCATCCACCGGGTCAGAGGCCAAAGAAACACGGATGGTGTCGCCGATACCTTCTGCAAGCAACAAACCCAAACCAACCGAAGATTTGACTGATCCTGCTCTAAGTGAGCCTGCCTCGGTAATACCCAAATGCAATGGGTTATCAATTTGCGATGCCAACTCCTTATAAGCAAAAACACTCATAAACACTTCAGAAGCCTTGAGTGATATCTTGTAATTATCAAAGCTCAGTTTATCCAAAATATCGATATGCCTAAAGGCGCTTTCTACCATTGCTTCAGGGGTTGGTTCGGTGTATTTCTTTTGTAAATATTTTTCCAAAGAGCCTGCATTCACGCCAATACGAATGGGGATATTATGATCTTTGGCGGATGCTACCACTTCTGCTACCCTATCTGCTCGCCCAATATTGCCTGGATTAATACGCAAGCAATCAGCGCCATATTCTGCCACCTTGAGTGCAATTTTGTAATCAAAATGAATATCGGCAATCAGAGGGATATTGATCTGTTTTCTAATAGCCTTAAAGGCTTCTGCCGCACCCATTGTCGGTATAGAAACACGCACCAAATCAGCACCTGCATTTTGAATAGATTGTATTTGTGCAACTGTTGCCTTAATATCATTAGTATCAGTATTGGTCATGCTCTGCACAGAAATAGGTGCATCACCGCCAATTGCCACATTGCCAACAAAAATTTGCTTAGATTTTCTTCTAATAATAGTATGAACAGGTTTCATTTTTGAATAATTTCATCCAAATTTTCTAAAATTTCAGGTCTTCTTGGTTGAATTTCACCACCCTCAACATTAATAGGAGTAAGGGAAACTTTGATTTTTTCTATTTCTGCCTCTTTAATAACAATCAAACCTATACTTGGGGTTTTTGGCACTTTCAACTCATTAAAAAAATAATAAATAGCAATAATAATTAATGCAAAAAATAATATTGACAACCACTTAACCAAACTTTTTTTGTTTGTTTTTGTTTGTCGTGGATAGTAATCAATGCCATCTATCATATCTGCGTCCGCTTGGTTTTATCAACAACCTTGCCAGCCAATTGACCACAAGCTGCATCCACCTCTTCTCCGCGTGTACGCCTAGTAGTGGTACGAATACCGCTGTCAAACAAAACATCTTGAAAGGTTGCAATTGTAACCTTTTCTGAAGTTTGATATTGAGTTTCTGGAAAAGGATTAAAGGGAATTAGATTCACTTTAACCGAGAGTCCTTTTAACAAAATTGCTAATTTTTTAGCCTGAGCAACGCTGTCATTCACGCCCTTTAACATCACATATTCAAATAAAATGTGACGCTCCTGTGTGCCTGCCGTTAAATAATTTTGACAAGCCAATAAGAGTTCTTTAATCGGATATTTTTGGTTGATTGGTACTAACTCATCACGCAGCATGTCATCGGGCGCATGTAAAGATATTGCCAAACTTACTGGCGTTCTATCTGCCATACGCAACAACGCTGGCACCACGCCCGAGGTTGAGATGGTTACCTTGCGCCTAGAAAGACCAAACGCTAAATCATCTAATAGTAAATCACAAGCCGTATACACTGATTTTTCATTCAACAATGGTTCACCCATGCCCATAAATACTACATTGGAAATACGCTTACCTTTGTCGGCCAAATACCGCTTGGCAATCATCACTTGAGCGATAATCTCTGCCGTATTCAAATTACGATTGAATCCTTGCATACCTGTTGCACAAAAAGTACACGCTAACGAGCAACCTACTTGGGAGGAAATACACAGTGTGCCTCTATCTTTATCTGGAATATACACCGTTTCTATAAAATTATTGTCGCCCACATTAATAACCCACTTAATGACTCCGTCAAGCGCATAATCCCGTTTGAATATCTCGGGAAGGTTAATACAGGCAGTGTCGTCAAGTTGCTGTCTAAGTTTTTTACTAAGATTCAGCATTTTATCAAAATCAAACTCATGGTATTTATAAATCCATTGCATAATTTGTTTGACACGATAAGGCTTCTCGCCCAAAACTTCAAAAAACTCAGTTAGCGCTTGTTGATTTAGGTTTAAAAGATTTTGCTTGTATTTGTTGTTTGACATAATGGACATAAAAAAAGCACCCGAAGGTGCTTCTTTCTGAAACAATTAAAATTTAACCGTTTACAGCTTCTTTAAGCACTTTGCCTGCTTTAAATGCAGCCACTTTAGAAGCTTTGATTTGAATCGTAGCACCTGTTTGTGGGTTACGACCTGTGCGTGCTGCACGGTCTCTAACAACAAAAGAACCAAAGCCAGTCAATTGCACACCATCGCCTTTAGACATGGCGCCAGAAATAGCGTCAGTTGTGGCGTTTAATGCACGACCTGCATCTGCTTTAGAAAGATTTGCTGCTGATGCGATTGCATCAATTAATTCAGATTTATTCATATTTATCTCCTCGAAGGTTTTTATTAAAAAAAAATACTAAAAGTTCTTACCTATACGGGAGACGAAAACAATGAATTTTCCATTTACATCTCAACATTTAGTGCTCATAATTATAGACAGAAAAATGCCTTTGTGTCAATGTTTTTCAATAAAAGGCATAAAAAAATAAGTTTTTTTTACTTATGACTCTCTTTTAACGCCCTTTGTTTGTCTCTTTTCCAGTCTTTTTCTTTAATATCTTGTCGCTTATCATGCGATTTTTTTCCTTTAGCCACACCGATTTCTAGCTTTACCTTGCCTTTAGACCAATACAATTTGAGCGGCACAACGGTAGCACCTTTCTGATTGACTTTATCTTTGATACGATTAATTTCTAAACGGTGTAATAATAGTTTTCGTGTTCGTATTGGGTCTGCTTTAACATGTGTAGAAGCATTTTTCAAGGGAGAAATGTGGCTACCAAACAAAAACAACTCATTATTTTTTAAAATAACATAGCTTTCTTTAATCTGCACTTTATTATCTCGCAGACTTTTTACCTCCCAGCCCTCTAAAGAAACACCAACCTCAAGCGTTTGTTCGATAAAATAGTCATGTCGTGCTTTTTTATTGACAACAATCGTATTTAAACTTGTTTTTTTATTTTTCTTTGCCATGCATAAAATCTCTAAAAGTGCTATCGTGCCTTACTCGTGCAGGCAAATGTATCAATTGGTTAATAAAATTGACGAATACCCGCAATTTTTAAACTGGTGCTCATCTGCGTGTATTTTAAATCAAACTGAGGATGAAGTTACCGCTTCGGTGAGTATTAA
>JAQRMT010000074.1 GCA_028599035.1 Gammaproteobacteria bacterium
GTGCTCAAGCTCATTAATACGCTTCATCTGTCCGATCGATATGTGACTGTCCTCTGCCATCTGTAACATGGTGTTGGCTGAATCGAATGGGTATCGACACGAGTCAGACGACTCCATTCTAAGTGGTGCCTGTAATTGATTTATTTCAGCCAGCGTATTGATGAAGCCACCACCAATTGAAAAATAAGTTTCTGAATAAAGTGCCTTATTTTCACCGTCAATAAGTTCAAACATCATGCCGTTAGGATGTTCGGGCAAAGGATCACCCTTATCAAAAACAATATGACTACTTGGATTAAATGAAATCGTCAGATTTTTTTCAAAAGTAATATAGTCATTTTGCCAAATCTGAGCAATCAGTGTGCCTACATTTATATTGACTAGATCGGCAGGGAGATAACCATGCAATCCAAGCGCAACTGCACAATCGGTAGAGTGCCCCTTTCCAGTAAACGCTAAAGAGCCTTTGAGCGTGCAACTGATATACGCATCTTTTAAGTTTGGCGCATTGAATTTCTTATCTTTTATGCGATTAATGAAATTATTCGCGGCAACCATTGGGCCGAGTGTATGCGAACTTGATGGGCCGATACCTATTTTAAATAACTCTAAAACACTTATAAACATGGAGACCTAATTACTCAGTAATTGATTAAACACTCATAAATTCGTTTACGCATATAACGCCTCACTTCAACGGCTGCGTTAGCAGTCCGCTGAAAGTGTTTGTTAGGTATTTTTATAATCATAAATTATTGTTTTTAAATCTAATTTACTAAATAAAAGGGTGGCGCCCCTTATTTCCCAAATTTATTTTTAATACTTCTACTAATCCTTTTTTTGAATACCCTAAAAGTTATAATAAAACCCTGTCTTAAAAGATTTATTTTATCAAATACAGTAACACTAATTGTATCTTCTAATACATATACGGAATCGCTTTTATTTTTTAACAGTAGTGTGTAATTGTTATTTGCCATCCATTTTTTTAATTCTTTGATATATGGATTTATATATATGCCTCCATGAGTTTCAATTGATATAACACTTGGTCTACTAATCATATTCTTTATAACAAGCCACTCACTACCTTCTGTATCAATTGATATTAAATCTATATTGCCATTATCTATATTAGAGAATTTTATGGCTTTGGCTGTGAAACTTTCAGACTCTTTTATGTTGCAATTGTCATTTTCTAGTGCTGGGCTACTAGGCAGCCCAATTACAAAAGTTGAACTTTCTCTTGAGCATAATTCAATTTGACCATCAAAATCACATATTGCAGCTTCATGGAGTACAACATTTGGCTGATTAAATTGTTCTTTGATTAACTGTATTGATTTAGGGTCTGGCTCAACCAACATAGTTTTAACCCTATCTTCTATAAATGAAAATATATTAGAGGTATCTGGATGCCATACACCAACCTCCGCTACATATTTTGGAGTAAAGCCTTTTTGTTTCATAGTGTCATAAAGCAGAGCGTTGCAATTTTTAGTCATCGGTGTTCCTACAGTGAGTGTATAACTATTAGTATAAGGCATTATTACCTTGATACGCTGTATTAAAAATCTGTCAATATTTAAGACACTATACCTATTATAACTAAAAATAAAACTTTGCTAGAAGAAGTGCAAGAGGTTTTACACAGACAAGGATATGCTTATACGACTGAAAAGAGTTATTGAACAAAAAAAAGCCCGCAGAAGCGGGCTTTTTTATAGGCGCTAAGACAAGGCTAGTTAATCAGTTTATTCATACGCTTAACAAACTCAGCAGGGTCTTTGAGTTGTCCGCCTTCTGACAAAACGGCCTGATCAAACAAAACATGTACTAAATTCTCATCAACTTTGGTTTTAAGTTTTTTCACTAATGGGTGAGTTGGGTTGATTTCAAGAATTGGCTTGGTATCTGGCACATCTTGACCTAAGGACTTCATAATTCTTTCCATATTGCCGCCCATTTCGTTTTCGTCAGCTACCAAGCAAGAAGGGGATTCGCTAAGGCGAGAAGAGACTTTGATTTCTTTCACCTGAGCGTCTAGAACTTTTTGCATTTTTTCGATGACTTTTTCAAAATTCTTTGCCACTTTTTCTTTGGCTTCTTTTTCCTCAACAGAATCAAGATCTTCTAAATCACCTTTGGCAATTGATTTAAAGCCAATGCCTTCAAATTCTCCAAAGTTACTTACCATCCATTCATCAACACGATCAGATAGGAGTAATACCTCAATATCTTTTTGATTAAAAATCTCTAAATGTGGCGAACCTTTGGCGCTTTCATAGGTTTCGGCAGTGATGTAGTAAATAGATTTTTGGTCTTTTTGCATGCTTTTAACATAGCATTCCAGTGTAGCGGTTTGCGTAGCATTGTCGCTTTTATTGGTGGCAAAGCGCAAAAGTTTTGCAATTTTATCTTTATTAGCGGCGTCTTCAACCACACCTTCTTTCATGACCATGCCAAATTCTTTCCAAAAATCTGCATATTTTTCGGGCTGATTTTTAGCCATTTTCTCAAGCTCTTTCAAGATGCGACTAACAGATGCTTTGCGAATTGCATCGACCACTTTATTGCCTTGTAAAATCTCCCTAGAAACATTTAGCGACAAATCAGCCGTGTCAATCACGCCTTTAATAAAGCGTAAATACATTGGCATTAACTCTTCGTTGTCTTCCATGATGAACACGCGTTTGGCGTAAAGTTTAATACCACCTTTGCGTTTTGGCTCCCACATATCAAACGGTGCTTTTGAGGGGATATAGAGTAGCGAGGTGTAATTTAGATTGCCCTCGACACGGTTGTGGAGTTGCGTTAATGGCGCTTCAAAATCATAAGTTAATGACTTGTAAAAATCATCGTAATCTTCTTGTTTGAGCGCTTGTTTGTCTTGTGTCCAAAAAGCATTGGCTTTATTAACGGTTTCATATTCAACCTCTTTGTCATCTTCACTGGCTTTTATCATCATAATCGGCACGGTGATGTGGTCAGAATATTTGTTAATAATGCCACGCAGACGATTATCGTCTAAAAATTCTTTTTCGTCTTTTTTGATATGTAATATAACCGAAGTGCCAAAGTCTGGACAATCAACATTTTCTATTGAGTATTTTCCTTTGCCAGTAGAGGTCCATTTTGTGCCTTTTTTGCCTTTAGTGCCGGCTTTTCTAGTGACAAGCTCAACCTTGTCAGCCACAATAAACGCCGAATAAAAACCCACACCGAATTGACCAATAAGATTAGAGTCTTGTGTTTGTTTCTCATTTAAGCCTTTTAAGAATTTTTTTGTGCCAGAATTGGCAATAGTGCCAATAAGTTTGTTCACTTCCGACTCACTCATGCCGATACCATTGTCAGTAACGGTGATTGTATTGGCTTTTTTGTCTATATCAATATGGATTTGTAAATTTTCTTTGCCTTCAATCAGCGTATCATTTGACAAAGAGGCGAACTTAAGTTTATCAACCGCATCAGAGGCGTTGGACACCAATTCACGAAGAAAAATCTCTTTATTAGAGTATAAAGAGTGAATCATCAAATCCAATAGTTGGGAAACCTCTGCTTGAAACGAATGTGTTTGTTTTTCTGCCATTTTCTTTATTCCTGGTTTATGCGTAAAATACATTGATATGGTCGAATTACAAAAAATCAAGCACTTTATACATTTTTTAAAAAATGTTCGGCATTATTCAGTGCATACGCAAAAAGCCTATGCCCGTGATTTGCATAAATTAGGTGATTTTTTGACAGATGAGGATATTCATAATTGGGATGCAGTAACTGCTGAACAGTTAAATTTATTTTCAATGCGCTTATATCATGGCGGTATAAACCCTAAAAGCATAAACCGCTGTATGTCATCTGTTCGTAGTTTTTTTAAGTTTTTAGAGCATGATATTGGCAAAATAAGCACCCCAAAAACCACAAAAAAATTACCCAGTGTGCTTAGTTGCGAGCAATTTAAATTAATGGCAAAGCCTAATTCTAACGATTGGTTAATGTTAAGAGATGTGGCAATGATTGAGCTTTTGTATTCTTGTGGATTGCGAGTTTCAGAATTGGTTGGATTGGATATTAAAGATATTGATACTGATTTTTTAACCGTGCTTGGCAAAGGTGGAAAAATGCGAACCACGCCGATTGGCACTGAATCCTATCAAGCCTTAAATCGATATTTAAAAAAATCTGAGCACAACAATAAGGCTGTATTTATTAATCAAAATGGGCAACGACTGAGTGTGCGCTGGGTACAAAAAATGGTGAAAAACCGTGCCCAACAGGTGGGTATTGCCTTTCATGTGCATCCGCATATGTTACGCCATGCAGCAGCGACACATTTCCTACAATCCAGCCATGATTTGCGTAGTGTGCAGGCTTTTTTGGGACATGAAAGTATAAAATCTACACAGGTTTATACCCATTTAGATTTTTTAGAACTCTCAAAAGTATATGATAAATGCCACCCAAGGGCAAAAAAATAATACCATGTAGCTCCAAATTCGGGACAAAATACCCCGAATTTGGAGTCAATTAGTTAGGAAAACTATTTATGAATTTTCAAGCACGATTAGCAGCGAATATACTGAATCTAGGCGGAGTGATTAGCAATCCGACCGATACTATTCAAGGATTAACTTGCTTGCCGAACGAAACTTCGTTGCAAAAAATGCTACAACTAAAGCGTAGAAGCCCGAAAAAAGGCTTAATTTTGCTTGCCAGTGAGGTGCGTTTTTTTCAACCATTTGTGCAAGATGTGGATTTATTGGCACAAATAATGCCACAAAAACAACCAACCACTTATTTATTAAAGGCACACGAAGATGTATCAGCGTTGATTACAGGTGATTTTGATGCTGTGGCTGTGCGTTTAACGGATAATAGGCTGATTGCCAGCTTGTGTGAAGGGTGTAACAGCGCATTGCTTTCCACCAGTGCGAATATCACTGGCAGGAATGTAGCCACAAGCACTCTTGAGTTAAATGTGGCTTTTAAGCAAGAATTAGACTTTATTATCGCACCACAAAACTATAATACCCAGGCATCACAAATTATCAATCTACAAACAGGAGAAAGACTCAGATGATTAACCAAGTTAAAAAATATTTATTAGATTTACAAGCAGACATTTGTGCGCAATTAGAAGCCGTTGATGGCAAGGCGACATTCATTAAAGACAAATGGGAAAAGCCTGATAACAAAGGCGATGGACTTACTAGGGTGCTGACAAATGGCAAGGTGTTTGAACAAGCGGGGGTGAATTACTCCATTGTGCATGGTAGTGATATGCCAGCCTCCGCTACGGCACTTCGTCCTGAGTTAGCAGGGCGTAGTTTTACCGCCTTAGGCGTGTCATTGGTTATCCATCCACGCAATCCTTTCGTGCCAACTTCACACGCTAATGTGCGTTTTTTCTTAGCAGAAAAAGAGGGTGAAGAGCCTATTTGGTGGTTTGGTGGTGGTTTTGATTTAACCCCATATTACGGCTTTGATGAGGATTGTGTTTTTTGGCATCAAAACGCTAAAGATGCCTGTGATCCTTTTGGCAAAGGCACTTACGAAAAATATAAAAAATGGTGTGATGAGTATTTTTATATGAAACACCGAGACGAACAACGAGGAATTGGCGGACTGTTTTTCGATGATTTAAATGAGGGCGGCTTTGAGCAATGTTTTGCCTTTATGCAAAGTGTCGGTAATAGTTATATCAAGGCTTACAGACCGATTGTGCAAAAACGCAAAGACAACGAATACAGCGAACATGAAAGACAATTTCAGTTATATCGTCGTGGTCGTTATGTGGAATTTAATTTAGTGTATGACCGTGGCACATTGTTTGGCTTACAAACAGGCGGACGCACTGAGTCGATTTTAATGTCCCTACCACCTTTGGTGCGTTGGGAATATCAATACCAACCAAAAGCAGGTAGTCCTGAAGCCAAGCTATATGAATATTACCTCAAACCGCAGGATTGGATTGATGCAGACTAACTTAGACACCAAAAGATTATTATGCCCTATGCCTGTCATCCGATTGGGCGAAGCGATTGCACAAGTGGAGAAGGGCGACACTATCCGAATAACTGCCACTGACCCTGGCGTTCTACACGATATACCTGCTTGGTGCAAGGTTCACGGGCATAAAGTGCTTGAAATTGATGAAAAAACCGACGAGATTGTTCTAATGGTGGAAAAAATAGGGTAGAATTGGTGGCTGTTTTTTTAAAAAAAACTTAGAAAAAGAATTTTGTCTGTAAAGGCGCAGGCTGTTTGGCGATGTTTGTCAGTAATTAAAACTCATAGACCTTGTAAAAGGTCTCTTATATAAACAAAAGGAGAAAAATATGTCTGCAAAAGATGTAATGAAGATGATTGAAGAAAACGATGTTAAATTTATCGATTTTCGTTTTACTGACACTATTGGCAAAGAACAGCATGTCAGCGTACCAGCACACACCATTGATGCTGAAAAATTAGAAGAAGGGCAAATGTTTGATGGCTCTTCAATCGCTGGTTGGAAGCCAATCAACGAATCTGATATGATTATGAAACCTGATACATCAACAGCGGTTTTAGACCCGTTTACTCAGGAGTCAACTTTAAATATTACTTGTGATATTATAGAATCAAATGATATGAAGGGCTATGAAAAAGACCCTCGCTCTATCGCCAAAAGAGCGGAAGACTACTTGAACGAAACCGGCATTGGTGATACTGCTTATTTTGGTAACGAGCCAGAGTTTTTTGTTTTTGACAGTGTTAAGTGGGATACGGGCTTTGGTTTGGGCAAGGCATTTTATGAAATTAACTCTGAAGAGGCTGATTGGGAATCTGGATCTGATTTTGAAGGGGGGAACAAAGGACATCGCCCTAGAATTAAAGGCGGTTATTTTCCAGTTCCACCAGTAGATTCGTTACACGATTTGCGTGCAGAAATGTGTTTAGCAATCGAAGAAATGGGCGTTACAACTGAAGTTCATCATCACGAAGTGGGCACTGCCGGACAGTGTGAAATCGGTGCTTTGTTTAACACACTAGTAAAAAAAGCAGATGAAACGCAAATTCTTAAATATTGTATCCATAATGTTGCGCATATGTATGGCAAAACTGCCACCTTTATGCCCAAGCCAATTGCGGTAGATAATGGCAATGG
>JAQRMT010000075.1 GCA_028599035.1 Gammaproteobacteria bacterium
TTGATTAACTTTTTGATAATATTTATCAGGCACAATTAATTGTAGGGCAAAATTATGTAGGACTTTTTCAATGACACTTTGCCATACTGTATCTTCATCTTCTACTTTTATCAATTCACCAATAAAAGGAATTTCCTCTTTTTTGGCACCAATTGCTAACAAAATTTCATCACGAATCTCGGCAACTCTGCCAGAAATGTTATTATCATTTTTTCTTAAAACTTCAATAATATTAATAGCGTCTTTATTTTCTTTACCTATATCGCCATAACTATTTCTAGCTTTCCCTAAATCTTCATTTTTTTCTTTTAATTCTTTAATGCAAACCTGTTTTTGCTCCTTAGAAAAGTCTCTATTTTTTATAAAGGTAGCTTCGTCAGGATCAAAGGTGAGTTCAAGTTTTTTCGTTAATTTATTGTATTCCTCTAAAGTACCTTTCTTGGTATCTCTTTGCCCTTCAATTCTTTTTATTTCTTCATCTAAATCTTTTATTTGCCTGCCAATATCACTACTTTCAATTTGAACCTTTAAGTCCGACTCTTTGCCACTTAACTCATCTAAAGTGTCATTAAGACTGGAAATTTTATCTTTTGTGGTTTCAAATAAGTCATCCAGCCGTATGTTTTCTTCATCACACACTTTAATACCTTGGCTAGCAAACCAATAAACAGCAATTTCCTTATCAGATTGTAGTTGTTTTAACTCTGTTTCAATGGTTGATAATTGATTGGCAATTTTATCAATCGACTCTAGTTGCTGTATTTGCTCTTTGGCTTTATCGATGTTATTTTTTGCACTGCTCAGGGTAATAAAACTTTCCCTCAGTTCAATGTATTTAGCCTCAGCATCTCTTGCTTCTAACATATTGGTTTTTATAAATTCATTCAAATCACCCAATACTTTAATACCAACAACTTGATTGAATAAACTCAATGCTTTGGTAGAACGCATCCCAAATTGATTGGCAATTCTATCGGCATATTTATTAACGCCATCAAAATATTCAATTACTTTTTTACTAATGTTATAGCGTTCTTCTAGTCTTTTTTTCCATTTTCCTTGAGCATCAAAACCAGAAAAATCTTCTGCGATACTCAATGTTTTATGCGCTAAACCAAAGGTTACTTTTAACTGTCCATTACTAAAATTTCTGGCTTGAAATAGTGTGATAATTTTTTCCTCATCACTTTTAAAAGTAGCCAATAACACAGAAAAAACAGTTTGTTCATCTCTTAATTTTTGTGTAGTTGTGCTTAGATCACCTTCTTTTTGAATATCTCCATAATGCCCTAAAACATAGCTCCGTTCATTACGATCTCCCTTTTTCACCACACCAGAAGACTGGTTATAAAATCTATCTTTTTTTGTTGGCACTAAAAGTGTTAACAATGCATCAATAAAAGTTGTTTTCCCAGAGCCGTTAGCACCTGTTAATAAAGAGTTATTACCCAATGGACTAATCTTAACAATTTCATTGTCAAAAGTCCCCCAATTATAAATTTCCATTATTTGCAGTCTAAATCCTGCCTTATCTGAATGAGTATTAAATATGTTTTGTTGGTGAAGCATAGTTTTCTAACTTTTCTTTAAATTCATTAAGTGTATCAAGGGTTATCTTTTCTTTGATAATTGGATGTACTTTGTATTTTTTACTCGTACTACTTTCTAATTCTTTTAAATACCCCAATTCAACTACCTTGTTAATATAACTATCTATTCCTTTGTCAAATTTGATTTGATTATAACTATCTGGCAAAAACAAAGCGATTTCCTCTTTTAATTCCTCAAGTGTGATAATTTTTTCAACTTGATAAATCTCATCGGGATTGGCATCAAAATCCTCAATAATCGCTCTCAAAACAACTAGCACAATAGAAGTTTCATAACCTATTTTTCTTCTGGATGACAATCCTAGCGTTTTACCATCTTCATCAACAAATTGCTTTAAATAAGCATAACCATCATCTTCTTTAACAATAACATTCAGACCTATTTGACTTAAATAATTTTGTATCTCAACCTGATAATTTAAAACATCTATCCAAATTTTATCTGTTTTATTAACAGTTCCTTTTAATAGCTTGATAATAGCTTTGGAATACTTAGGTATGGTTTCTTGATTCATTTGATGATGATAATTTCTGGAATTTTGATAGACTTATGACAAATAGTGTCAAAAATTATTTCTTGTTGTTTGTTAATATTGAAGTTGTGCGTAAAATCTTTTAAAACACTAAAATACCCAAACACCTCTGGTAATCCTTGTTTAATGCCACCGTTGTTGTTAATCACTTCAAAAAGTGTGGTCTGACTTCTGGTCTTCAGTAGCGATAAAATATTATTTTTTAATAGCTTTGTATTAACCACTGTTTGGTTAAAGATTGTGTGCAATTGTGTCGATTGTGATAAATCGTTTTTTGCCGGTATCGGTTGTGCATTATAGTTAACCTGCTCTTTAGGGCTTAAGGTTAGTTGCCTTTCAAATAGGGTATTAACCATAGCATTTTCTTCAATGATAATGGAAATATCTGGCTTATGTGGTGTTTTACTGATTTCAACCAAAAAATATTTGATGGCTTTAATGGTTTGACTAGTCATTGCCTTATTCTCATCATAATTTTCCCGAATAATGCGACTTAATTTTTCAGCCATTTTGTCATTTGCACGATACACCTTTTGACCATAAGTATATAAACGATTTTTCATAGACCGTAAAAATAAATCATTATCATTTATGCCTTTTTCTTGGAGTATTTGATAAAGCATTTCAACCAATTTAAGCCACTCATCTTGCAGTTCTGCATCTATTAAAAAACGCCAAAATCCATAAAAACTTTTACCTTGGTGACTATTTTTTAATTCATCAAGTGCATCAAATGTAAAACCTAAAATATCGCCTTTTGTTAAATTTTTATCTATATGCTTTTGATGAATATTTTTATTTATTTTTTTAAAATTTTCTTCAACCTCAGAGAAATCAGATAATAATTCTTTGGAGTATTGTGTTAATTGGTCGAATCTAGCACTTATTTCATGCGTTTCCAATATTGTTACATTGTCACTAATTTTTAATTGTTCAATTTCTTGCTTAAGTTTAAATCTTTTGTTTTCTAATATTTTGATGCGTTGCCCAACATCTTCATTGCTAAATTCTACCAATTCTTTTAATTTATTAAACAAATCTTTTAACTTCGAGTCAGCGCCAATAAACTCTTTTTTTATTAATGATGATAACCAATCTATAGTTTTATTAGTGTGATGCGATAATTCATAAAAAATATCGCCATTTTCATCTGGATAGCTAGTCAAAAAACCCTTGTTTGTCCACTGTGTAATGGTTCTTTTTGCTTTCTCCTCTATAGATTCAAACGGTAGTGGTTTTTCACCTTCTTCTAGTTCTTGCTGGTAATGATTTAAAAAATCGCAAAGTTGTAATTGCAAATTTTCAAAAGAAATATTGGTGTGCTCTTTATCGAAAATTGTCATAAAAAATTCAATTATCCAATCTCTATTTTTTAATCGCAACAACTCAGTACTAGGTGAGTTCTTAAGTGTTGATAATACTCTTTTTTGCACTTGAACTATACGCTTATTCGTTACAGATAGGCAAACCCAAAAAGTTGTTGTAATACATCACAAAACTGTAATAGGATAAGAGCCTAAGATATCTACCTTAAGCACTTTTTCAGCAACCTGCGTCAAAGCGTTCTGTACATGCTCTTCTTGCTGATGACCATCAATATCAATTAGAAATAAGTATTCCCACTTTACACCTGATATTGGATGACGTGCAAGCTGTAATATGTTGATATTTTGATTCTTAAACGGTGACAACAAATCAAATAATGCACCTGCTTCGTGTTTGGCAACTACCAATAAAGAGGTTTTGTCTTTACCCGAAGGTGCAACATCTTCTTTGCCAAGCACCAGAAAGCGTGTGATATTGCCAGTTTTGTCTTCAATATTTTTAGCAACACGCTCCAAGGCATATAAGCCAAGTGCTGCTTCTGATGCAATTGCCGCAGCATTCGGTTCATCTTTAACAAGTCGAGCTGCTAAGGCATTTGATGCTACAGACTTAAGTTGTGCTTTTGGATAATGGTTTTTTAACCAGCGTTGACATTGTTCAAGTGCTTGCTGATGTGCGTAAATTACCTCAATATTCTTAGATTGGTCTGCCATCATTAATTGGTGGTGGATTGAAATTTCAACCTCACCACAAATCTTTAAATCTTGAGAGTAAAGCATATCAACCGTCGCACCAATCACACCGTTAGACGAATTTTCAATCGGTACAACGCCATAATTTGCATTGCCTTTTTCCACTTCATGGAAAATCTCATCAACACTACCACAATCTAGAGTTGATACCGCGTGCCCAAAATGCTTGAGTGCAGCTTCTTGCGTAAAGGTGCCTTCAGGGCCGAGATAAGCAACATTAATACCTTGCTCAAGCGCAAGACAAGCCGACATAATCTCACGAAAAATATGCGCCATATCTTTGTCCTTAACTAAGTTATCATTGCGCTCAATAATTGCACGCAACACTTGCGCTTCACGCTCTGGACGGTAAAAACTACTACTGTCTTTTGCAGTTTTTTTAACTTCTGCAACCGCTGATGCAAGTTCAGCTCTACTGCCAATTAACAACTGAATCTTTCTATCCAGCGCATCAATTTCAACTCTTAGTTTTTCCAGTTCTTTAGCCATTTTTATCGCTTACAAATCCCTTACCATTAAGATACCTTCAACTTGTTTTAAATTATTGACTACTGTATCAGAAACCCCACCTTCTATGTCAACTAAAGTATAGGCAACTTCGTCTCTTGATTTGTTTAACATATCAACAATGTTTGCACCCTCATCGGCAAGTATGGTTGAGATTTGACCCACCATATTCGGAATGTTTTGATGGGTAATTGCCAAACGAGAGCCACTTGTTCTGGGCATTTTCGCTTCTGGAAAATTAACAGAATTTAAAATATTGCCATTTTCGAGGTAATCTTTCACTTGATTTGCCACCATAATAGCGCAGTTATCCTCTGCCTCAGCAGTCGATGCGCCTAAGTGCGGTAAGGCAATCACTCGTTTATGGTTTTTCTTATCGTCAATCGGAAAATCCGTTACATAATATTTAACCTTGTCAGCCTCCAGTGCGGCAATTAGTGCCACTTCATCAACAATTCCATCACGGGCAAAATTAAGAACAGTTGCCCCTGCTGGTAATAAAGCGATACGCTCTTCATTCAGCAGATTTTTTGTACCCTTTATTAATGGCACATGAAATGAGACAAAGTCACTTTGTGAAAACAACTCATCAACACTCAATGCTTGTTCAACATCAGCGGATAACTTCCAGGCACTTTTAATGGTAATGCTCGGATCAAAGCCAATAACCTTCATCCCTAGCGCATATGCAGCATTGGCAATTTGCACCCCAATCGCACCCAAACCCACAATACCTAATGTTTTTCCAGGTAATTCTGATCCAGCATAATTCTTTTTACCGTCTTCTATCGCTGTTTTTAAATTCTCTAGAGGTAGTCCATTTACATAATCCCATGCTTGGCAGATATTACGACTAGCAAGCAACATTGATGAAATCACCAACTCTTTTACCGCATTGGCGTTCGCCCCAGGGGCGTTGAACACTACCACGCCTTTTTCACTCATTTTATCAAGTGGAATGTTGTTTACACCCGCACCCGCACGACCTACTGCTTTTAAATTATCACCAATTTCTAACTCATGCATCTTGGCACTACGCACCAAAATCGCATCAGGATTAACCATCTCTGAGGCTATTTCATAGCTTTCTCTCGGTAATTTATCCAAGCCAACTGGAGAAATGTTGTTAAGGGTTTGTATTTTATTCATTAGCCATTTTCCTTTTCAAAATCTTGCATAAAACTCACCAATAAATCAATCCCTTCTTGCGGCATCGCATTATAAATACTAGCACGCATGCCACCTACCGAGCGATGCCCTTTCAAAGTAATCAAACCATTGTCAGCTGCTTTTTCTAAGAAAAAAGCGTTCAAATTTTCATTCGCCAATAAAAATGGCACATTCATCCAAGAACGGTATTTTTTTGCCACAGGATTTGAGTAAAAATCAGAGCCGTCAATCGCTGCATAAAGCGTCTTTGCCTTGTTTTCATTAATCTTAGCCATTGCCCCCAGTCCGCCTTGATCTTTTAGCCACTCGAACACACGACTTGCCACATACCAAGGATAGGTTGATGGTGTGTTGTACATTGAATCATTATTCGCTTGCGTTGCATAATCAAATAAAATCGGCTGATTTTTTACCACATTACCTATCAAATCTTCACGCACAATTACAATTGTTAAGCCAGAAATACCAATATTTTTCTGTGCACCCGCGTAAATCACGCCATATTTTGACACATCAATTTCACGCGATAAAATACTAGATGACATATCCGCCACCAATGGCATATCCACTTCTGGCGTGTAATCAAACTCTAAACCTGCAATAGTTTCATTCGGAGTGTAGTGCAAGTAAGCTGCATCTTTATCAATATTCCAATCTGCAAAATCAGCAATATCGGTATATTTATTATCCGAACTATCCGTGCAAATATTCACATCGCAATAACGCTGAGCCTCAGCAATCGCCTTTTTCGACCAGTGCCCCGTATGTGCATAATTTGCCGTGGCTTTGCCGTGCAACAAATTAATAGGAACCATGGAAAACTGCGCCGATGCGCCCCCTTGTAAAAACAACACTTTGTAATCATCAGGAATATTCATTAAATCTCTAAGGTCTTGCTCAGATTTTTGTGCCATTGCCATAAAATCTGCACCACGATGGGATATTTCCATCACCGATGCCTTAGCATTGCCGTATTCTAATAATTCACCTTGCATTTGCTTTAACACCTGTGCTGGCAACATTGCAGGACCCGCACTAAAATTATAAACTCGACTCATTTGCACTCATCCTTTGATCAATTAAAAAATAAAAGCATAATTTTATCAGAACTCGGCTATTTTATGACTATAATACACCTCAGTTTAATTATGGAAGTAGGTGAAAATCCTACGCTGTCCTCGCAACGGTATTTGCAATCGCATTAGTCCGGTACAT
>JAQRMT010000076.1 GCA_028599035.1 Gammaproteobacteria bacterium
CAGAATTGGGCGTAATCATAGGCGATAAAGTTACCTTGTTAACGCCGCAATTGTCTGTCAATATTCTCGGCATGCAACCAAGGTTTAAACGCTTTACTGTAACGGGTATTTTTGATGCAGGCGTTGCTGAATATGACAACAACCTAGCTTTTATTGACCTTAATCAGGCGCAATTGTTGTATGCAATGAAGGGCAAAGTTTCCGGCATTCGGCTAAAAGTGGATGATTTATTTAATGCCAAAAAAATCACCAACGAGGTAATTGATACGCTCAATTCTGGGAAATACTACGGTGTTGATTGGACGCAACAGAAGGCTAATTTTATCAAGGCACTCAACCTCGAAAAACAAATGATTGGCATTATATTGTCTCTGATTATTGCTGTAGCTGCGTTTAATGTGGTTTCAATGATGGTAATGGTGGTTACTGACAAAAAAGCCGATATTGCTATTCTCAGAACCATTGGCATGACCCCTAAACGCATTGTTAAAATATTCTTTTATCAAGGTGTCACCATCGGCATTATTGGTATCATTATTGGTACGATATTAGGGGTCGCACTTGCGCTTAATATAGAATCTGTGATTGGTGCAATTGAATCGATATTGGGCTTTCAGTTTTTCCCTCAAGATGTGTTCTATATCAACCGTTTCCCCTCTGAAATTCATTTGAACGATGTAATTACTGTTGCGATTAGTGCTTTTATTTTGGTGGTGATTGCCTCTATTTACCCTGCAAAACGCGCAGGTAATCTGCAAATCTCAGAGGTGCTTAATCATGAGTAAGATTATTGAATGCAAGAATTTGGATTATAGTTATCATAATGGCAAGATTAAAACCCCCGTACTCAAATCACTAAATTTAGAGGTTCATCAAACAGAATCACTTGCTATTGTTGGGCAATCAGGCTGTGGTAAATCTACTTTGCTTAATTTATTAGGCGGTATGGCTCAGCCTAGCGCTGGGAAAGTGGTTATAAATGGATCTGATTTATCGCAATTAAATGAAGAAGAAATCACACTTCTTCGTGCGCAGCATCTGGGTTTTGTGTATCAATTTCATCATTTATTGAAAGATTTTAGTGCCTTGGATAATGTAGCAATGCCACTACTCATTCGGGGTGATGATACACAGACAGCGTTTAAAAAATCCAGTAAACTACTGGCAGATATTGGTCTACAAGATAGGCTTAATCATCGACCTTCGGAGTTATCTGGCGGTCAGCGACAGCGAGTTGCCATTGCACGGGCTTTAATTAATAATCCGAGCGTGCTTCTGGCTGACGAGCCTACTGGTAATTTAGATGCAAAAAGCGCAAAAGAGGTTTTTGGCTTGATGATGGAGCTTAATCAACAGCAAAAATCGGCTTTAATTTTGGTCACTCATGATATGGATATTGCCCAAAAAATGGATAGATTTTTAACCCTAGAGAATGGAACACTAAACCTATGAACATACATCAAATGCAATTGTCTTATTCAAATCAAGAAGATAGACTTATTCTGAGCATCAATAGCAAAGACAATGAAGAAATGCGCCTATTTTTAACTCGTCGAATTGTAACCTCGTTTTGGGAAATTCTTAACAAAACCATTGCCCACTCTTTAACCAGCCACCCTACGCCTAACGATATGGTTGAGTCAGAAAGTAAAGAATTAGGGCAAAAACAACAAATGCAACAACAAATGCAACAACAAATACACCATCAAGATATTATTGATAAAAGCGATTATGACACACCTTTTAGTAGCGGCGATAAATTCCCAGTGGGAGAGGCGCCAATTTTGGTAGAAAAAATCACCATTAATGCCTATGAGGACAGCAATACTGCACTTATTTTTGAAAGCAATAAGGGTCAGAATATTAATCTAAATTTAAACCCACAACTGCTGCACAATCTATCTGATTTATTGATTAGAATTATACCAAGCACGAATTGGAATATGGGGCTGATAGGGGAGACTAATGTCGTTATCTCTGAAAATAAAGACAAACTGTCACTGCACTAGATAGCAGATTTGATGTGCGTTAATACATTGTTTGCATCAACATAGCATAGTGTTGGCGCATAGTTTTTGATTTCTTTATCGTCATAACTGGCATAAGAGGCAATAATCAACAAATCACCGACAACTGCCTTGTGCGCTGCCGCACCATTTACGGAAATCACGCCTGAGTTATCTTTGCCACGAATGGCATAGGTGGTAAAGCGATTGCCGTTGTTGATGTTGTAAATTTGAATTTGTTCAAAAGCACTGATGCCTGCTGCATCTAATAACACACCATCAATTTCACAAGACCCTTCGTAGTCTACCTCACTAGCAGTGGTAGTTACACGATGGAGCTTGGATCTCAAAAATGTTCTTTGCATGGCTCAAAGTCAGCTTAAGAATTGAATCATGATGCCAGCAGCAATGGCTGAGCCAATAACACCTGCAACATTTGGACCCATGGCGTGCATTAACAAGAAGTTATGTGGATTAGCTTCTAGACCTACTTTATTAGAAACGCGCGCTGCCATTGGCACAGCAGAAACGCCTGCTGAGCCAATTAAAGGATTAATTTTATTTTTACTAAACACATTCATCAATTTTGCCATTAGTAATCCACAAGCTGTGCCAATAGCAAAAGCCACCATGCCCAATACCAAAATACCTAAGGTTTCAGGCTGCAAGAATTTATCTGCCATGAGTTTTGAGCCTACTGCTAAGCCTAAGAAAATGGTTACAATATTAATCAAGGCGTTTTGTGTAGTATCGCTTAGACGATCAACCACGCCCGATTCTTTCATTAAGTTACCAAAAGTGAACATACCCAATAATGGTGCTGCATCTGGCAATAATAATGCCACCAACATTAACAGCATAATTGGGAAAATGATCTTCTCAGTTTGAGACACTTCTCTGAGTTGCACCATCTCAATTTGACGCTCTTTCTTTGTCGTGAGTAGGCGCATAATTGGCGGTTGAATAAGTGGCACTAAAGCCATATAAGAGTAAGAAGCCACCGCAATTGCACCTAATAAATCGGGGGCAAGTTTTGAGGCAACATAAATACTGGTAGGGCCATCAGCACCGCCGATAATGCCAATTGCAGCAGCATCAGTGAGACTAAAGTCAAAAATACCTATTGCGGTTAAGCCAATAGCACCCAACAAGGTTGCAAAAATACCAAATTGTGCTGCTGCACCTAACAGCAGGGTTTTTGGGTTAGCAAGCAAAGGTCCAAAATCGGTCAAAGCACCTACGCCCATAAAAATAATCAGTGGAAATGCACCTGATTCAATACCCACCACATAAAACACATGCAAAATACCGCTGCCTTCAGCGATACCTGCACCAGGGATGTTTGCTAAAATCGCACCAAAACCAATCGGCAACAACAATAATGGCTCAAATTTTTTGACAGTCGCTAAGTATAAAAGCAACATACCCACAAGTAGCATTAACCCTTGTCCCCACACCATTTGCTGCAAGCCTGTATTCGCCCAAAGTATATTTAATTGTTCCATTATGCTATGCTTAACAAGGTTTGGCCCACTGTAACAGCGTCCCCTTCTTTGACACTAATATCAGTGACTACGCCGCCTTTAGCTGCTCTGATTTCAGTCTCCATTTTCATCGCTTCTAAAACAACCAAAACATCGCCCTCGTTGACTTTTTGTTGTAGTGCTACCGTGACTTTCCAGATATTACCAGAGAGTGGCGCACCAATAGCTTCCCCACCTTCTGTGGGCGCATCATTAATAATTTCCTTGTCTGTTGATGTGTTTTCTGGTGCACTGGCATCAGAAGTAGCCTTCATAGAGGTGATATCACCACCGGCAGAGACATCAACCATATAAGAAGTGCCTTTAAATGAGACTGTGTAACTACCTTCTTCGGTTGTATTAATGTTGTTGCCTGCCTGCGGTACTGGTTCAAAGAAATCAGGATTATTGCGATTTTCTATAAAACTAATACCCACTTGCGGAAATAACGCATAAGTCAACAAATCGTCAATTTTATTATCAGCCAACACTAGGCTTTTCTCTGCAACGATTTTGTCAAATTCTTGCTCAATAATATGCATTTCTGGTGCAATATTATCAGCAGGCCTGCAAGTGATGGCTTGAGCACCATCTAGCACTCTGTCTTGTAAAAATTTATCAACAGGTGCTGGTGTTGCGCCGTACTCGCCTTTTAATACGCCAGCAGATTCCTTGGTGATAGTCTTGTATCGTTCCCCTGTTAATACATTTAAAACCGACTGTGTGCCAACGATTTGCGAAGTTGGTGTTACCAGTGGGAGATAGCCTAAATCTTTACGCACACAGGGGATCTCGGCCAAAACTTCATCCATTTTGTCAAGTGCGCCTTGTTCACGCAGTTGGCTTTCCATATTAGTAAGCATGCCACCTGGCACTTGGGACAGTAAAATTCTTGAATCTACACCTCTTAGAGAGCCTTCAAACTGTGCATATTTGGCACGAATAGGTCTAAAATAGGCATCAATTTCTTCCAATTTCTCTAAATCCAGTCCTGTTTTTCTTGGACTATTTTCTAAAATAGACACCACAGAATTGGTTGCACTGTGTCCGTAAGTCATGCTCATGGAGCCAATTGCGGTGTCTACACGGTCAATACCCGCTTCTACCGCTTTGATGATACTGGCAGTAGAAAGCCCTGTGGTAGCATGGGCGTGTAGTTGAATAGGGATATTAATCGTTGCCTTTAATTGTTTGACCAAATCGTAAGCCACATACGGCTGTAATAAACCCGCCATATCTTTAATACACAGAGAGTGTGCGCCCATATCCTCAATTTCTTTCGCCATGTCAATCCATGTTTGCATGGTATGCACTGGACTTACTGTGTAAGAGATTGTGCCTTGTGCGTGTTGCCCCAGCTTAACTGTTTGATTGACTGCTGTTTTAAGGTTACGCATATCATTCATCGCATCAAAAATACGAAACACACCTACGCCATTCTCAGCACAACGCTCAACAAATTTTCGCACTACATCATCGCTATAATGGCGATAGCCTAATAAATTCTGCCCTCTTAACAGCATTTGTTGAGGTGTGTTGGGCATTACTGCTTTGATTTCACGAATTCTATCCCAAGGATCTTCCCCTAAATAACGAATGCACGAATCAAAAGTTGCCCCACCCCATGATTCCATTGACCAATAACCAATTTTGTCTAGCTTGTCAGCGATGGGTAGCATATCGTCAATACGCATTCTAGTGGCAAATAAGGATTGGTGCGCATCTCGGAAAACAAGTTCGGTGATTTCTACCTTTTTGGTGTTTTCAGGGCTGGGTTTTTGACCAATATTTCTTAAAAAATCTAGCATAATCTTTACGCTCCTCTATGCATCTTAATGGCTTGTTCAATGACAAATTTAGCCTCTTCATTTAACCCACCTTTTGCCTCATGGCAGTGATTTTTTTCAATTTCAATGGAATTTTTCTTTATTTTTCCAATAACAATTGACATAAATTTGGTAACAAACACCAGTAAAGTTAAAAACAGAAATACAAAACCCATGCCAAAAAAGGTTAGGTTAAGTGCTTCTGTCATTAAGTCTGTTTGTTCCATATTGTTCGCTTTAATTTAATTTGGTACCGATGGACGGGGTCGAACCGTCACTCCCGAAGGAACTGGATTTTGAATCCAGCGTGTCTACCAATTCCACCACATCGGCTTTATTTTTTTATTTGTGTCGAAAAGTAATTCTACCCTTAGTTAGGTCGTAGGGTGTCATTTCAACGGTAACTTTATCCCCTGGCAAAATACGAATATAGTGCTTACGAATCTTACCAGAAATATGAGCCAGTACACTATGCCCATTTTCTAGCTCAACTGTAAAGGTGGTGTTGGGTAATTTTTCCTTAACCACGCCTTCTAACTCAATGTAATCACTTTTTGACATATATATTTATTCAACGACTTCTAAAATAAAAAAATCATTTTACCTGATTGTTACGCCTTAGATACAAAAAGGGAAGGACAACAGTATTATTGAAATACGCTATAATTAGCATATTCTTTAACCACTTTCAATATCAATGAAAATAAGTTTTGAGTTTTTTCCTCCACGAACAGAGCAAGGCAGACAAACTTTAGTACAAGTTCGCCAAGAATTAATCGCCATTCATCCAGAGTATTTTTCTGTTACTTTTGGCGCAGGCGGCACAACGCAAGAAGCAACACTGGAAACGGCGTTAGATATTCAAAAAAATGATGCTGTCCCTGCTGTACCTCATTTATCTTGCGTTGGCTCAAAAAAAGCAGTCATTATTGAATTGCTTGACCAATATAAAGCAGCTAATATTAATCGACTTGTTGCACTTAGAGGTGATATTCCATCTGGTGTGCGTGATATTGGTGATTTTCATTATGCCAATGAATTGGTCGAATTTATCAAATCACAATACAACGACCATTTTTATATTGAAGTGGCAGCTTATCCTGAAATGCACCCGCAGGCTAAGAACATTCACACCGACTTAGCACATTTTGCCAATAAGGCAAAAGCAGGGGCAAACAGTGCTATCACCCAATATTTTTACAATGCCGATGCGTATTTTAGATTTGTAGATGAGGTGCAAAAACTTGGTATTGATATTCCAATCACGCCAGGCATTATGCCCATTACCAATTACACACAATTGTTAAGATTTTCCACCATGTGCGGTGCAGAAATCCCTAAATGGATTTTAGAAAGACTTAAATTATATGAAAATGACCTTGATTCACTCAGTGCATTTGGCACAGAAGTGGTATTTAATTTGTGCCAAACTTTAAAAGCACAAGGTGTGGACAGTTTTCATTTTTATTCAATGAATCGCTCTGATCCCACTCTCAAACTGGCAAAAAGCATTATTTGACTATTTTTTTAGCCTTTCAAGGTATATCAAAGAATAGGGTACGGTTTTATCCTTAGTAGCTAAA
>JAQRMT010000077.1 GCA_028599035.1 Gammaproteobacteria bacterium
ATGTAGACTGGTTCGAACTACCAAAAATTACTGCAGCGCTGTTGGCAGGTGTGTATCCATTTATTAATTTGTTTGCACGCCCAGGTGGTGGTTATTTGAGTGATAAGTTTGGTCGCAAGCGTACTTTGATTGTAGTGTTTAGTGGTACGGCTTTAAGCTTCTTAGCCTTAGGAAATGTTGATCAGAGCTGGTCAATTTATCTGGTCGTTGCACTGACAATCGTGGGCGGTATTTTCTCTAAAGCAGGTTCGGGTGCAGTATTTGCCATGGTGCCACTCATTCAAAGAAGGTTAACGGGTCAAATTGCAGGTATGGCAGGTGCTTTTGGCAATGTCGGTGCGGTATTATTTTTAACAATAAACTCTTTGGTGAACTATGATGAATTTTTTATGCTTATTGGGTTAGTCAGTGCGGCAGTATTGGCATTGATCGTTATTTTTTTAGAAGAACCAAAAGGACATATGACGGAGATTTTAGACGATGGCACAGTTGAAATAATTAAACTAAATTAGTTATGAAGCAATTAAAAGTCAGCATTAATTCACACTGTATTGCAGGCATTAAGCAAGAAAATCAGGATGCTTGCGCCTATCACACTCCCAGTTCCCAAGCACTTGAATACAAGGGTGTTACTGGTGTTATTGCTGATGGTGTGAGTGCTTGCGAGCGAGCCAAAGAGGCAAGTGGCTGTTGTGTTAAGGGATTTTTGAGTGATTATTATTCAACCCCTGAATCTTGGAGTGTGGAGCATTCAGCGGGTCAAGTCATCTCAGCACTTAATAATTGGCTATATTCTCAATCAATGCGTTTTGGTGAGATTTCATCAATGCTATGTACGCTTAGCGTGGTGATTGTTAAATCAAACACCGCGCATCTCTTTCATGTAGGGGATTCACGAGTTTATCGTTATAGAAAAGGCGCATTAACGCAACTGACTAAAGACCATGTTTTAAGTTTTAATAAAGAAAAAACCCATCTATCAAGGGCGATGGGGTTTGATCTAAATGTTAATGTGGATTATCAAACCTTTGAACTTGAAATCAATGATCAATTCTTAATGACCACTGATGGTGTGCATGACTATGTAGATCACGCATCATTGACAACATTAATGGATAAAAATGCTTCTGTCAATGAAATTGTTGAGTATTCAATCAAGCAAAGCTCTCAAGATAATGTCTCAGCAATGATAATGAATATTGAGCAATTACCAGAGAAAAATCTGAATGAGGCCTTTGACGAACTCACTCAAAAACCGCTACCACCTGAGCTTGACAAAGGGATGAAAATTAATGGTTTTGAGATAGAGTCTTTAATCGTTTCAAGTGCAAAAATGCAACTATATTTAGCTAAAGACATTGTTACTAAACAATTAGTCGCCCTTAAAACCCCCTCAGTTAATTTTGAAGACGACCCAGAATATTTACAACGCTTTATGTATGAAAAATGGGTGGGGCAGCGTGTGCAAAGTCCAAATGTGGTTAAAATCTACAACAATCATCAGCAGGCTAATTTTTTAGCCTATGCGATGGACTATGTGAAAGGGAAAACTCTGCGACAATGGATGGATGAAAACAAACGCCCTAGTATTGAGGAAGTAGTGAGCCTGGTTAAGCAAATTATTCAAGGACTGCGTGCATTTCACCGCCAAGAAATGCTACATTGTGATTTAAAGCCAGAAAACATCATGATTGATGAAATCGGTCAAATCAAACTCATTGATTTTGGCTCGGCTAGAATTGCGGGTGTGGCAGAGTTACTTAATCCTATTGATTTTGCGGCCAATCAAGGTACGCAGGGTTATAGCGCACCAGAAACCATTCTAAATGGGCAAGTATCGCAAGCCTCCGACCAATTCAGTCTGGGGGTAATCGTATATGAGATGTTTACTGCTCATTTGCCTTATCAGGATAAATTAGATAAAGATTTAACGCTCAAAAGTTTGTCTAAAATAACTTACGAATCAGCGTTATTCTACAACCCAAACCTACCTGTGTGGATTGATGGCGCAATACATAAGGCATGTCGTTTAGGGAGCGTGCAAAGATATGAGGCTTTGTCAGAATTTTTATATGATTTAGAGCGTCCAAATCTTGAGTTCTTATCAACTTATAAAGACAAGTCACTAAAATCAGAGACAAACAAATATCGATTATTTATATCGTTATCTGTTGCCCTGAATTTTATTTTATTGTTACTACTGGTCATTAAATAGGAAAAAAAATTATGAGCTTTAAAACAACTTGCCCTTATTGCGGTGTAGGCTGTGGCATTGAAATCACTCGCACAGGGTCTATCCTAAAATTAACAGGAGACAAAGATTCCCCCGTTAATCAAGGTATGCTTTGCATTAAAGGGCAAACACTGTTAGAGACAGTGGGCACAGATGGCAATAGGCTGCTTACCCCCTCACTGGGAGACTGGGATAAAGCCATTCGGGCCATAGCGCAAGTATTTAGCACAACACCAAAACACCAAATAGCCTTGTATGTCTCTGGGCAAATGCTCATGGAAGATTTTTATGTTGCTAAAAAATTCGCAAATGCTTACGGCATTGATAATCTTGAGAGTAATTCAAGATTGTGTATGTATTCCACAGTTGAAGCACATAAAAGAGCTTATGGAGCAGACATTGTGCCTGTGTCGTTCGATGATATTTACCAAGCGCAAACTGTTTTTATCATTGGCAGTAATACTGCGGATTGTCACCCCATTGTATTTAATCATATTAAGAAATCCAAGGCTTTTGTGGTTTGTGTTGATGTATATGAAAGCACTACGGCACAAAAATCTGATTTGTTTATTCAAGTTGAACCTGGTAAAGATATGGAGATTATTAATAACCTTCCCAACCAGCCTTGGTTTAAGGGCAAAAAAGTGCTCAGCGTTTATTCTCAAGGTATTACCCAATCAACCGATGCCACCGATAAAGTGAACGCCCTAATCAATGCACATATTATCACTGGAAATATCAACAAACCTGGCTGTGGCGTGCTGTCTTTAACAGGGCAGTGTGATGCTATGGGTGGTCGTGAAATCGGCATCAAAACAAGTGATTTAACGGCTACTGAGTTTTTTTCTAGCAATCAAATTAAAACCTTGTGGGTGATGGCAACCAACCCTGCGCACAGTATGATTAATTATCGTCAATTTGACACATTAATTGTATCTGACTTCACCAAAACTCTTACCACTGAAGATGCAGATATTGTCTTGCCAGTGTGCTCTTGGTCAGAAAAAACAGGGCATATAAAAAACTCAGAACGCCGATATTTACAGCAAAACGCCTTTCTACCACCTGCTGGACGCTCAAAACCTGATTGGGAGATTATTTGCCTAGTAGCAAAGGAATTAGGGCTTGATGGCTTTGATTACCAATCAGCCGATGACATTTGGCAACAAATGAATATTGATGAGTCTTGGCAGCCTAATGTTCGAGTTAGAGAAGAACTGGTAGAAATTAAAACCCCACACCGAGCCGAGCATAATTCAGTTAATAATGTAAGGCTTTTAACCCAGTGGCATTCAATGTCACGCACTGGTAAAAGCGAAACTCTGAACAAAATGACACAACGCCCCGATAAGATTATTTCTATTCATCATATTACCAATACTGATTTTTTTAAAAATAAACAAGTGGAGTTGGACAAATATTCCAAACAACCTTGCTTTAAAGGCTAAACGATAGGTAGGACAGTTTTGCTTTTAAAATGATGCCATTCGTAGCGAAGGGGATAATTTCTGCGATAATCTTCAAAATTACTAATATCTTGAATGGCACTCACATCTCGTTGAAAGTCATAAATTTCATTTAAACTGTCTTTTAAATTATCTTTATTGACAGACAACTCATCAGGATTAATTAAACGCTTGATATCTTTGTCTTGTTTTTTATCTAAAAACGCACATAGTGCCTCATACACCATAAAGCTGCCCATAAATTTTGCATCAACTGAGTGTCCCGCAATGTGTGGTGTCGCCCAATAGGCAGAATTTTGTAGGCTTTGATTAATGTTAGGTTCATTTTCCCAGCAATCAATTACATTCTCAAGTGTTTTGGTTTTTTGCCAAATTTCTTCCTTGATAATGCCACCTCGTGCAGCATTAAAAAGAATGGTTTTTTCACCAATATGATGAAAATTATGCTCATTTAGTAGTTGGTAAGAAGGGTGCTTGCCGTCAAACGAAAGCGGTGTGTGAAACGAAACCATATCTGCACTTAATGCTGTTTTCAAATCCACGAAATCAGACAAATTCTCATTGTCTTGTCGTGGCGGGTCATTGAGTAAGGTCTTAATACCCAGTAATTCGGCCTTAGCCGCAAGCCTTGAGCCAACATTGCCAACACCAATAATACCCAAAGTCCTGTCTTGATAATCAAAATTATGCTTGTCTGCTAGATTGACAATCGCATTGATGACAAACTCCGCTACTGCCATCGCATTACAGCCCTGAGCTGAGAAAAACGCAATACCGTTGTCCCTTAGATAGGCTTGGTCAATATGCTCAAGTCCTGCCACTGTTGAGCCAACAAACCTAACTTGGCTATCTTTGAGTAAATCTTTATTGACTTTAGTGCGTGAGCGCACGATTAATACATCTGCATCTTTAAGCACACTGGCGTTAATATCTCTGCCAGCAATGGCAGTAATATTGCCAAATTTACCAAATATTTTTTCATACGCATAGCACGCATCGTCAACAACAAGTTTCATCATCCTTATTTACCAATTTATTATTTTTTGATGGTGTATTTTAAGGTATTTATTGGCTTTAGAGAAATGCTTGCAACCAAAAAACCCTTTATGCGCCGAGAATGGAGAGGGGTGGGTGGCACTTAAAACCAAATGCCTATCTTGGTTAATCAATTCCATCTTCCGTTGGGCGTAAGCACCCCATAATAAAAACACCAAGTCTTCTTTTTGTTCGCTGAGTACACTAATAACGCCATCGGTAAAATCCACCCAGCCCGATTGGGCGTGTGATCCAGGGGTGTTTTTCTCCACGGTTAGGACGCTATTGAGTAGCAATACACCCTGTGTTGCCCAGCGCTCAAGGTTTCCACTAGTGTTAGGATCAATGCCAAGGTCTAACGCCAATTCTTTATAAATGTTTCTCAGTGAAGGCGGTATTGGCACACCCTCTGGCACAGAAAAACTCAAGCCATGTGCCTGTCCGTCTCCGTGATAAGGGTCTTGACCCAAAATCACCACTTTAACTTCATTAAATGGCGTTAATTCAAATACCTTAAACCAATCACTAGAATGTGGAAAAATCACTTTTTTGGCTTGTTTTTGCTGTTGCAAAAAAGCCTTTAGGTTTTGTGCAGATTCATTTTTTAATAAATTATCTACCGCAGGATGCCAATCCATAGAATTAGAGTAAAATAATGCTATTCATTATTCAAACCTTGAATCATAGCGTTGTTGAATATTTTTTGGCCAAAGACTGTATAAATAATCTAATAAAGCTTGTTTTTCATCTGTACTGAGCGTGTTTTTAAACCCCGGCATACTACCACCTAGTTTGACACCACCCTCATTAATGGTTTTTAACAATAATTTTGGTGAATGATGCCAAGCGTGCGCTGAACCGTTCAGTGGTGGCGCTGGATATTTACCATTAATAGGTGTTTTCCAGTTTGTCACCAAGCCTTGTGCCGATTTCCCATGACAAGTCACGCAATTTTTGTCAAAAGTTGCCTTGCCTAAGGCAACACTATCTGCTGTTTGTGCATTGCTGTCAAAACAACCTGTTAGAAAAATAAACATCAGTAGGGCTGATAACTTCATACAATATTTCCGTAAAATAACAAAAATTTTACCACAGTCTAGCCAAATGTTTCAATCCACCACAGCCTTAGTTTATACCCAAGTGAAGTAACATAGCCAACTTCAACGAACTGGATGCTACCCTTGGGGTTGATAAAAAAACTACTAGGCGTAGCACGCACGCCAAACAATCTTGCCAATGAGCCTGAGTTATCGTTAATTATGTTATCAAGGCGCATATTGTGTTCGTTGGCGTATTGTTTTAGCTCGGTATCTGTGCCCGATTGCATGGCAATATTCAGCACTCGATAATCCTCACCCAACGCCTGAATATTGTCATTCTCAAGTGCACACACGCCACACCAAGTTGCCCAAAAATGTATTAAGACGGCTTGATTGGATAAAGGCTTGCTGTTAATAATCTCACCGCTTAGTGTTTTAGAGGTGAAATTTGGCACCATACCTGTAGTAAGGTCTTGTTGTTGATAAATACGAAAACTAACAATAGCGATAATAACCAACAGCCACTGTAGAATGGTTTTTCTTTTTTTCATAGGCGATAATTATATAGGATTGGTTTTGTAATATTATTTTTTATAAATGTGAAGCAAAATGAGCAGGCATAAAAAAACCACCTAGAAGGGTGGTTTTTTATTTGCTAGGGTTGGTTAGCGTTTGACCAGTACTCAAACTAAGATAATTACGCTAAGATATATTCACTTAAAGCACCATCATTAAGCGCGGTGATAAGCGCAGTCTGAGCAGTAGCATCAGCTACGGTGAGGTTAATCACCATATCTGCATTAGTGCTTGTTGCAGCCGTGCCATCACCATCGTGCTTAATGTAGAGCTTAACATTGGTTGCGATACCGCTATCAGCTTCGGCTGTAACATATTTGGCTAAACTCACCTCATCTGTAATAACACCATTGGTGCTGGTGTCTAAGATATCTTTTAAGTCTAGTTTATCTTCAGTAACCGCAAAGTCGGTGATGGTATCGCCACCAGTAATAGGGCTATCAACAATAGCGTTGTAATCAAAGATATCGCTGCCTGTGCCACCGGTTAAGGTGTCATCACCTTCGCCACCGGTAATGGTGTCATCACCTTCGCCACCGGTGATGGTGTCAGCGCCTGTGCCACCTATGTAAACAGCGT
>JAQRMT010000078.1 GCA_028599035.1 Gammaproteobacteria bacterium
ACATCGCCCGTGTTTGAGCTTTCTACGCCAGTGCGTAAATCTTTGATGCGAGATTGGTCAAGTACATAGGAGCGGATTTGGTGACCCCAGCCAATGTCGGATTTGGCATCTTCTAGTTCTTGGTTTTCGCTGTTGCGTTTTTGTATTTCCAGTTCGTAGAGTTTGGATTTAAGTTGCTTCATGGCTTGGTCTTTGTTAGCGTGTTGGGATCTGCCGTCTTGACATTGTACCACGGTGTTAGTGGGTAAGTGGGTGATGCGCACGGCTGAGTCGGTCTTGTTTACATGCTGACCGCCTGCACCACTCGCACGATAAGTATCAATGCGAATGTCAGTTTTATTGATTTCAATGTCGATGTCGTCGTCAATCTCAGGTGAGACAAATACGGAGCAAAAAGAGGTGTGGCGTTTGCCGTTGGCATTAAAAGGGGATTTGCGCACTAAGCGATGGATGCCGATTTCACTGCGTAGCCAGCCAAATGCATATTCGCCGTCAAAATGAATGGTGGCGGATTTGATGCCTGCCACTTCGCCTGCTGAGACTTCCATTAGTTTAACTTGGAAGCTGTGTTTTTCGCCCCAGCGCAAATACATGCGTAATACCATCTCTGCCCAGTCTTGTGCCTCTGTGCCACCTGAACCTGATTGAATATCTAAATAAGCTGAATTGGCATCCAACTCACCACTGAACATTCTTTGGAATTCTAATTTTGCGATAGCAACTTCGGTGTTGTCCAAATCTGCAATGACACTATTGGCAGTGTCTTCGTCGTTCTCAGATTGTGCCATATCTAATAGCTCTGTTGCATCTTCTAAAATCGCATTCGCTTGATCAAAGATTTGGCAAATAGATTCTAAGGTTGATTTCTCCTTACCTAGGGCTTGTGCCACTTCTGGATTAGACCAAATATCTGGATTTTCCATCTCCAACAGCACTTCTTCCAAACGACTTTGTTTCTCATCTAAGTTAATGTGTGCAGACAAAGCATTCGAGCGTTGTTTTAAATCTTGGATTTTTTGATAAGTGGGTGAGAGTTCCATAATTGACACATTTTAGTGATAAAAAGCCAAACTGTCGTCATTTATTCTATTTTTGTCAAGGTTAAATGAGTGCTACTGACAAATTGTCATAGTGGAATTTTTTTATTTAGTGGGTATTAGGACTTGTATAGTAAGGATTTTTGCTTATTAAATGAATTTGTATTACATAATATTATAATATTCTTATGAAAAAATGTCATAGATTGGCGTTTTTATACGGGTGTCAGGTTAAGTCTATTGGCAAATACCTGCAAAATATTATTTGTAAAAATAAATTTATCACAATATTTCAAATTAATATTATTTCTAAAATAGGCGAGATATGCTTTATATGAAAGGGTTTTATATAGGGGCTACGACTTAAAAAAATCTATTTTTTGATTTCAATATATTTAAATTTATAAACTTTGGCACGATTTTTGCAACATTACCTTAGTGCATGGAACTTTAATTTTTTAAAAAAACTTTTTAGTTTTGTGTATTTTTCTAATATAGAGGTATATAAGTTATGTTGAAAGAAATTGTTTTTGTATCGAGTGTTGTTCTAGTAGGCCAAGCATTAGCCGTAGATTGTACTGATGGTGCTAATATATCAGAAAGACCTAAAGATGCACCTGTTATTAGTAAAGTGGAGCATGATGATGATTGGTATGCAAAGGCTTTGTATGGTGTTTCCAGGCCCTATCCTTACAGTTTTAGTTTTGTTAAGGATCAAGGAAACTGGTCTACACCATTTAATAAGGCAGGTATGTTGCCCCCTTACGATATAAGAGGGTGGCATAAGTAATTCTTAAGTAATTTAAATACTTTTATTTTTTGTTTAAAACTATAAAAAGGAGATGTAACAATGAAAAAATCAATGTTAAATAAAGTACAAATGTCTGTAACAGCTGCAGTATTTGGTTTGGCTATATCAAGTAGCGCACTTGCTTACAATGACTACGGTTATAACAATAACTACGGTTATAACAACGGATACAACCAACAGTCAGGTATGAGTGGTATGTATGGCATGAGCGGTATGTCAGGTATGCGTGGAATGTCAGGTATGAGAGGCATGAGCGGTATGCGTGGAATGTCAGGTATGCGCGGCATGAGCGGTATGCGTGGAATGTCAGGCATGAGTGGTATGTATGGTAATAACTATGGTTATAACAACGGATACAACCAACAGTCAGGCATGAGCGGTATGTATGGCATGAGCGGTATGTCAGGTATGCGTGGCATGAGCGGTATGCGTGGTATGTCAGGTATGCGTGGAATGTCAGGTATGAGAGGCATGAGCGGTATGCGTGGAATGTCAGGTATGCGCGGCATGAGCGGTATGCGTGGTATGTCAGGCATGAGCGGTATGTCAGGTTACGGTTCGCGTAGTGTGATTGATTTGAATATTAATGTCAATCGTGGCGGCATGTCAGGCATGAGCGGTATGCGTGGAATGTCAGGCATGAGTGGTATGTATGGTAATAACTATGGTTATAACAATGGATACAACCAACAGTCAGGCATGAGCGGTATGTATGGCATGAGCGGTATGTCAGGTATGCGCGGCATGAGCGGTATGCGTGGAATGTCAGGCATGAGAGGTATGTCAGGTATGCGTGGTTATTACTACTAGGCTCTAACAGAAGTAAATTCTGTTAATTTTAAAAGTGTGGACGGGTTATTGTCCATACTTTTATCAGAGACCTTTGCATAATTATGAATAATAAGAAACACTGTTTCATTAATTTAACAAGCACTACCGTTTTGTTTGTATTTTTTATGAAATGATAATTATGCAAAGGACTCTAACTTTATTTTTTTTTTTGGACATTAATTATGAATAATAGCAATCTAGGCAAGACTGTAGTTAATTTTTTATTGTTGCTTCTTTTAGTTGTAGTGAACACTACGGCAATGGCAAAAGACTATCAAAGAGCAAAATGGGATCCTATCCATTTCAAACCACAAATTGAGACAGCCACAGACCAGCAGTGTCTTGCATGTCATCAAGAAATTTTAGATAGGAAAATTTTAAAGAAATCTCCAGCAGGGCTTGATTCAAGTCAAGCGTTAGCATGGTATCAAACTTTAGGCACTTATAAGGGCGAGCAAGATACATTTCATCGCAGACATCTAGTGAGTGAATATTCTAAGGAGGTAATGACACTTAAATGTAACACTTGTCATCAGGGTAACGACCCTAAGGATGAAACTGCCAACTCTTCTGAAACAACACCTAAAGATTTAATTCAAAGAAAGATGGTCGATCCTAAGATATGTTTAGCATGCCATGGGAAATTCTCTGGTGAGGCTATGAAGTTAAAAGATTGGACTGAGGTTCGCGATCAATTTAATAATAATTGCTTAATGTGTCATGCAAATATTTTAAAGAATCGCCATAATGTTGATTTTTTGAATGCTGAGGCGATTGAAGCGGCGGGTAAAAAAGAGGGCGATGTTTGTTATGGCTGCCATGGTGGTAGAGCATGGTATTCAATCAGTTATCCTTATATAGATATGGATGAAGACGAGTGGATACAAAAGCATCAAAGAAAAGAGTAATTTAATTAAAAAATATTTAGGATGAAAAATCATGACAAAAACACAATTTAATTTTACTGAACTATTTAATATGAATCGTCGTTCGTTTTTGAAAGCGAGCGGAACTGGAGTGATAGCGTTGGGTGCCTCTGGGTTAATTAAAAACACATCTAAAGAGGCGCATGCGCATGCTTATGAGCCTTATCCAACTGATGATCAGCTAGAGACTGTGGTTACCAGTTGTGCGCATAACTGTGGCTCGCGTCATATGTTAGTGGCACACAAAAAAGATGATGTTATCGTCCGTTTATCTACTGATGACGGTAGTTACCAACGGGGTGGGAAATACGGCAAGGACGAAAAAGATGAGCTGCAATTAAGGGCTTGCTTACGGGGTAGATCTTATAGGCAAAGAATCTATTCAGCAGAACGGTTGCTTTATCCAATGATTAGAGTGGGCGAACGAGGTTCAGGAAAATTTAGGCGCGCTTCTTGGGAAGAGGCATTGACTTTAGTTGCCAAAAAAATGATAGAGATTAAAGAGAATTATGGACCACAAGCCATATTAGATCAAAGTTATGCGGGCGCATCTTATGGCGTATTGCACAAATCTGATCAAATTGATGGGTTACAAGGGCGTTTTTTGGGTATGTTCGGTTGTAGAACTAACTCTTGGTCTGTGCCTTCTTACGAAGCAACGACTGCCAGCTCTAAATGGACTTTTGGTACGATTAAAGACGGCAATGAGGATGATGCTTTTGAGCATAGTCAATTAATGATTATGTGGGGCTGGAATCCTGCCTATACTTTTCATGGCGGTAATACGGTGTATTACATGCGTATGGCTAAGCAAAAAGGCTGTAAATTTGTTCTCATCGACCCTCAATTTACAGATTCTGCGGCGGCTTATGATGCTTGGTGGATACCCATTAAACCAAATACTGACGCTGCTATGATGGCAGGTATGGCGCATTACATATTTGCTAATAATTTACAAGACCAAGGCTTTATTGACAAGTTTTGTATGGGTATGGATGCAGGCACGATGCCTGACTGGAGCAATTATTCGCCTAATGGTAGAGAGCATTTTAAAGGCTATATTTTGGGCTGGTATGACAAACAACCTAAAACCCCAGAATGGGCGGCTGACATTTGTGGCGTGCCTGCTAAAGATATTAAGAAATTAGCACGCATGTATGCAACAACCAAACCTGCTGCTCTAAAAGCCTCTTGGGCACCTGGGCGTAACGCTTATGGCGAGCAATATAGTCGTATGGCAGCTGCTTTACAAGCAATGACTGGAAATATTGGCATCCTAGGTGGTTGTGCTGAGGGTGTTGGTAAGTCTTGGAGCGCTGCGGGCGCTGCTCACCCTGAGGGTGAAAACAAATGGTGGGGCGCTATTAAATCTGATCGTTGGGCGCACTTGGTTTTAAATTATCCTAATGTTGCTAGAGAAGAGGTGGGATTATGGCCAAGAGAAGATGAATTGGATGGGGTTATACCTAATATACGCTCTATTTTTTGGCATGGTTCTGATTGGCTTAATCAACTGACCAATATCAATAAAGATTTGGCAGCGATTAAAAAACTTGATTTGGTGGTTTGCCTAGATTCTACTATTACCCCATCGGGTATTTGGGCGGATGTATTGTTACCAGCATGTACGCATTTTGAACGACATGATGTAGCAATACCTTGGTATAAAGGGCATTATTATATCCATAGGCCAAAAGTGATAGAGCCTTTAGGAGAGTCTAAGAGCGATTTCCAAATCTTTACTGAATTGGCTTATATTATTGGTGGCGATGAGTTTGGCGCAGCATATAATCCAATCGCTAATCGTGATTACTTTACTAATCCTGATAATGTAGATGAGGCTTATTTGGCTAAATGGTGGAAAGACAAGGTCATGAAAAATCAGCATGCTGACATGACTTGGGAGGACTTTAAAGACCGCGGTGTTTATAAGTTTAAATTTGACAGGCCTATCGTTGGTTTTGAGAAGCAAATTAAATACGGTAAGCCATTTCAAACTCCTTCTGGCAGAATTGAGATATTGTGCACGGAATTGGCAGAAGTTAGTGATTGGACGAGAACCAAATACGGTTACCATATCCCTTCAATTCCTAAATGGATTGAGCCGTGGGAATCTTTAAACAGCCCTAAAGTGGATAAGTATCCTTACCATATGATTACTCCTCATCCGCGACATCGTACCCACAGTATTTTTAACAACTGTTCTTGGTTAAGAGAAACTTACGACCAAGAAATAACGATTAATGCCACAGATGCTAAAAAAATGAATCTAAAAACTGGAGATACAGTTGAAGTATTCAATGATAGGGGCATTATCGTACTACCCGTTTTTGTTACTCAAAGACTGATGCCAGGTGTGGTGGTTGTGTATGAAGGTGCTTGGATGGATATTGATGAAAGCGGTATAGACCGTTCAGGTAACCCAGATTTTCTAACATTGGATGAGCCGAGCCCAGCAGGTGCATTTGCTTATAACACAATATTGTGTGATATTAGAAAGACTAAACTTGAGCATCGACCAGGATGGGATGAGTTAGATACTTCCCGCTCTCATGTGTTTAGACGCGATTTGTAAAGATAGGAGAATAAGTTATGGAAAAAGTAATAAAAAAAACTGAAACAGAAAGGGTAAGAATAAAAGAAGCGATTAAGCGCCATAAGAAAGAGGTTTACACGCCAGTTGTACCAGATATGCAAATGGGTTTTATTCACAATAATGTGGATTGTATCGGCTGCCGTGCTTGTGAAATTGCCTGTAAAGATAAAAACGGTCTAGCGGCAGGTCCTCGTTTTCGTCGAGTGCAGTATGTGGAGGGTGGTATTTACCCTAAAGTATTTGCTTATAAAGTGAATGTTTCGTGTAACCATTGTGGCGAGCCTGCTTGTTTGCCGGCTTGTCCGACAGGGGCTATTTTTAAGCGTAGAAAAGATGGTGTTGTTGATATTGACTCCACTTTATGTATTGGTTGTCGGCGTTGTGAAGCAGCTTGTCCTTACGGTGCACCGCAATTTGATGTGGCAAGCAATACAGTTAAAAAATGTAATATGTGTGTCGATGAGCTGGATGCAGGGCGTGACCCGTACTGTGTTTCCGCTTGTATGATGCGAGTATTAGATGTGGGTCCAATTGATTTGTTGCGTAAAAATCTACATGAAACCAAGGCAGTTAGTAAGTACGATAAGCAAAATGTTGTTAGTCAAGTTAAAAACTTTGCTGATCCAGCATTGACTAATCCTTCCATTGTGTTTGTGGCTAGTAGACACGGAAAGGTTAAGCAATGAAGTTATCAGCAGAGATAAAAAATTTGTTTGA
>JAQRMT010000079.1 GCA_028599035.1 Gammaproteobacteria bacterium
CCTAAATTAGGAATAAAAGAATTTTCTTGTATGTTTCCCTTAGCAAGGGTTCCATCAAAATCATAGGCAATTGCCACAGTGGTGTATTTTTTAGACATATAAAACCTTATAATTTACAAACGCCGTCAGCACAGGCATTATCATCTTCTTTTTCTAACATATCCTCGCCACTGCCATCGCGCGTCGTGTGATAATAAAGCGTTTTAATGCCGTATTTATAGACTTTTAATAAATCCATTAAAAACAGCTTCATTGGCACTCTATTGCCTTCAAATTTTGAGGGGTCATAATGTGTATTAGTGGATATGGACTGGTCTACAAACTTTTGCATAATGGCGCAAAGCTGTAGATAGCCCTCGTTGTCTTTAATATCCCAAAGCAATTCATATTGATTTTTTAACAACTCATAATCAGGCACAATTTGCTTTAAGATGCCGTCTTTGGATTGCTTGATAGAAACAAAGCCTCTGGGCGGCTCAATGCCGTTGGTGGAATTAGAAATTTGTGAAGAGCTTTCGCATGGCATGAGTGCTGTTAAGGTTGAGTTTCTAAGCCCTGTAGATACAATATCTTGGCGTAGTGCATCCCAGTCCAATTCTAGTGCGCAATCACAAAATGCGTCAATGCTTTTTTTATAAGAATCAACTGGCATAATGCCTTGTGAATACTGGGTTTGGGAAAATAAGGGACAAGCACCTAATTCTTTTGCCAATGTGTTTGAGGCCTTTAATGAGTAGTACTGCAGAGCCTCAAAGGTTTTGTGCACTAGTTGATTGCCCGACCCATCAGAATATTTAGCCCCATTTTTAGCTAAATAATAAGCAAGGTTGGTCACACCAATACCCAATGTGCGGCGATTTTTGCTGGCAAGTTCTGCCGCTTTAATGGGATAATCTTGATAATCAAGTAGACAATCTAATGAACGCACAATAATATCAGTCAGTGTTTCCAATTCATCTAAAGAGTCCAGCGCACCTAAATTAACTGCTGATAATGTGCAAAGCGCTACCTCGCCTTGCTCATCCTGAACTGAGTATAAAGGCTTGGTTGGCAGTGTGATTTCCATACAGAGATTGGATTGTTTAATAGGCGCTTGTTTGGCGTCAAAGGCACTGTGGGTATTGCAATGATCTACATTTTGCAAGTAAATACGCCCCGTATTGGCCCGTTCTTGCATAAACTTAGCAAACAACACTCTGGCTTTAATGGTTTGCCTCCTAATCGAATCATCTCGTTCGTATTGCTTGTATAGACGCTCAAATTCCTCTTGGTCGGCAAAAAAAACATCGTATAAGCCAGGCACATCATGGGGTGAAAACAGAGTAATATCGGCATCTGCGAGAAAGCGCTGATACATTAAGCCGTTAAACTGCACGCCATAATCAAGATGGCGAATACGGTTTTCATCTGTGCCTGTGTTATTCTTAAGCACCAGCAAACTTTCAATTTCCAAATGCCACAAGGGGTAGAATAGGGTGGCCGCACCACCACGAACACCCCCTTGAGAGCAAGATTTAACCGCAGTATGAAAATGCTTATAAAAAGGAATGCAGCCTGTATGTGTCGCTTCACCACCACGAATAGGGCTGCCAATGGCGCGGATTTTTCCGCCATTAATACCAATACCGGCTCGTTGGGAAACATACTTTACAATAGCGCCAGCAGCAGCACTAATTGAATCCAAATCATCATCCGTCTCAATCAACACACAGGATGAAAACTGACGGGTTGGCGTTCTAACCCCTGCCATAATAGGAGTGGGAAGGGAGATTTTAAACAAACTCACCGCATCATAAAAACGCTTAACAATATCCATGCGTGCGCTGGTTTCATATTCTTGGAACAAGCACATACCTACCAGCATATAAAGCAGTTGCGGGGATTCGTAGATTTCACCAGTAACACGATTTTGGACTAAATATTTGCCCTCCAGTTGCTTAACTGCGGCATAGGAGAACCTCATATCACGCCAATGGTCAATGCAGGTATCTAGTGTCTCAATTTCTTCTTTAGAGTATTTTTCAAGAATGTCTTTGTCATAAATACCCAAATCTGTGAATTTTTTAATGTGCTTAAACAGGGCGGGTGGGGTGAAGGATTTAAACGCTTTTTTACGCAGATGAAAAATCGCCAAACGCGCTGCTAAATATTGGTAATCTGGCACCTCTATGGAGATTAAGTCTGCTGCTGATTTAATAATAGTTTCGTGAATATCCTCAGTCTTAATGCCATCGAAAAATGCCAATTGCGCATTGATTTCAACTTGGCTAACACTAACGCCCTTTAAGTCTTGCGAAGCCCAGTGCACAACACGGTGAATTTTTTCCATATCAATGGATTCTTTTTTACCATTGCGTTTGGTAACTTGAATGTTTTTTTCCATTTTTCCTTTTTGCCGAAAAACACTACATCTAGTGTTTAAAAATTAAATTAGCACTAAATATAGTGTGTTTTGCTTTTTTTTGCAAGCAATATTTTTCTCGTTTTTGCAACAAAACCGCTGATTGTTTTGCCATCAAAGCGATAGCGAGATTTTTAAAAAAAATAATTTTTTTTTAGAGACCTTTGTATAAAAAATATTGAAAAATAAAACATAAAAATCAGGAAAAAATAACAAATTTTCGCTAAATTGGCAGGTCAATTGTGTATATTTTTTCATGTTTCACTCCTTTTTTTTGTCGGATTAAAGGGTGATCAATATACCCTTTTGACCAACTAACGAGTGTTGCGCTTATGATGTGAATTCAAGACTAATGCAAGCCTCTTGATTGGCAAACTATCAATACAGGGAAGTGAATAAACAGTTTAACGCCATTTATCATTTAATCGACACAAAATATGCCAGGTAAAAACGATATATCCGTATGGAAAGTAAAAAGTAAAAATACACTAATCAATTTAGAAAAATCAGCAACCACTCAAAATAGCCTAGCTTGACGAAAACCCAAACCAAAAGCTGAAAAACAATCTGAACTTATTGGTTTGCGTTTTACTCTTAGTGAATATGAGAAAATCAAGGCTAATGCTGAGCTTGTGCCTATTGCAACATACTTGAAAGATGCGCTATTTAACCAAACGGATGTTTTTAAGTAGTTGGAATGTAAGCAGTTTTATTTTAACCATAAATTTGCTGTTGACTTATCTGTGTATTTGATATAATGATTATAATTAATTTGTAAGGTATAAATTATGGCAACAGCAACTATCGAAAACAAACAGCCGACTGAATTTGCAGAATATGTATTTGATACTCAAAAAGCAGATTTTGTTAAAACTCTAGCTGGGCGTATACAAAAAAGTATTGATATTGGAATGACTCAGATTGAAAATGGTGAATCTATGAGTTTTGATGATTTCAAAGCAAAATTTATTAAAGAACACATGCTTGATGGAAAAATATAAAATTGAATTATCAAATCAAATATATATCAGCCTAGATACCATATACGAACATAAAAAAGAATACGACCAACACTCAGCTATTGATTTTGTAAGTGGCTTTTTTGATGAGGTTAAAAAACTATCATATTTACCACACCGCGGGACAAACAAGCCAAATAATAACAGAGCATTGATTTATAAAAAGCATCTTATTATTTATCACATACAAGAACCCGACAAGGTAAACGTGCTTGACATTATCGACCCTAAGCAAGATACAGTAGCAAGCAAATATTATTAAATCAGTTATTTCAATTAAACCAATATACCCAAAATAACAAAAACTCCCAGCTAAGGGAGTTTTTAAGTCTCTAAAACCAGCAATACTAAAAATCAAAACCAAGCTGAATATCTGCACTTTTACCAATATCTTTGATACTGGTATTAGGCAGTTTTAACTCGTCAATTTTTGGCTCATTGGTTTCATCCTGTGCTTGGTGTTCAGTGATTAACGCCTCAGATTTCCTAAGATTTAATCGCATATCCCATGCGCCCATATAATGGGCTGGAGTATAAAACACTTCACGAGTTTCAAGCGTTAGCGAATTACCAACAACAACCTGTGCTGGCACATGCCATAAACTCAACTGCACATAACACATAAGAGCCGCAAGCCTGTCTATATCAGTGCATTGCACCCAAAGTTTATGAGCAGGGTTATGACCATGAGACAGCATGACTTTCACAAAAGCCAAAACCATACCACCAGCACCACAAGTTGGCTCAGACAGCGTGATAAAAGGCTTGTTAATCTCTTTTAACTCATCGCCATATACCAGCTGTGCCATTAGCTCTGATATATGCGCTGGTGTGAAAAATTGCCCAGCATTTTTATTGCCAAGCTCCAGCTCCATATACAAGCCACCTAATACATCACGAGGTGATGGTTCAAGAATCATTACCAAATCACCAAACAACTGAGCAAAAGCATTTTTTAGCGGTAATTTTCATCTCTATTATGATTCAGTTGGTTATGCTGCTTACCCCCTTGTTGTTTCAATATCTTTTAGATAGCGCCTTGCCTAGTTTTAATCTCACCAATTTACAAACTGTTATGACGGCAATGCTATTTTTTGCCTTAGTTGACCCGATTTTTTTGATGATGCGATCATTTGCTTTTTCCAATCTAACTTCTAGAATTGATGCAGAATTAACCAGCCGAATTTATGAACATTTAATGCAACTACAATTACCCTTCTTTCAGAACAACCAAATTGGAAAAATAACCGCCTTTATGAGAGAAATGACAAATATTCGTCAATTTATGACAGGCAATTCACTCACTTTAGTCATTGATTTGATTTTTGTCATCGTGTTTTTCTCAGTAATGTTCCAATATTTTATTTCTTCTTTTGGTTGTTAATGGGACCTATAGTGCGCAAAAGGAGTGAGAAATCCTTTGATGCAAATGCAGATAATATTGCTTTGTTGACAGAAACTTTATACGGCATTCACTCTATAAAATCAATGGCAACGGAAGGCAGGTTTACCCGTCAATGGCAAAAACGACTAGGAAAGTATCAGCGTGCCTATGCACAAGCAGGGGTAACCAGTATTCTTTCTATACAAGGTATTTCCCTTATTAACAAAATAATGGTAATCGTAATTTTATGGGTAGGCATTACCGAAGTGTTAGAAGGAACTTTAACAGTCGGTGCCTTTATTGCGTTTCGTATGTATTCTAATTATGTTGCCGAGCCTGTGATTCGACTAGCTCAAATATGGCAAGATTTTCAATATACCTTGGTTTCCATTAAAAGAATTAGTTTAATCCTCAAAGAACCCCTAGAGGAATTGCCAAAAGATATGTTTTTTAGCAATATTTTAGGTGGCATTGTTTTTAAAGATGTTTGTTTCACTTATCATCAAAATTTACCTTTAGTGTTATCAGATATCAATCTAGAACTAAAACCTGGTTGTATGGTTGGCATAACAGGACCTTCTGGATCTGGAAAAAGCACACTGAGCAAACTATTGCAAGCATTTTATCAACCAACTAGAGGGGAAATAATGATAGATGGCTTAGACATTAGGACACTTTCGCCAACTGAATTAAGAATGAATATGGGTGTGGTTTTACAAAATAGTGAATTATTTCAGGATACACTTATTAATAATATTAAAATTGCTAACCCTGATATTACCATGGAGCAATTACAAAAAATTGCTAAAATATGCGGTGCAGGCTTTATTGAGGAATTAGCAGAAGGGTATGAGACAATGCTCAGTGAGAAAGGTAGTAATTTATCAGGCGGACAACGACAAAGAATTGCCTTTATGCGCGCACTGATCAACAATCCAAAGATTTTAATTTTAGATGAGGCAACCTCTGCCCTAGATTATGATTCAGAACGCATTATTTTAAACCATTTGTCAGAAATAAGAAAAAACAGAACCGTTATATCAGTTTCCCACCGCCTTAATACTATTAAAGAAGCCGATATAATAATCTTTATCGACAATGGGAAAATTACCGAACAAGGCACACACCAAGAGTTAATAGATAAAAAAAGGGATTACGCAAGACTTTATCATCTGCAGCAACAAACATAATATTGATAAAAAATCTCTATTTAGTTAAGCTCTAAATCTATAATTTAACATAATATAAATTATGCGAACTTATTACAACTGTTTGGCAATGATGCTTGATAACGCTTTAATATGATCTTTTCGGTCATTTAAGGCTGGGATATAACTAAAA
>JAQRMT010000008.1 GCA_028599035.1 Gammaproteobacteria bacterium
CACTGCACCCGATAACAGCCCTTTTGCTGCCCACCCTATGCCAAAAAGTAGCACAAAATGAAAGAACTTTGTTTAATTATTTGGGTGGTTCAGAGCCTTTATCATTGGCTAAAAAATTAGACAAATTAACGCTGGGGGAGTTTATCCTGCCAGCCGATATTTTTGATTACTTCCTAACAGGGCAGATATTAACCAATGATTTACAAGTGCAAAGAACAGTGGTTGAGGCTAATAGTGCAATAGAGCGATTTTCAACAAATGATATAAAAGAAGTAAGCTTACTTAAAACCATTGGCGTATTAAATATTGCCAGCAAAATTCCAGCATCAAAATCATTGTTAGCATTATGCGATGAACGCTTTAAAACCAGCATTCAAAACCTTGAAAAACAATCTATTGTTTATTATCGAAAATTCAATAACGAATACCGAGTATGGCAAGGCAGTGATTTTGATATAAATGCCGAATTAGCTGAACAAGAAGCGCAATTATGCACTCTAAATGTTGCCGATCAATTAAATGAGAATTCAGTTTTTTTACCATTTGTTGCTAAAAAATATTCTATTGAAAAACACAGTTTGTTTTACTTTGAGCCGTTTTTCATTAATGTATCAGAATACAAGGAAAAAGATAAACGAACAGAAAGCCCAAGAATTGTTTTTTGCTTGAGCAATACCAAAAAAGATAAAGCGATCTTTCAAACCAAGGTGGTGCTACATTTTTCATCACAAGATATTTGTGTTTTATTGAACAATAGCGAACAAATCAAACAAGTTATTAAAAATCAAACAGCCTTAGAACACATAAAAACACACAATTCAGTCATTCGACAAGACCCAGTTGTGCAAAGAGAATTTAAGTTATATTTAGCTAATGTTGAAAAAGAGGTGACGGGCGAACTTAATAAAATTGTAGAAAATCCTGCCAATTGCATTTGGTGTCAAGGTCAAAATAACGTCCAAAAGCCTATAAACAATAAAAGAGACATTCAAGAATTACTTTCCAGCACGCTAGAAAATGTTTATCACCAAACACCAATTATTAAAAACGAACTAATTAACAGAAACCACCCATCAGCCCAAGCAAATGCAGGTCGCAGAAAATTACTAATAGCCTTATTAAATCATTCTAACAAGCAAGAGTTAGGCATTGAAGCATATCCTGCAGAAAAAAGTATGTATAAGGCTATTTTAGAAAGTAGTGGCATACATAAAAAGATAAAAGGCAATTGGGAAATTGCACTACCTGAAAACCCTGCTTATTTAAAAGTATGGAATTTGATAGAGGGTTTCTTTAATAATGCAAAAGAGAAAGCGCATAATTTTTCTGAATTAGATGCCACTTTAACTTCGCCACCTTTTGGCATTAAAAAACCAGTATTGCCTATTTTCTATATTGCAGTTTACTTATGCAATAAAGATGAAATTGCCGTTTATGAAGACCGTTTTTATGTGCCATATTTCACTACCGAACATTTGGAGCGTTTTTTAAAACGCCCCGACACCTTTTCTTTTCAACAGTTCAAGATAGAAGGGGTTACTCAATCGTTTTTACAAGAATATGAAAATAGTTTGCTGGGTGGAAAGAAAGCGCCAAATGCACCAAAACTATTTCAAGCAATGGCAGTATTTATACAAGACATTCCACTTTATACCAAGCAAACTAACAACATTTCCGAAGTAGCGCAAAAAGTAAGAGATGCCTTTAAGAATAATAAAAGCCCTCAGGATTTATTATTTAAAAAATTGCCAGAAGCATGTGGCTTTGATGTTGATGCTAAAGGTTTCGGCGACACAATAAAAAAAGCCTTGCAAGAAATTAAAAACGCTTATCCAACAATGCTTGAGAGCAAAATAAGTACATTTGCAGATAAATTAAATATAAGTATAGAAGATAAAGCTAAAATTAAGACAAAACTTATTTCTTACGGACAAGTATTGCAAACCTACACTGTTGATAAAAAAATGAGTAAATTTATCAAGAATATAAGTGTTGAACATGAAAATGTGGATGATTATTTTATTATGATATTGACATTTGTAGCTGATAAAAATCCAAAAGAATGGACGGATATGGAAAGTGCTACAGCAAGCCAATTACTGTCTGACAGTATAAATTTAATGGTTAATCTATACGCTGTTCACATTCAAAATAAAAGACTAAGTGCTAAGGATGATTTGATTAAAAATAATATACAAGCGTTATTGCATAATTCTAAGAATAAAATTAACATTATTGGAGAAGTTATTAGGTGTTTAGAGAAAAATAAAGAATACAACTTATTAGATCGACAGCGTAATGACTAAGAAGATAAGGCACGTGTTAGGGATTTCTGGTGGCAAAGACAGTGCGGCTCTTGCGATTTACCTTAAGCAACAAAATAGAGTTCCTGATATGGAGTACTTCTTCTGTGATACAGGGGTAGAGCTACCAGAGGTATATACATTTTTGAATAAGCTTGAGGTGTATCTCGGTAAACCTATTAAAAGATTGGGCGAAGAGGTAAATTTCTTTCAGCACTTAAAGAAGCATGATGAAATGCTGCCTTTGGCAACAAGAAGATGGTGCACTAAAGACATGAAGCTAGATCCACTTGAAAAGTTTATCGGTGCTGATGAGGCGATTACTTATGTAGGTATTAGATCCGATGAGTTTAGAGAGGGGTATATGAGCCACGGTGGAAATATTAAAGCAGTTTATCCTTTTATTGAAGATGGACTAGTAAGAGAAGATATTTTTAACTTGCTAAGAGAGACGGTCGGAATTCCAGAATATTATGAATGGCGCAGCCGTTCAGGTTGTTTCTTTTGCTTTTTTCAGAGACATGAAGAATGGATAGGCTTACATGATAGGCATCCAAAACTATTTCAACAGGCTGTTGACATGGAAAAGAAGGCAAATGAAGAATTTAAAGATTTAAAGAGCAGGTTCTCTTGGATTCGAGGCATTAGTTTGGAAGAGCTTTTAGAAAGAAGAGAAGAAATATTGGCAAATAGTCAGAAGCGTAAAAATCAGAGTAAAAAAGATACACGCTCTTGGCAAGAAATTTTAATAGAAGATGGACAAGATGATGAAGAGCAGGCTTGTACGATTTGTAGTTTATAAAAGAGGAGTTCGGTATGCCAGAGACGTATAAATTTGATGATGAGACGCTGAAGGATATAATAGAAAAAGAGAGAAAGTTTAAGTTAGTTTTGCCCCATTTTCAAAGAAAATTTGTATGGAAGGTAGAGGATCAAAAGGCTTTATTGCAGTCTATGTTGTCAGGTATCCCTGTTGGAGGGATTTTACTTTTAGATGATAAGAAAGATTCTTATGATAGTCGTCCATTATGTTTTGATTTTGAACCCAATATAGAAGGAGATAGGTGTACTTTTTTATTAGATGGACAGCAAAGAGTATCTACAATGAAATCGATGTTTTACGATTTGTTTTCGAAAAAAGAAATTGAGAGGTTTGATGATGTAGATAATTGGAAGGATTTACTGTCGCAAACACCAGGCAAGCTAAGCAACAGGTGGTTTCTAAAAATTAGCAAAAATGATGAAGATATATTTGGACTTAAGTCACTATCTTTTGATGAAGATAAGCAGTTATATCCAAGTGATTTTGAAGAGTTTATTGACATACGTAAAATTCTCAAAACAAAAAATGCCGCCTATTATCCAAATGACAATAATAAAGATTTAGTAAATTGGTCTGTTCAGAATATGTCAGTACCATTGTGTTTAATAGCAGATGATAGGTATTCTTTCAAGGAAGTGCTAAAGAGAATTGCGGCTGATGAACACGGAGAGGCATTTGAGGCTAGACGAGTGGAGGAGTGGGCTGAGTCTATTGTTGTATTCATAGAAGAAAGAACACTTAAGACAGATATTCATGAAATTCTTTTAGGTGAAAATGGAATGCGAATTGGTATATCTATTTTTGAACAGGTGAATAGAGGCGGTGTTAAGTTAGATGTGTATGATTTAATTGTAGCTAGGATGGCTTTTCATAAGAAAAACCTAACTTATGAGATTGGTTGTAAGGTTAAAAATGTGCAAGCAATAATGTCGGCAATATCTAATGATACTAGAGAAGGTTTTGATATTAAAAAATTAGATGTTTGGAATGATAAAGACAGCATACCTTCAAATCATTTTAAGAAATCATTTAAAAATTGTTTGGCAATTACTGAGTTAAATGGTAGAAAACAACTTGAAAGCTTAAAAGATAAATACATTAAGGAAAGAAATTTATTAGATTTAGATCAAGACCAAATAAATGATAATTGGGAAGAGACTATTGATATTCTCTTTTCGGTATTACAATTCTTACATTTCCGTTGCGGAGTTGATAAGTTAAAGAATATTCCTTACGAGTTATTGATAGTGCCATTATTTGTATTTTTTATTAAACATGATAATAAGCCAGATAAACAAGCTATAGATAGAATTGAATTTTGGTATTGGTCATCAATATTGTCAGGGCATTATAGAGAAAAGCAATCTACTAGAGTTATACAAGATAGCAAAATGATTATTGAAGGCAAAGACTTTAATGATAGATTAGAGAAAATATTTAAAGAAGATGGCTATTCTGATAAAAATTCTTTGTTAAGAAAAAAAGAGAATGGCAGGCAGCCACAATTAGATAGAACGCTTATTCAATATGTAATATCAAAAGAGCCTTTTGACTTAAAGAAAGAAACTAAGGGCCATAAAAAAACAAAAATATCTGCCTATAAGCAAGCAAAAGGTGACATTGTTACTCAAGTTCATCATATTATTCCTATTAACGAGCTTAAAAATGTATATAGTGAAGATGATTTAAGGGAAGATAAAGAACATGCGGCAAATAGTATGCTGAATAAAGTTGTGATAAGTGATGCAGCAAATTGGAAGATTATGAGGATTGACGATTATAAACATCATGCCAATCACCTTAATTGTAAGAGTAACTGCATCCCACAACCAAACGATAAGAAATACTACAAAGGTGACGTGTACGATTTAAATTCTTTTGAGTCATTTTTATCAGATAGATTTGATTTACTAGAGAAGGATATAAAAGAACACTTAATAGGGTTAATTAGTGATTAATTTTTTAGAATACTCTGAAAGTAAGAAAAACCGCTATGTTTTTAGGGCGACAAATGTCACGCTTTTGTCAAATACAAGGCTAAATCGAATAACTAAAAATCAAAAAAATTGAAATCTAACTAAAAACAAATAAAGCAAGATTGCGTTTTCATTCTTAGATAAAAAATGTATTATATTTTTAGATTGCACTATTTGTTAAGTGGGAAGTTGCAATCTTAAGAAAGGCAATAAGTGAAAAATTTAGTAATAAAGTTAAAAGAGTTATTATGAATAATACAATTGAAAACAGGGATTATATCGGCAGTGTTGAGTATTCCAATAAAGATAAGTGCTTTTTTGGTAAGCTGGAAATGATTGATGGTTTGGTGACTTTTGAGGCGGACACGGTTGCTGACTTGGAGCAGAGCTTTCAAGGTAGTGTTAATGATTGTCTCAGCACTTGTCAAAAACTGGGTGGGCGAGTAAAACAAATGAAAAACGAAATAAGGAATTAAATTATGCAGTGGGAAACAGTCATTGGGTTAGAGATTCATGCCCAACTTAATACAAAATCAAAGATTTTTTCAGCAGCCGCTACCGAATTTGGTCAAGCGCCAAATTCGCAGGCGTGCGCTGTTGATTTGGGCTTGCCAGGTGTGTTACCAGTACTCAATGTAGAAGCGGTTAATAAAGCAATTAAATTTGGTCTAGCGATTAATGCGCATATTAATCAGCGTAATATTTTTGATCGTAAAAATTATTTCTACCCAGATCTACCGAAAGGTTATCAAATTTCACAAATGGATTTGCCTATTGTTGGCGAAGGTGAAATTGAAATCAGCGTTGATGAAGCAACTAAAGTTGTGGGTGTTACCCGTGCACATCTTGAAGAAGATGCAGGTAAATCAGTACACGATATGTTTAATGAGTATACCGCTGTTGATTTAAACCGTGCTGGTACACCGTTGTTAGAAATTGTGTCAGAGCCAGATATGCGTAGCGCTAAAGAAGCGGTTGCTTATGCTAAGAAAATCCATGCCTTGGTGCAGTATATTGGTATTTGTGATGGCAATATGCAAGAAGGCTCGTTCCGTTGTGATGCCAATGTTTCTATTCGTCCTATGGGCCAGGAAAAACTCGGCACTCGCGCGGAATTAAAAAATATTAATTCGTTTAAGTTTTTAGAGCGCGCCATTAATTTAGAAGTTGAGCGTCAACAAGATATTTTAGAAGAAGGTGGTGAAGTGGTGCAAGAAACACGCTTGTATGACGCTGTTAAACACCAAACTCGCTCAATGCGCTCTAAAGAAGAAGCGAATGATTATCGTTATTTTCCCGACCCAGATTTATTGCCAGTGGAAATTTCAGACGAATTATTGACCCAGATTAAAGCGCAATTACCAGAGTTGCCTGTTGAGAAAAAAGCGCGTTTTATCAAAGAATTAGGACTAAGTGAGTATGATGCAGATGTGTTGACCTCACAAAAATCTCTGGCTGATTATTTTGAAACCCTATTGAAAGGTAACGAATCGAATGCCAAACTTTGTGCTAATTGGGTGATGGGTGAGTTGAGTGCTGCGCTGAATAAAAGTCAGATAGAAATTGAGAAATCTCCCGTATCAGCACAGGATTTATCGTTATTAATTGTGCGTATTGGCGATGATACTATTTCAGGAAAAATTGCTAAAGATGTGTTTAAAGCGATGTGGGATGGCGAGGGCAATGCGGATACAATTATTGACAGTCAAGGTTTAAAACAAGTTACTGACACAGGGGCGATTGAGGTGATTGTTGATGAGATTATTAAAAATAATGCAGCACAGGTTGAACAATTTAAATCAGGCAATGAGAAGATTTTAGGCTTCTTTGTGGGTCAAGCAATGAAAGCTACACAAGGCAAAGCCAACCCTAAATTACTCAATGAAATGCTCAGGTCAAAACTTGGCTAATTGTGTCTTAAATTTTGCTATGCTAGGGGAGGATTTTTTCTCACCAATTGAGACACAGCCTCTAAAAGAGGCTTTCTTAATTCATAAAAATCAAGCGCTTTATAATAAACTTGGATTAGACTGGGATAAGCAAACTTTGCTTAAAATCGCCTCAGGAGAGCAGACTTTTCAAAGCACGCAACCGATTGCCAGCATCTATGCGGGGCATCAGTTTGGTTATTTTGTGCCTCAATTAGGCGATGGACGCAGTTGTTTGATAGGGCAGGTGCAGGGCGAAGAGCTTTCACTTAAAGGGGCAGGGCAAACCCCGTATTCTCGTGGTGCTGATGGCAGAGCGGTGCTCAGGTCATCTATTCGTGAATATCTTTGCTCAATTGCGATGCGAGGGCTGAATATTGCCACTACTGAGGCTTTGGCATTGGTGGGTAGTGAGTCTGAGGTTTATCGAGAAAGTATTGAGACGGGGGCGATTGTGATGCGTACTGCGCCCAGTCATATTCGTTTTGGTCATTTTGAATTATTTGCTTCGCGTGGGCAAAAAGTAGAGGTTAAAAAACTTGCAGATTTTGTTATTGAGCATTATTATCCGCATTGCCAAGGCGAACAAAAATATGTTGATTTTTTCAACGAAGTGGTTAAACGCACTGCCAAAATGATTGCCAATTGGCAGGCTCAAGGTTTTGCTCACGGAGTGATGAATACGGACAATATGTCAATTTTAGGGCTTACCATTGATTATGGCCCGTTTGGATTTTTAGAAACTTACAATCCAAAATTTATTTGCAACCATTCCGACCATGAAGGGCGCTATGCGTTTGACCAGCAGCCCAGTATCGGTTTGTGGAATTTGTCACGATTGGCGGATAGTTTGGGTAGTTTGATGGATGCCAAGCAGGTTAAAGCTATTTTGAGTAATTATCAAATTTATTTGGTCGAAACTTACTCAAAATTGATGCGAAAAAAGTTTGGGTTTAGTCAAAAAGACGAGCAAGATAATGCGCTAATTGGGCAGTTTTTTGAGGTGTTGTATAAAAATCAGAAAGATTATACAAATTCACTCAGGCAGCTCTCAAATATTGAGCAGTTGGCTAAAGACGGTGTTTTCGATGCTTGGCTGATTTTGTATGACCAGCGCATTGCTCAAGAAGATGGCAGTAATCGGGCATTACTGATGGACAGTGTTAATCCTAAATTCATCCTGCGTAATTACCTAGCCGAAGTGTCCATTCGCCAAGCGCAAGATGAAAAGAATTATAGCGAAATTGACATCTTGTTTACTTTATTGAGTAGTCCATTTTCTGAGCACAAAGACTTTGAAAGTTATACGCAAGAAGCACCAGATTGGGCGCAAAATTTAGAAGTGAGTTGCTCTTCTTAAGTTTTAAATTATGCCAATTATGTCAAACATGGCGTATTGCAGTGTTTTTACGATGGGTAGTATTATGTGCTCAAACACACCCAAGAACAACAAACCTAGTAGGATAAATAAGCCGTAGCGTTCTAATTTGTCGTATTCATAAGCTAAATTATTGGGTAGCAATGCAGCAACCACCCGAGAGCCGTCAAGTGGCGGAATGGGGAGTAAATTAAATACCCCTAAAACTAGGTTAATGACAATACCAAATCCTGCCATTTTAAGTAAAAACTGATCGGACATATCTAAGGTGAAAGTAGCAACCAAAAGCCATAACAATGCCATAATAAAATTAGATACAGGTCCAGCAAGGGCGACTAAAATCATATCTTGTTTTGGGGATTTGAGGGCATTAAAGTTAATGGGGACGGGCTTTGCCCAGCCGAATAGAAAAGGCGAACCAGTAAAATATAAAACCGCAGGCACTAAAAGCGTGCCTACTGGGTCAATGTGTTTGATGGGGTTTAAAGTAAGTCTGCCAAGCATTCTGGCGGTCGCATCGCCACGCTGGTTAGCAACCCAGCCGTGTGCAACTTCATGCACGGTGATGGCAAAAATGAGCGGAAGGGCGTAAATTAAAAGTGTTTGAAAATCAGGCATAGGTAAAATTGATTATTTTTATTTCGCTATTATAAATGAAAACCAGTCAAATTCTTATCTCGACGCAAAAAGAAGCACCAAATGATGCACAGATTATCTCGCACCAATTAATGATTCGTGCAGGGCTTGTTTCTAAGCTCGCCTCAGGTTTGTATTCGTATTTGCCAATGGGGCTCAGAGTATTGCAAAAAGTAGAAAAAATTATCCGTGAAGAGATGAATAAATCTGGTGCGCAAGAGGTGTTAATGCCAGTGGCACAACCTGCGGAATTATGGCAAGAGTCGGGGCGTTGGGATGAGTATGGGGCAGAATTATTGCGCTTTAGTGATAGGCATGGCAGAGAGTTTTGCCTAGGTCCAACACACGAAGAGGTAATTACGCATTTGGCGGCGCAATATTTGCGTAGTTACAAGCAATTGCCGATGAATTTTTATCAGATTCAAACCAAGTTTCGTGATGAAATTCGCCCGCGTTTTGGGGTGATGCGTTCGCGTGAGTTTATTATGAAAGACGCTTATTCTTTTCATTTAGATGCAAACAGTATGCAGGCAGAGTTTGACAAAATGCACGCTACTTATTGTGCAATTTTTACAAGATTGGGGCTAGATTATCGCCCAGTCTTGGCAGATAGCGGCAGTATTGGTGGTGAAAATTCTATTGAGTTTCATGTGTTGTCTGAGTCTGGCGAAGATGCTATTTGTTTTTCTGATAACTCAAATTATGCAGCTAATATTGAGAAAGTGGCTTTTTCTAAACAAGCGTGCATTGACACGCCAAGTGCGATAGAAGAAAAGGTGCCGACCAAGAAAAAAACCAGCATTGAAGAAGTGGCACAGTTTTTGCATATCAAAGAAGCGGATTGTGTTAAAACTTTAATTGTTAAAACTAAAAACAGCTTTAAGGCACTTGCACTTCGTGGCGATCATGAACTTAATGAAATCAAAGTGCAAAATTTATTCGGTGAATTTGAATTTGCCAGTGATGAAGAAATTAAATCACTTAATCTAAAAAAAGGCTTTATCGGCGTTAAAGAACTGACCATTGATTTGATTGTGGATTATTCAGCCAGCGTGTTGTGTGATTTTGTTTGTGGTGCTAATGAATGGGATTATCATCTAGTAGGTGTTAATTGGAATGGCATTGAGTTTGTTGAAGCGGATTTGCGTAATGCTGTTGAAGGCGATGCTTCACCAGATGGCAAAGGTAAATTGGTGGTTAGGCGCGGTATTGAAGTCGGGCATATCTTTCAGTTGGGCGATAAATACACCAAGGCGATGAATGCTAATGTAATCGGCGAATCTGGCAAAGCAGTGACCACTCTGATGGGTTGTTACGGTATTGGCGTAACACGCGTAATTGCTGCGGCAATTGAGCAAAATTATGATGATAGAGGTATTATTTTTCCAGCCAGTATTGCCCCTTTTCAACTGGTAATTGTGCCAATTAATTATAATAAATCTACTCGTGTAAAAGCCTTGGCAGATGAGTTGTATCAACAATGTTTGGATGCTGGTATTGAAGTCTTACTGGATGACAGAAAAGAGCGAGCAGGCATTATGTTTGCCGAGAGTGAACTGCTTGGCGTTCCACACCGATTGGTATTAAGTGATACTCATGCGGATAATGGTAATGTTGAATACAAGGCAAGAAATAACCCTGAAAAAATTGAAGTACGATTTGATGATGCTTTGTCATTTATGCAATCAAAAATAAGATGATTTGGCTGCAACATATAATTCCCCAGCATTGGCTTTCTAAGTTAATGTTTCGTTTTGCACGCATTGAAAATACTTGGATTAAAAATAGTTTTATTACTTGGTTTGTAAAATCTTATCAGGTTGATTTGTCTGAGGCAGTGCGTGAAAATGTTCAAAATTATCAAAGTTTCAATGATTTTTTTACTAGAGCATTAAAGCCAAGCGCTAGAAAAATTTCTAGTAACAATCTTGTTTGTCCAGTTGATGGCACAGTGTCTCAGCTAGGAAATATTAATAATTCAACCATTGTTCAAGCTAAAAATCGTGATTATACGGTGTCAGCATTATTGGGCAATAATCATCAAGCACATCAATTTGATGCTGGTTATTTTTCCACAATTTACCTATCTCCAAAAGACTACCATCGTATTCATATGCCTTATGATGGTAGATTAATCTCTATGGATTATATCCCTGGTGATTTATTTTCAGTAAACAAAACCACCACAGAAGGCGTTAATGATTTATTTGCCCGTAATGAACGAGTGGTGTGTTATTTTGAAACTGAGTTTGGTTTGTGTGCATTTGTGTTGGTAGGCGCTATTTTTGTAGGTTCAATGCAAACTGTTTGGCAGGGTCAAATTACCCCACCTTATAAGAAAAAAATACAGCATTTTGATTATTCTAATCAACACATTCAGCTTAAAAAAGGCGAAGAAATGGGTAGATTTAATATGGGTTCGACGGTGATTATGCTGATGCCAAGCCAAGTGCATAAATTCAACCTTAAACAAGCTGAAGTTGTTAGAATGGGGCAGTCTTTATTGTGAGTTTGATCAGGTGCTCTAAAATTCATCAAGGTGTATAATGTAACATTTTGATTATTTGGTGAATTGATATGAATTATTTGCGATTACTTGGTTTAGGGTTGGTGTTTGGATTGTTGGCTTCTTGTGGCTCTTTGCCAGAGCGAATTGAGTCTGATGATATTCCAAGCTGGTGTCAAGAAGAAGAGGAAGATGTGTCGTTAATGCCGTATTTGTTGCCAGGTATTTCTACTATCGTGCAAATCGCCGATGCATTGTCAGATGAGAGTTTTTATGCTTGTGGTATTGCCACTGGTTCTGAAATAGGTGCCACTAGAAGGGCGGCGTTGGTTAATGCTAAGAAGCAAATTCACAGTCAATTAATTGGCAGAGTGTTGTCTAAAGTAAAACGAGATGAGTTGATTGAGGATTATGAAACACATATCCATGATAATGCTTTTGGCTATAAAACTGTCGAGTTTGAATCAATTGACATTAGGTCTGGTTATACAATATTCCTGCTCATTGAGACCAAAGGCAAAGATTTGATTGGCACAGTTGAGGCCTTAAGAAGTAAAAAAGTCATTCGACAAGATCAAAAGCATGATAAAACTCACAACAACGCTGGTTATTTTAAAAATGATATAGAGGATAACTCAGGTTTTTAAGTATGGGGTATTTTAGAGTTTGGTTAGTTTAACCAGTTTAATAGTTTGTTCAGAAATTTGCACAATATCAATTAGCACGGTGTCAAGTTTGACACTGACATCGCGTTTGGGAATGCTTTGTAATGCCTCCAAAATTAAGCCATTTAAAGTTTTCGCTTTGTCAACAGATAGGTTTAATTGTAGCAAATTGTTCAATTCTCGAATGCTAATTCTAGGGTCAATCAAGTAACTACCATCTTTTTGCTTGGTAATTTCGTCAATATTTTCACTTTGATTTGAGGTGAATTGACCTACAATCTCTTCTAGAATATCTTCTAAGACGATTAAACCACGCACTTCTCCATACTCATCAACAACTAAACCCAAGCGTCTTTTTTGCGCTTGAAAATGGGCTAATTGATGCGCTAGGGAGGTGCCTTCTGGCACAAAATAAGGCTCACGAATTAAGTTAATAACCCCCTCAACACTAAACTCTCCTTTAGCATATAAATTCACAATATTACGCATATGCAGCACGCCAGTAATGCTGTCAGGATTGCCTTCATAAGTGAGCAGTCGTGTGTGTTGAGTGCGCCCTAATTGCGACAAAATTTCATTATGATTGCTAATATCAATACCAATGAGTTCATTTCTAGGGATCATAATATCTTCAACTTTTACCTGTTCTAAATCGATAATATTGAGTAGCATTTTTTGGTAATTTGAGGCAATAATCGGCTTGGCATCATTTACCACCATTCTCAGCTCTTCTGAACTAATATCATCAGTTTTAGACTTTGTTTTAACACCTAAAGAAGTAAGAATAAGTTTGCTGAGTTGTGCAATCAGCCATACAAAGGGCTTAAATAATTTGATAAAGATTTCAATAAAAATCGAAGCGGGTAGGGCGATTTTCTCAGGGTTTTTAGCGGCAAAAGTTTTAGGTGTGGTTTCTGCAAAAACAAGAATAATAAAAGTCAGAGCAAGAGAGGTAAATGCCAATACTTGCGCCCCATTACCCCAAAGATTGATTGCCAATATCGTGGCAATACTGGATGCAAAAATATTAACCAGATTATTGCCCAGCAAAATAGTACCAATTAAATGGTCTAAATCATTGAGTAATCGCTCAGTGCGTTTGGCTTTTTTGTTGGTTTTACTAAGAACTTTCAGACGATAACGATTAATCGCCATCATTGAAGTTTCAGCGGAAGAAAAAAAAGCAGAAGCCAGTATCAATCCAAGAAGAATGACACTAAGCCAAAAGGTTGAAAGCGAGTCCAATCAGTATTTTATTGTTATTAAAAGTCTGGAGTTTAGCGTAAATGTTTAAAAGCAGCAAGTCCAGGATAAATTGCATTCTCGCCTAATTCCTCTTCAATGCGTAACAGACGGTTGTATTTTGCCAAACGGTCAGAGCGAGAAAGTGAGCCAGTTTTAATCTGACCACAGCCAGTTGCCACGGCTAAATCTGCAATAGTTGTATCTTCGGTTTCGCCAGAACGATGTGACATTACACAAGTATAGCCTGCTTTTTCAGCCATTGACATGGCAGTAAGAGTCTCACTTAAGGTGCCAATTTGGTTCACTTTAATCAAAATTGAGTTGGCAATATTGTTGTCAATACCTCGTTTGAGGATTTTGCTATTGGTCACAAACAAATCATCACCTACTAATTGCACTTTATTGCCAATCTTCTTGGTTAGTAAATCCCAGCCATCCCAGTCACCTTCATCCATGCCGTCTTCAATGGAGATAACAGGGTATTTTTCTACCCAACTGGCTAAGTAGTCGGAAAATTCTGCAGAGGTCAGTGAGCGATTTTCAGAGGCAAGGTTATAAGTGCCATTTTCATAAAACTCCGAACTGGCGGCATCAATGCCGATAAAAATATCTTTACCTGCTTGATAACCTGCTTTTTCAATTGCTTCTAAAATTACTTTAATAGCCTCTTCATTTGAAGCTAAATCAGGCGCAAACCCTCCTTCGTCACCCACAGCAGTATTCATACCTTTGGTCTCTAATACCGCCTTTAAATGGTGAAAAACCTCAGCACCATAGCGCAACGCTTCTTTGAAACTTGGTGCACCTGCAGGAATAATCATAAATTCTTGAATATCTACACTGTTGTTAGCGTGTTCGCCACCGTTGATAATGTTCATCATCGGTACTGGCAATTTGTATTGTGCATTTAAGCCAAGCGTGCTATACAAAGGTTTGTTTTGTTGGTTGGCATTCGTATGTGCTGCCGCTAATGAGGTAGCTAAAATAGCATTTGCCCCCAAACGAGATTTTGTTTCGGTGCCATCTAGTGCGATCATTGTTGCATCGATTTTAGCAAGGTCGGTAATATCAAAACCTATTAATGCTTGAGCGATTTCAGTATTAATAAAAGCAATTGCCTTTAGGACACCCTTGCCTAAATAGCGAGATTTGTCGCCATCTCGTAATTCTAACGCCTCTCGTGCGCCTGTTGAAGCGCCAGATGGCACCATTGCGCTGCCCATAGTGCCATCATCAAGAATAATGTCTGCTTCGATGGTTGGATTGCCTCTAGAGTCAAGGATTTCGCGTGCTTGGATGTGTTTTATTTTCACTATATGCCCTTTACTTATTCAAAAAAGGATTTCATTTTACCAAAGAAGGAGTCAGACTCAGGGTGTTGTTTCTTTCCACATGAGTTTGAGAATTGTTGTAGCAACCCCCTTTGTTTGCTGTTAAGATTAACGGGTGTTTCGAGTTTGACTTGGCAAATCAAATCTCCTGTACCACTACCTTGTAGTCCAGTAATGCCTTTGCCTTTTAAGCGAAATTGCTTGCCTGTTTGTGTGCCTGCGGGGATTTTTATTTTAAGTTTTCCGCTTAATGTCGGCACCTCAATATTGCCACCCAACGCAGCTGAGGCAAAATCAATCGGTACGCCGCAATACAGGTCGTTGCCATGGCGTTCAAAAATATTATGCGCCCTAACATGCACTTCTACATACAAATCACCGTTTGGACCGCCTCGAACGCCAGCCTCACCTTCGCCAGTTAGACGAATGCGATTACCTGTGTCTACGCCTGCTGGGATTTTAACTGAGAGGGTTTTTTGTCTACGCACCACACCTTTACCGCGGCAATCTCCACAAGGATAATCAATTATTTGTCCAGCGCCTCTACACTGCGGACAAGGTTGTTGTACGGCAAAAGGACCTTGTTGCATATGCACTTGTCCTGCACCCTGACAAGTACCACAAGTTTTGGCGCTGGTGCCTGGTTTAGCGCCAGAGCCATGACAAGTATCGCATTTTTCACCCTTAGGAATACGCACTTGAACCGTTTTTCCTTCAGCTGCCTCTTTAAGGTCAATTTCTAAATCATAACGCAAATCTGCACCACGATTGTTCTGTTGTGCTTGACGGTGACTACCACCAAAAATATCACCAAAAATATCACCAAAGCCACCACCACCGAATGGGTTACCGCCTGCATTACCATTCACACCTGCATGACCAAACTGGTCATAAGCTTGTCGTTTTTGTTCATCAGATAAAACAGCATAAGCTTTTTGAATACCTTTAAAGGTTTTTTCAGCGGACTCTTTATTATCCTTGTTTCGGTCTGGATGGTGCTTCATCGCTAAGCGCTTATAAGCCTTCTTAATGGTTTTCGCATCATCGCTTTTGCTGACACCTAATATTTCGTAATAATCTCTTTCTGGCATAATTTCCCTAACTGTAAAAAGGGGCGTAAAGCCCCTTTTAAGTATTTACTAATAAAAACTACTTATCTTTTTTATCGTCACTTTTAACTTCTTCAAAATCGGCATCAACCACATCATCGCCCGCACTTGCATTAGCTGCATCAGTAAAACCATCTTCGCCAGCGCCAGCGCCTGCTTTTGCTTGTGCTTTTTCAGCCAAGGGTTGCGCTATTTCGCTTAAAGATTGAACCTTAGCATCAATTGCTTCTTTATCGTCGTCTTTCATTACAGTTTCAAGCTCAGCCACTGCTGCTTCAATTGCAGTTTTTTCGTCTTCTGACACTTCATCTTTAAGCTCATCTAACATTTGCTTAGTTGAATGAACCAATGAATCTGCCATATTGCGCGTGGTAACTAACTCTTGGAATTTTTTATCCTCCTCAGCATTCGCCTCAGCGTCTTTAATCATCTTTTCGACTTCTTCGTCACTCAAGCCACTAGATGCTTTGATAGTAATACTTTGCTCTTTACCTGTGTTTTTATCCTTGGCAGATACATTCAAAATACCATCAGAATCAATGTCCAAGGTTACTTCAATTTGTGGCTGACCTTTGGGTGCATTTGGAATGCCATCAAGGTTGAACTGACCTAATGATTTATTTGCACTGGCTATTTCTCGCTCACCTTGTAACACATGCACAGTTACCGCTGATTGGTTATCTGCAGCAGTTGAGAAAGTTTGGCTGGCGTTTGTTGGAATAGTGGTGTTTTTCTCAATCAACTTAGTCATTACCCCGCCCATGGTTTCAATGCCTAGCGACAATGGCGTTACATCTAGTAATAACACATCCTTAACATCGCCACCTAATACGCCTGCTTGAATTGCCGCACCCATTGCTACTGCCTCATCAGGGTTGACATCTTTTTTAGGTTCTTTGCCGAAAAATTCTTTAACTTTTTCTTGCACCTTAGGCATTCTTGTGGATCCACCAACAATGATAACTTCATCAATATCTTTGGCAGATAACTTTGCATCTTTAAGGGCAATTTGGCAAGGATCAATTGAGCGCTTAATTAAATCTTCTACTAAAGACTCCAACTTAGAGCGTGTAATTTTGATATTTAGGTGTTTAGGACCTGAAGCATCTGCTGTCACATACGGAAGATTAACCTCAGTTTGCTCAGAAGAGGACAGTTCAATCTTGGCTTTTTCTGCCGCCTCTTTTAAGCGTTGTAACGCCATTGGGTCATTTTTTAAATTAACACCTTGGTCTTTTTCGAATTCTTCGACTAAGTAATCCATAATACGCTGATCAAAATCCTCACCTCCTAAAAAGGTGTCACCATTGGTGGATAACACTTCAAAGTGCTTTTCACCATCAATATCTTCCATTTCAATGATTGAAACATCGAAAGTACCGCCACCTAAATCATATACGGCAATGGTTTTATCACCAGTAGATTTGTCAACACCGTATGCTAATGCCGCTGCGGTCGGTTCATTGATAATGCGTTTAACATCAAGTCCTGCAATCTTGCCTGCATCTTTGGTTGCTTGGCGTTGTGAATCGTTAAAGTAAGCAGGTACGGTAATAACTGCCTCAGTGACTGTTTCACCCAGATAATCCTCAGCCGTTTTTTTCATCTTGCCAATAACTTTTGCTGAAATCTCAGGGGCAGCCATTTTGTTGCCGTTTACTTCCACCCATGCATCGCCATTGTCTGCCTTGACAATTTTGTAAGGCACAAGATCAATGTCTTTTTGAACGGCTTCTTCGTCAAAACGACGACCAATTAAACGCTTGATAGCGTAAAGTGTGTTTTCAGGATTAGTAACCGCTTGTCGTTTAGCACTCTGACCAACTAAAACTTCTTCTGAATTTTTTGGAAAAGCAATAATAGACGGAGTGGTGCGGTCACCCTCAGAATTTTCAATGATTTTTATGTTGCCGCCTTCCATGATAGCAACGCATGAATTTGTTGTACCTAAGTCAATGCCAATAATTTTCGCCATGTTGTTTACTCCTTTGTGTTAGTTATGCACTGTATATAAGGATACAAAAATTAAATTCAAGTAAAAAAATGAAAAAAAGCTAAATCTTTGTTTTTAATAGATTTTCTACATTGCTTGGCACAAAAGCACTGATATCACCGCCTAAGGATAAAATCTCTCTTACCAATGAAGAGGATATATTGGCGTATTGTTCTGCTGGCGTCATAAACAAGGTTTCAATAGTGGGATTAAGGTGTTTATTCATGCCAGAGAGTTGGAATTCATATTCAAAATCACTCACCGCACGCAAGCCACGCAAAATAATCTGTGCATTTTGTGTTTCGGCAAAATCCACTAACAAAGTATCGAAACTCATGACTTTAATGTTGTTAACATCAATTAAGGCTGTTTTAGCGGATTCCAGCCTGTCGTCAATATCTAAAAAAGCCGATTTTTTGCTGTTTTGGGTAATACCAATAATCACCATATCAAACAGTTTGCTGGCGCGTTTAATTAAATCAATATGTCCATTGGTAATTGGGTCAAAAGAGCCAGGATAAATTGCAATTTTTTTCATAGTTATAATTGTATAAGGCAATAATGCACTGCGCCAGATTTTTTTTGTTTGTTAATGATACTTGTTTGTAAAGAACTGTCTTTTAAAAAATCTGTGGTTATTTCAAATTCAGATTCTATATAAATTTTACTACCAGTGACAACAAAATCATTTTCTGAAATTAATTTTAATACTTTTGTTAGATAATTTTTATTAAAAGGTGGGTCTAATAAAATAAAGTCAAATGGTGTTATGGGTTTTTTATCTAAAAATACAAAAGCATCTTGATTAAAAATAGCCAAATTATTTACCTCTAATAATTGTTTATTTTTCTCAAGGGATTTAAAAGCATTGGTATTTTTCTCAATGCTGGTAACTTGCTTTGCCCCACGAGAAAGTGCCTCAAAACTCAGTGCACCACTGCCAGAGAATAAATCTAGGAAATTTTTTCCGTGTGTTTTAAACTGTATCCAGTTGAATAAAGTTTCACGCACTTTGCTGGAGCTTGGTCGTAGCCCATCAACATCAGGAAAACTAAATTTCCTGCCTCGATATTTTCCACCAATAACCTGGAAGGTATTATTTTTGATAGGCGTTAAAAGAGTCAATCAGTTCTTTTTTAGCCTCTTCGGCATTACCCCAGCCATCAATTTTCACCCATTTACCTTCATCGAGGTCTTTATAGTAAGTGAAAAAATGCTCAATCTGATCTTTCAATGTGACATTAATATCGTCAATACATTTAATATCGTGATAAGATTTGCAGAGTTTATCAGTCGGTACAGCTAGAATTTTATAGTCTCTACCTGCCTCATCAGTCATTCGTAAAACACCAATAGGGCGCACTGTAATCACCGAATCGTGAATTAGTGGGTAGGGAGTAATTACCAACACATCGGCAGGGTCGCCATCATCTGCTAAAGTTTCTGGCACAAAGCCATAATTACACGGATAAAACATCGGTGTGGTGATAAATCTATCGACAAACATAGCGCCTGTTTCTTTATCAATCTCATATTTGACGGGGGATGAATTGGCTGGGATTTCAATAATAACATTCACTTCATCAGGGATTTTTCCTGCTGATACGGGTTTTAAACTATTTTGCATTTTTTTAATTCCTCTTTTAGTAGGTTAAAGCGCCAGCCGCTAAGAAAATTCACCGATTGGTCGCCACGGATATATCTTAACAAGGTTTTACTATTGGCGATAATTTCCATCGTTAAATTATACTGATTTGCTTTTCCTTGAATGGCTTTTTGCAAAATGACTTTTTGCGCTTTTTCTTCCGCTGTTGGCGGTGTGTGTTGGCGAACATCACAAATCATATCTTGCAATTGAGGGTATTGGCTTAAAAAATTCTCAAATTCTTGTTGTTTTTTATCGCTCAAACCATTCTTGCCCAAGGCAATGTTAATTAAATCGTTGTCAGATAGTATCCATTTTCTCGGCTTATTTTTATTGATCGCATGGTGTTCACGCCACGAAGCAAGCTGTGTGGCAATGTTGTGTGTTTGTTTGGGCAAGCGAGAAAACCCCTTAACTCTTCGCCAAGACCGAAAGACATCGACCTCATATAGATGAATATCAAGCAAAGACTGACCTTCTTCCATCAGCCAGCCTAGTTTTTGCTCACTTTCAAGCTTTGTCTTGAGTTGGTGGTAATTTTTAATCAAATAACGCACATCATCCAGTGCATATTCTATTGCCTCTGCGGGCAGTGGGCGTGTGGTCCAGTCGAGTCGGGTGTAGGCTTTTTCTAAAGTGATGCCTTGTAAGATTTCAGTGAGTGCTTGATAAGACATTTGTGCGCCAAAATTTGCCTCTTCGGGGCGTAAGTTTTTCAATAAATCAGGGGCAATTTGAGTGTCAAACACTTGGCTGGGGAGTTGCTTAGAATAACGATATAAAACCTCAATATCATTACGAGCAGCGTGTGCAATCCACAGCATATTTTTTTGATAAAGTTTGTCAAATAAAGGCGTTAGATTTTTAATCGCTAAAATATCAATGCAATCTGCCGCAGTTTTACTGGCAATTTGCAGCAAACATAATTTTGGATAATAAGTGTTAGTCCATTTAAATTCAGTATCAATTGCCAACTCAGTTTCGTCTTTAATGCGGTGCAAAAAATCGTGTAATTGTGCTTGTGTTTGTATCATTGTTGTATTTTAGCAACATTTTATGAGATAATCGGCACATAATTATGCAAAGGCTTTTATGATTTTTAAGCAAGATTTATTTATTAAGAAAATGCCAAATAAATGGGTTTGGCCGATTGTTTTCTTAATTTCATTAGGCGGCTTGTCCTATATGGGGCTTAATCCTCATCTGATTAGAGATTGGTGGTGGGTATTGGTGTCTTATAATATTGTTGCCTGTTTGATTGCGGGTTATTATGTATTTTTTGCCGTTTCTAAACTTAAGAAAGATAATAAAAATGGCGTAATTGGCGCACGATTTACTTGGTCTTTTATTAAAATTATTCCCCTCTTGACGATTGCGCCAGTGCTGTCTTTTTATCTATTTTCATTTCAAAGTGTGCAGGATAATGTTGTGCGTTCAGAGCAGACTTATAACAATTTTAACAAAGTGTTTTTAGACCAAGTAAAGTCTTTGCATAAAGGGTTACAAGCCGTTCGAGACGATCGTTATGTTGATTTTACTAAGGTGCTTTTACAGCAAATTCAAAGCTATTCTAGTTTTCAACAAGACACAGAGAATTATAAAAATAAAATGCGGATTTTTGTTCAAGGATTGATTGATAAAAAATACGCCTGTTCTTTGATTTTAAAAAATGAAAAAGATGAATTAATTGCACAAATAAGCCAAAATGAGACCTGCGTGGTTGAGGATAATCAGCCATTGCCAGACCAGCAAAATGTTGTTGCATTTGAAGATGAGGAGTTAAAGTTGTTCCAAGTGCAAATGTCCACCCATTATTTAAATAAAAAATTTGACAAGAAAATTTTGGATTTAACTGCAGTATATGCAACAGACCCGCATTTATTGCGATTTTTAGGGCAAGTTAGGGGGTTTTATGGTTTTGCTAGCACCCTTACCTTTGATGTCAACACTTCGCTTACGCAAAAGCGCTTTTTATTGGATTTTTCGTCCACTATTTTGCTAACAATTCTTAGCGTGTTGTTGATTGTATTTAGAATGATTGACCAATTAATGCGTCCGATGCACAATCTTTCGCTGGCCACCAAAGAAATTGCCAAAGGCAATTATGGCATTGTAGAGCATAGTAAAAAAGAAAATAAAGACATTTATCGTTTAATTGAGCAATTTAACGAGATGTCTATGCAGGTTCAACAATCACGCCAAGGGCTAAGTACGCATAATTTGTATTTAGAGACTATTTTAAAATATTCTTTTGGTGTGATTGGGCTAGACCAAGATAAAAATATTCAATTTATTAATCCGGTTATTGGCAAAATATTGGGAGTTAAAAATGAGCAGCAATTTGTTGGTGGATTATGCGCTGGTATTGTTGAGAAAAATGCCTATCTTGATCCTTTATTTTTCATTATTCAAGACAGATTTAATCAAGGTGAAAATGTATGGAATGAAGAGATTGAATTGGCATTGTCAGATAGGCTAGTTATTTTGTCTTGTCAAGGCGCAGTATTGGATGTGAGTGATAAAACGCTAGGTTATGTGATTATTATCAAGGATATTTCTAAATTGCATCGTGCACAGAAAAAAGCGGCTTGGGGCGAGGTGGCAGTGCGTATGGCGCATGAAATTAAAAATCCGTTAACACCAATTCTGTTATCTGCACAACGCCTAAGAAATAAATTTTTAGACACGCTCAAAGGCAAAGATTTAGAAGTTATTGACAAGACTACCACTGTTATTATTGACCAAGTAAAATCAATGGATGCTATGGTGAGTGCTTTTGCTGATTATGCCAATACACCGAAAATTGAGCGTAAATTATTGGACTTAAACGCATTGATTAACCAATCAATTGCGTTGTATGATGCACAACATAACATCAGCATAGAGTTTAATTTATCAGGTGATGTGCCGAAATTACTCTTAGATGCCAATAGTATTTCTAGAGTGTTGATTAATTTAGTAAAAAACGCCGCTGAATCAATCAAGCAAAAGGATGATTTGGTTATTAACATTACCACCCAATATTTAGAAGATGAGCGTATAGTGCGCCTAAGTATTAAGGATAATGGCAATGGTTTTGATAAGTCGGTACTTGAACACGTGTTTGAGCCCTATGTAACAACCAAGGAAAAAGGCAGTGGATTAGGTTTGGCAATTGTGCAAAACATTATTGAACAACATGATGGGCGTATTTTTGCCAGCAATGTTAAGCCGCATGGTGCGATGGTTACCATCGAATTTGAATACATGGAGAAACTATGATTATTGGTAATATTTTGATTATTGACGATGAAAGCATCAATGCTGAGGCAATGAAAGATACCTTGGAGGATGTTAATTACAGTGTGGTTTTAGCCTCTGATGCCGCACAGGCAAAAACTATTGTTAAGACCCAATCATTTGATTTAATTATGATGGATGTATGGATGCCAGGGCAAGATGGCATGTCGTTGTTAGAGGAGTGGATGAGCGCGGGTTTCTCTATGCCTGTGGTGATGATGTCGGGTCACGCAGAGCATCAAGATGTGGTTAAAGCCATTAAATTAGGGGCAGTTGATTTTCTTAAAAAGCCCTTGCATGATATTTTGCCATCAGTGCGCAAGTTTTTGTCTGAAAAAACCAACAATGATAAGCAGAAAATTAGCGGTATTGATTTTGACTTACCATTGAAAACTGTCAGAAATATGTTTGAGGCGCAATATTTTAGCCACCATTTATCTCAAAATAATCACAATATTGCCAAAGTAGCAGAGTTGGCTGGATTAGAGCGCACTACGCTGTATAGAAAATTAAAAGATTTGGGCGTTGATAAAAAATGAAGATTTTAATTCTAGGCGCAGGACAAGTTGGTGCATCGCTCGCCCGGTATCTCAGCAAAGATGCTGAAAATGAAATCACCATTATTGATAGTGACGAGTCAAATTTATCAGACATTGCTCGCCATCTGGATGTTAAAACCGTTTGTGGATATGCTTCTTATCCAAATATTTTAGAACAAGCAGAAATCAGAAGCATGGACATGATGATTGCCGTGACCAAATCTGATGAGGGTAATATGTTAGCCTGTCAAATGGCACATACACTTTACAATGTGGGTAAAAAGATTGCTCGTATCCGTACTGCTGAGTATTTACACCATGATAAATTATTCTCTAATCAAGCCATTCCGATTGATTTTGTCATCACCCCAGAAGTCCTTGTCACAGATTATATTAAACGCATAGTTGAACAACCAGGCGCTGAACAAATTTTTGAATTTGATAACGGACTGATGCAATTAGTAGAAACTAAAGCCTATGAAGGCACACCTATTGTTGGGCGACCCATCAAAGAATTACACGAACATCTGCCTAAAACGCATATGCGTATTGTTGCCATTTATCGTGATGGCGAAGCCATTCCAGCATATGGCGATACTGTGATTAAAGACGGTGATAGAGTGTATTTTGTTACTAAGAAAAAGAGTATCTCTAAAGTACTTAAAGAATTTAGGCGCTTGGATAGACCTTATCAAAATATCATTATTGCAGGTGGTGGTTTGATTGGGCTTAGTTTGGCCAAGTTTTTAGAAAAAAACCACCGTGTTCGTATTATTGAACTCAACAAACAACGCGTTAAGGAAATTGCTGATGAATTGGAAGACACTATCGTTCTGCGTGGCAACGCTTCTGATCAAGACTTGTTGATAGAAGAGGGAATCGAAAACACCGATTTATTCTTAGCACTTACCGACTCTGATGAGATTAATGTGATTGTCTCAATTTTAGCGAAACGCTTGGGTGCACATAAAACTGTCGCCTTAGTCAAACGCAATGTGTATAGAGATTTAGCCACGCAAAGTGACGGTGTAGATATGGTCATCTCTCCTGACCAAATCACCACCAGTGGTATCTTGTCACATATCCGCAAAGGCGATACCATGATGGCGCATTCTCTACGACAGGGCAAGGCGGAGGCTATTGAAGTCATTATCCATGGTGACAAACATCATTCTGATGTGATTGGTAAGTCCATTGAAAAAATCAAATTGCCTAAAGGTGCTGTAGTTGCGTCTATTGTTCGTGGCAATAAGGTCATTATGGCCTCAAGAACACTGGTGATTGAAGAGGGCGACCATGTGCTTTTAGTGCTGAGTGATGTGAGTAAAATTCATCAAGTAGAAGAACTGTTTGAAGGCTATTTTGATTAATTTATATGCCCATGTTAAATTCTTACAATTTACCATTTCAAAAACCACTAACCATTAACTTTTATGCAACTTAGTATCGTATTTAAGACCATCGGCTTGTTGTTAATGGTTTTTAGTTTGACACAACTACCGCCAATTTTGGTAGACTTGATTTATGCTCAGCAACAATACCCTGTCTTTTTAACGGCATTTTTTGCTACATTCGGCATCGGCTTGTTGTTGTGGCTGAAGTTTAGGAAATCTAAACAAGATTTTAGAATCCGTGAAGGTATCTTAGTGGTTGTGAGTTTTTGGTTTGTGCTTTCGCTATTTGCTACTATTCCATTTTTGCTCTCAGATGCTTTGCAAATGTCTTTTAGTGATGCATTCTTTGAGTCAATGTCAGGGCTTACCACCACAGGCGCTACCGTGATTGCTGGGTTAGACGATTTACCTAAAGCAATTTTGTATTATCGTCAGCAATTACAATGGCTCGGTGGCATGGGTATTATTGTTTTAGCGTTGGCTATTTTGCCTATGCTGGGAGTCGGCGGTATGGAGCTTTATCATGCCGAATCTAGCGGTATTTCTAAAGACAGGCTGATGCCAAAACTCACCCAAACTGCTAAGGTCTTATGGTTGATTTATATCGGTTTTACCCTTGCCTGTGCGTTGGGTTATTATTTGGCAGGAATGAGTGCTTTTGATGCCATCGGGCACAGTTATGCCACTGTGGCAATTGGGGGTTTTTCCACGCATGATGCTTCTATTGGATATTTTGACTCTGTTGCCGTTGAATCTGTGGCAGTGGTGTTTATGTTTTTAGCAGGTATTAATTTTTCTCTACATTTTTTTGTTTGGCGTCCCAATCATATTAATCATTACTATCATGATTCAGAATTTAGAGCTTATGTGGCATTTTTAAGCTTTTTGATTGTAGTGATTTCGCTCTATTTAATTAATACAGGGCAATACCAGAGTGCCTTTGAGGCATTTAGATATGGTATTTTTCAAAGCGTTTCTATGGCAACTACCACAGGTTTTGCCTCTACCAACTTTACAACATGGGCATTTATGCTACCAGTATTGTTAATTTTCTCCAGTTTTGTGGGTGCTTGCGCTGGTTCTACAGGTGGCGGTATCAAGGTTGTGAGAGTATTACTGATGTTTAAACTTGCCGCTAAAGAAATCAAAAAATTCATTCATCCGAATGCCCAAATTAACATCAAACTCAACAAACGCAGCGTTGCTGAGAACACCTTAATATCGGTTTGGGGATTCTTTTCCTTATATGTCATTGCTTTTGTTTTTATTATGATTGCGTTGATGCTTACAGGGCTTGATCAGGTTAGTAGTTTTTCAGCCACTGCTGCCAGTATTAACAACTTGGGTCCAGGATTGGGTAAAGTAGCTGCCAACTATGATAGTATCAGCGACAGTGCTAAATGGATTTTAAGTTTTTCTATGCTCCTTGGTCGACTAGAAATCCTTACTCTAATGGCGCTGCTACACAGGGCTTTTTGGCGTTTTTAATTTTTTTAAAAAGATAAATCACTGTATAAGACTGCCAATTTGGTTAGTGCTATATAGTAATCTTTTGAGAGAGGAAGTCCTGAATTTAGCCACTATAAAAAACTTCATATTTTAAGAGTATTAACTGTATAATAGCGGGTTTTTTATCGCCTTATATTCATTCATATCTATATTTGAATTAGGGCATTTGCTTACTTTACATAAGTATGAGTGAGTTTTTAGGATTATCTATGGCAGACAAACAACAAGCAATTAG
>JAQRMT010000080.1 GCA_028599035.1 Gammaproteobacteria bacterium
TTACTAAATTTTTACTAAATTAAAAACAATTAGCGTATAATTGCCTCTTTATATTTTTTCGACTCATAACCTTATTATGTCAATTGATACACAAGCTATTATTAAAGAATACCAATCTGCCGAAGGCGACACTGGTTCAACCAATGTGCAAGTTGCCTTATTGACTGCACGCATTAAACATTTAACTGAGCATTTTCAAACCCATAAAAAAGACCATCATTCAAGAAGGGGTTTATTGCGTTTGGTTTCTCAGCGTAAAAAGTTATTGTCTTATCTCAAGGGCAATGATGTAAGTGCTTATTCAAATCTAATTGCGCGCTTAGGGCTCAGAAAATAACTACTACTCTTACCTTTTGAGTTAAATAAATTCTGCTTAATCGCCTAAATTATAGCGCTTAATCATCCGATACACACTTCGTTCGCTAACGCCAAGAATATTGGCAATTTCATATCGATGCCCAGAAAATTCATCAAGCAACATAGTTAAATATTCGTGAGTTAGTTCATCTAAACTAGGATTTTTAGAAAATGAGATGTTCACACTATCGCTTTGCTTTTGACCTGCGTCAAAAGCCAAATGCTGTTCTCTAATTTGTTTAGAATTTGCGGACAGAATAATAGCGCGTTCAATAACATTTTTAAGCTCTCTAATATTGCCAGGCCAATTATATAAATTAAGTTTTTTGATTGATCCAGGTGTAAATTCCTTATCAACACATTGAGAAAATTTATGATTCTTTAAGAAGAACCGTGCCAACAGTTCAATATCTTTACGCCGCTCCCGTAATGGCGGGGCGACAATGGAAAACACATTTAGTCGATAATACAAATCTGAACGAAATTCGCCACTTTCGCCCATCTCTAATAAATTTTGACGATTGGTTGCACTAATAATTCTAACATTTGAATTTAGGATTTTATTGCCGCCCAACCTCCTAAAAGTGCCTGTCTCTATTACTCTTAATAATTTTGCTTGTATTTTAGGATCTATTTCGCCAATTTCATCTAAAAACAATGATCCGCCTTTAGCCTCTTCTATTAGTCCTTTTTTTTGTTTATCTGCCCCTGTGAACGAGCCTTTTTCGTGCCCAAATAGCTCAGATTCAAACATATTTTCTGCAATGGTGCAGCAGTCAACGGCGACAAAATTTCTTTCCATGCGTGCGCTACTTTCGTGGATGTGTCTGGCAATTAACTCTTTTCCAGTGCCACTTTCTCCCGTTATTAAAACAGATGCATCGCTAGGTGCTACCGCTAAAATAAGCTCCTTAACCTTATTAAAAGATTCAGTGTCACCAACCATTGCATAATCTTTATATTCATTTTTAAGATTTTTCTTAAAAAAGTGATAATCAAACTGTAATTCATTATTTTTAATGATTTTTTCAATCGTTAAGACCAGCTTCTCGGGCAAAATTGGCTTAACCAAATATTCAGACACTCCTGCTTTAATCGCCCTTACTGCATCGCCCACATCAGCGTAAGCAGTTAATAATATAGTGGGCGCAGCATTAACCAAATACTCAATATGGTCACAAACCCAAGCATCGGGTAGCTTTAAGTCGGAAATAATAATATCAGGTTCGTGCGCCTCAAGATAATCCTGCGCTTGTTTCCAATTATATGCACTGCTGACTTTATATTTATGGCTTAATTCACTTGCAATTAAGTTATTAAGGGTTTTGCTATCTTCAATAATCAGGACTTGTCGTTTCATAAATTTGCGCTTTCTCTTGGCAGTCGAATGGTAAAAATTGTACCCTTTTGCAAGGTGCTATCTACAGTTAATGTGCCGTTATATTTTTTAACAATATTCTGACAAATTGCGAGCCCAAGCCCAAGCCCTTTAGAGGCATCTGCGCGTTGAGTGTAAAAAGGATAAAATATTTTTTGTATCTCTTCTGGGGCAATACCTATGCCGTTATCTTTAAAAACAATCTCAATAAATTTACCAACAACTTTTATACTAACTGCAACTTCCCCGCCATTTGGCATGGCATGAAAGGCATTATGCACCATATTTAAAGTAACAATTCTTAAATCACTATCCGCCCCTAATATAATCAATTCATCTTCATTTTCATAATGATGCGTAATTTTTATATTGTCTTTTTTTGCCTCCCATTGTAGTAGACTCAAGGTATCCAATACCGCATTTTTGACAAAAACAATTTCAGATTTCTCACTAGGTTTAGCGCCTAATTTTAACAACCTATCAGTTACTTTAATGCACACTTGTATCTCACTTTCGATAATTTTTAGATTGCCTAATAAGCGATCGCTATCAATATTTTTCTCATGACACAGATTCATACACGCACTAAGTGCAAAATTTACTGAGGACAATGGGTTTAATATCTCATGTGCAACGCCACAGGAAAGCATACCAAATTCTTCTAGGCGACTTTCATGCGAATGAGTAATTTCAGTATTAAAATCCCTAATTGACTCAATAATTAAGGTCTCTTTCACGCCATTTTTTTCGATATACATAGGCATTGCACTCACTTCAACATAATAAATATTGCCTTTTTTGTCCTTATGTTTTTGTATGGTTTTAATACCTTCATGGTTTTTTAATATTTCAAATGCTGGACAAGTTACCACAGTGGGTGCGCAAGGCGCATCGTTTTGAAAATGAGCCTGATAACATTTTTTATTACTTTGGGTAATTCTGTGTTTATCTTTATAGATTTGATTACTGAGAACAATCTCGAAATCTTTATCAATAATGCAAATTGCATCTGGGAAAGTGTCAATCAAATTTTGCAAAAATAATTTACTGTTTTTCAATTGCTGAATTTTTTTGTCCAGACTTGCGGCCATGAAATTAAAATTCTGTGCCAAATCTGACAATTCATCATTGCTGTTTAATGTAATTCTTGTATCCAGCTCCCCAGCAGAAAGCGCCTTACTTGCCAGGGATATTTTATGAATTGGCTTAAGAATAAAGCGCCTGATAAACCATAAACCGCCAATAATATTAATCAGCACGATCATGGCACCAGAGCCCATTAATAACAGCAAGCTTTTAAATACTTGGGTACGCACATTACTCACATCGTAATCTATCGCTATATAACCTCTTGTTGTATTCTCCTGAGAGATTTCATGGCATTTAATACAAGATTTTTCAGTGTTGATAGGGCTAATATTTCTTAAAACATCTATATTATTTGGCTTGGAAATAATTTTGTAAATATCTGAAGTATTGTCAAAATCATCACCAGCTTTATTGCCAATATCCTCTAATTGACTTGAAAAAGAAACAGTCCCTGTATCTGACAAAATAGAGATAGACATTAAATTAGATTCCACCTTGACTAAGTTGGACATTATTCGGTTTAACTTACTTTTTTTGCTATTAAGCATACTTTCTTTTAGTGAGGTATGCAACAAAACATTAATGTGTTTAACCGTGTTTTCATGCTCTACATACAACTGTTTTTGATACAAAATAGTAAAAATAGCAACAAAAATTGAGACACTGATAAAAATACCGAAAAGTGTGCCAAGAATGAGTTTTTTGTTAAGGCTGGCACGCTTAAAACGAAGTTTTTGCATGGTGATTGGCACGATTATTCTACCTAGCCCAGTTTTCTTTTAGACGACGAAGCGATATTTAACGACACTCGATACTTGGCAACTGTACGGCGTGAAATATTAATTCCTTTCAAACTCAATGCTGCCACTATTTGCTCATCACTGCAAGGTTTGAGGGGGTCTTCTTGAGATATTATTTGCTTGATAATAGGTTTAATACTAGTCGATGAAACATCTTGACATCCTTGACCCGATAAATTAGTACGAAAAAAATATTTTAACTCATGAATACCGTGCGGTGTTTGTATGTATTTTTGTGAAACCGCCCTAGAAACAGTAGACATATGCAAGTCGCTTAATTCAGCAATGGTGTTTAAATTAAGTTGGTGCATATGTGCCTCACCTTTTTCTAAAAAATCAAGTTGCTGATTGATAACAATTTGTGCCACCTTGAGCAAAACGCTATTCCTATTATTAATACATTGTTTAAACCATTTTGCTTCATTGTAAGCTGTTTTTATAAATGTTTTTTCCGTTGTTGTAAAAACTTTTTGCAACAGCTCATTGTTGTTGTCTTTTAATTTAATATTTTTATACAAATCTTGATACAAAGACACCTGCCAATGACCTTGGTTTTTTTCAACCATTAGGTCTGGAATCATGTAAATAGAGTTTGTGGTATCAAACGCAGCACCTGGATAGGGGTTCAAAGAACGAATGGTCTTTAAAGCACTATGCAACGCTTCCTTGTCAATGCGTAAATTATACACAATCAAGGGAAAATTCTTGGTATAAAGCGCCTCGTATTCGTTTTCTATAATATTAATAGCAAGTTTTTTATTAGGATGCATATCCGAAAAAGCGTACAACTGCAACAATAAACACTCTTGCACACTTTGGGCAGCAACGCCATCGGGGTCAAATTTTTGGATTTTCTTTAATACCCTTGTAATTTCAGCACTACTTGGCTTTGGGCTTAGTTTAATAGTTGACTTAAAAGCCTGTAATTCGGCATAAAAATACCCATTTTCATCAATAGCGTCCAGAATAAAATCAGCGATTTGACGCTCTCTAGTAGAAAAATCTTCAGTATCAAGCTGCCATTTAAGATGTGTGTGTAAATCTTCATTAGCGCTGTATATCTCTTGAAGTATATCTTTGGACTCAGTTGCCGCTTGATGCGAGCTGGCTTTTGTCAACTCAGTCGTGTTTTTTTCAATTTTAATGCTTTGTGTTTCAATTTCGAGAAAGGGGTTTTGTTCTAATATCTCTTGGGTTGCTTGATTGAGTTCGATGGCTGAGTATTGTAACAACCGGACAGATTGTTGTAATTTTGTTGAAAAACCTAGTTTCTGAGTAAGAGAATATTTTAATTCTGGCATAATAAAATAACAAATTTAAGCGTCAACAATTTGATGTAAGTTTTTATAATGATTGGTATGCGTGCAAATTGCGCATTGGGTGGAACTAAAACCACTTGTCGCTGGTATGGAAAAACCAACACCGCAACTTTTGCATGAATGCGTTGTAATTTTAATCAAATCTTGCTCTGCTGTATGCCAAAGTTTGACCTTAATTGCACCTTGGTCGCAAACATCAACGCAAATATTACACCCTGTGCAAGTGGCCGCCAATATACTCAGTTTATCTTGTGTGCGTTCAAAGCTCTGGTGTGGGCATAACCTTATACAGGCATTGCATAAATTACACTTAGATTCATCAATTTGTGGCACAAAAGGATAGAGATAATTATCAACTTTTACTTGTTTATTGGTGGGCAATAACTCAACCATGTCCATTGGTTTTTGCTCGTCTTCTTGATCGGCGATTAACTCAACACTATTGGCAAACATGTGGCGTAAAAACATACGCCTATTACTCTGCTGGTCAAAATCGGGCGTTGCTGCTAACCAAGTCTTAAAATGTTTGGCCTTTATGTGCAACAGCTTAATGCTTTTATGCTGTCTGGAAGTTAATAAATCATTGATTTTTTCTACCTTGGAGCTGAGTCCATCAGTGCAATTATAGGTACAATTATCGCAATTTCCAGTACTGTAAAATATTGCCTCTGTGCCGCTGGCGTATAAATGTAACAACTCAAATATGCTAATAATATTAATGCAAAATATATTGGTTTCTTCAGGCTCTATAGACTCAACATATTGACAAGCAAAAACGCTGACCTTTAAATCCTTATATTTTTTAGTTGTGTGCTGATATTCGTATTCAATTGCTGCCTCTGGGCAAACGGGGACACACAAACCACAACCAACACACGCCAAAGTATTAATCGACAAGGATTCGTCAT
>JAQRMT010000081.1 GCA_028599035.1 Gammaproteobacteria bacterium
AGATTATCCACGCCTTTGATGGATCGGTCAATACGCCCTAACGATAATAGTATTTTTTGTAATCGTTGGTAAGGGTGGCGTTTTAAGGCGTTACTAATGATTGATTGTCTGCTTTTCCATACTCTGTGATTGCTCATAACACTGCTGATTTGCTTGACTTGTTGCAGTTCAATTGACATATCAATCATGGCGCTGATTTCTCGATAAAGCGCGCTACTTAAGACAATCGGCATTGCTGTATCATTGGTCATTGTCGCATAAATTTTAAGCACTTGGTTGCTGTTACCCGCCAATGCGGAATCAATGAGATTGTAGATAGTATATTGAGATTGTTGATTAAGTTGTAGTAGATAATCTTGGGTGTCAACATTGCCATCTGGATACGCCATTTTGAGTTTTTGAATCTCTTGCATTGATGCCAGCAAATTGCCTTCGGTAGTGTAGGCAATGCCTTCTGCGATTTCTGTGTTAGCCTTAAGCCCTTGCTCTGCCATATGATTAGCAATCCAGCCGATAAGATGATCTCGTTGCACTTCCCAGACTTGAACAATGCTGCCTTTTGCCTCAAGTGTTTTAAACCATTTGCTCTTTTGCTGGGCAAAATCAAGTTTTCCAGTAGCAATAATCAGCAAAATATCGCTGGGCAAGTTGATGGCAATTTCACTCAATGCTTTTGAGCCTTTAGCACCAATTTTCCCTGTTTTAAGCCGGCATTCAATAATGCGTTTTGGTGAGAACAATGAAGCCGCTGAGAGTTCAGCAGTGATTTCACCCCAATCAAAATTACCATCAATTTCAAAACTGACTCGCTCATCAAAGCCTTGCGCTTTGGCAGTATTTCTAATATGCCCTAGGCTTTGCTCGACCAGTAAAAGCTCTGGACCAAAAACAAAGTAAAGTGAATCAAATCGATTGGCTAAGGTGTTACTCAGTTGTTCGGGCTTAATGCGCATTCAAACTGTTTAATCTTCTTAATAATCTTTTGACAATCGTGCTGCGAAGCTGAATATAACTTCTATTAACTTGTAGTCTATCCGCCTGTGTTGAAAGCTCGTTAGCCGTTATACTGGCTGTTAAGTCTTTAGACAGTAGCATTTTTTTACCACGGAATACTTTAACAGGGATGGCAAGTGTCAGCGTATAACTACTGATGTCGTCATTTTTTTTATAAGCAACAGTTTGTTGTTTCTGTACTTCATTGCCGATTTCAACACGCAAAGACTGTTGCACTTGCGGATCAAAATGTTTTTTAAGTTCAGCGGCGAATATGTTATTGTTGCTACTGGTTACGGATGCGTTAATTGATACAGCGTTGTTGGGCGTATGAAAGCCACAAGCGCTTAGTAAGCTGGTAATTAGGACAATAGAAAGCAGGTTAATTTTTGACATAGTCTTATTATTTGAATAAGTATAAGGGAGGAATTATGACAGAATTTGACTTTATTTGTTCAGGTTTCCCTTGAAAAAATCATTATTTATCTCTATATACACAAGCATACAATAGGGTATATTTATTTTTTATTTTTTATTTATTTTTTATTATGCTTAAAAATTTATTATTTTGGCTGGTTTTAGGTAGCGTGCTGAGCTCAATCTTTAGTCAGTTTCAAACGGATGAAGACAAAAACAACATTACTTATTCTCAATTTATCCAGAGCGTTAAGCAAGGCGATGTTTCTAATGTAACTATCTCAGGCAGCGATATTACCGGTGTTGGTGTGGGCGGCAAGCAGTTTTCTACTTACAGCCCTGGCGACTTAGGTTTGATGGGTGATTTACTTAATAACGGCGTGAATGTGGTCGCCAAACCGCCTGAAAAGGATGGGTTTTTTAAACAATTAATTATTTCTTTAGCACCTATTTTATTATTAATTGGCGTTATTCTCTACACAATGAAAGGCGCTGGCGGCGCAATGGGCGGCAAAAATCCAATGAGTTTTGGCAAGTCCAAAGCGCGCTTAATTTCAAAAGATGAGTCAAACACCACTTTTAAAGATGTGGCTGGCGTAGAAGAAGCCAAAGAAGAAGTGTCAGAGTTGGTTGATTTCTTGTCCGACCCTGGTAAGTTCACCAAAGTGGGCGGAAAAATCCCTAAAGGCGTGCTTTTAGTGGGACCACCAGGCACAGGTAAAACACTATTAGCAAAAGCTATCGCAGGCGAAGCAGAAGTGCCATTTTTCTTTATTTCAGGCTCTGATTTTGTTGAGATGTTTGTGGGTGTAGGCGCATCACGAGTGCGTGATATGTTTGAACAAGCGAAGAAAAACGCCCCTTGTATCATTTTTATTGACGAAATCGATGCAGTCGGTCGCCAACGAGGCGCTGGCATGGGCGGCGGACACGATGAGCGTGAGCAAACACTCAATCAAATGTTAGTTGAGATGGATGGGTTTGAAGGCTCTGAAGGTGTGATTGTGATTGCCGCTACTAACAGACCTGATGTGCTAGATCCTGCTTTATTAAGACCGGGTCGCTTTGACCGCCAAGTGACCGTGGGTTTGCCTGATATTAACGGCCGTGACGCAATTTTAAAAATTCATATGCGTAAATTACCCATCGCAAAAAATGTTAAATCTATCAATATCGCTAAAAGCACGCCAGGGTTTTCTGGCGCAGATCTTGCTAATTTAACTAACGAAGCTGCATTAATTACAGCGGGTAAGGACAAAAAATTGGTCGGTATGCAAGAGTTTGAAAAAGCTAAAGATAAGATTATGATGGGCTCTGAACGCAAGTCAATGGTAATGGACGAGGCTGAAAAAGAAATGACCGCTTATCACGAATCAGGGCACGCAATTGTTGGTCGTTTAGTGCCTGAACATGACCCTGTTTACAAGGTCAGCATCATTCCCAGAGGGCGTGCGCTGGGGGTAACTATGTTCTTACCAGAAAAAGACAGTTACAGCATTTCTAAACGCAAACTAAATTCTCAAGTGGCATCATTATTTGGCGGTCGTATCGCTGAAGCGTTAATTTATGGCGCAGACAGCGTTACTACGGGCGCTAGTAATGACATTGAACGAGCCACTGAGATTGCGCATAAGATGGTGAAACAATGGGGTATGTCTGATGTTTTAGGGCCTTTGGCGTATGGCGAAGACGAAGGCGAGGTATTTCTAGGGCGACAAGTGACCAAGCACAAGCATATCTCGGAAGACACTTTTAAAGCGATTGACGCTGAAATTCGCCAAATCATTGATACTAATTATAATATTGCTAAAGAAATATTAGCGGACAACATTGATATTTTGCACGCTATGACCAAGGCATTAATGGAATTTGAAACCATTGATAAAGAACAAATCGATGACTTAATGGAAAGAAAGCCAATGCGTGAAGCGGCAGCGATTGTTGATTCTGAGGTTACTTCTACTGAACTAGGTAGTGGCATTGAGCCAACAGAGGATGCCGACAACAATACTGATGAAAAACCATTAAACGACAACAACGGCACTGAACAAGTAGCCTAGGTTTAACCTTAGTCATTATGACTATGCAAGCAAAAATCATGGGGGTGTTGAATGTAACCCCCGATTCGTTTTCTGACGGCGCTCAATATTTTAATGTTGCGGATGCCATTCAAGGCGCACAACGCATGATTGCACAAGGTGCTGATATGATTGATATTGGCGGCGAATCCACCCGACCAAACGCCGATTTTGTTCCAGTAGTTGATGAAATTCAGCGAGTTATTCCTGTTATCAATGCACTGGTCAAAATCACCGACACACCTATCTCAATTGACACCTCAAAACCAGAGGTAATGATACAAGCCGTTAAAGCAGGTGCTAAAATGATTAACGATGTTCGTGCTTTGCGTGCTGATGATGCATTAGAGGTGGCAAGTGAACTGGATGTGGATGTGTGCTTGATGCATATGCAAGGCGACCCAGGAAATATGCAAAACAATCCTGTGTATGATAGCGTAGTGGATGATATTAAACATTTTTTTGAGCATAGAATCGAAGCCTGTATTGGTGCTGGTATCAATGAAAAAAAAATAACCCTAGACCCAGGTTTTGGCTTTGGTAAGACTTATGCCCACAATTTAGAAATTCTGCGGCGTTTTGATGAATTCAAAAGTTTTGGCTTGCCGTTGTTGGCGGGGCTATCACGCAAACGAATGATTGGGCAAATGCTTAATGACAGACAAATAGAGGGAAGGGTTATCGGTAGCATTACAGCCGCCATAATAGCCTTTCAAAAAGGGGCAAACATCGTGCGTGTGCATGATGTTTTAGCAACAAGAGACGCATTAACAGTATTACAGAAGGTTGAAAATGGTTAATTATTTTGGAACAGATGGTATACGAGGCAAAGTAGGTATTGAGCCAATCACGGCAGATTTTTTCTTAAAATTAGGCTGGGCAGTTGGCTCAGTTTTGGCACAAAAAAACAAAAACCCCAGTGTTGTTATCGGCAAAGATACTCGTGTTTCAGGCTATTTATTTGAGTCTGCGCTTGAAGCGGGCTTTTTATCTGCTGGCGTAGATGTTGGTTTGTTAGGCCCAATGCCAACGCCTGCTATTGCGTATCTCACACAAACTTATGGTGCCACAGTAGGCGTAGTTATTAGCGCATCACACAATCATTTCCAAGATAATGGGGTTAAATTTTTCTCTAATAAGGGCTTTAAACTTAGCGACCAAGACCAAAAAGACATTGAGAAGCGCTTGAGTGAACCTATGGTTAGCGTTACCAGTGAAAATATTGGTAAAGCCATTCGCCACGAGCAATCTTTAGGTCGTTACATTGATTTTTGTAAACACACATTTGATAAAGATATTGATTTGTCTAGTCTCAGTATCGTGGTTGATTGTGCGAATGGTGCTACTTATCATATTGCAAAAGATGTGTTTTCTGAGTTAGGCGCCAACACTACACTAATACATAATCAACCTGATGGTTTTAATATTAATCTTGGTTGTGGTGCTACCAATACTCACAGTCTACAACAAACTGTGCTTGAGAAAAAGTGCGATTTAGGTATTGCTTTTGATGGCGATGGCGACCGTTTAATGATGGTGGATAGTAAAGGAGACAAAATTGATGGCGATGAACTGGTGTTTATTATTGCCAAAGCGTGGCAAGCACAAAATAGACTTAAAAACAACACAGTGGTCGGCACTAAAATGACCAATCTTGGTGTGCGTCACGGTTATAAAGATTTAGGTATTGATTTTATTGAAACTGATGTGGGTGATAGATTTGTGATGCAACAAATGCAAAAAAGCAATGCTGTTTTAGGCGGTGAAAGTTCAGGGCATATTATCTGTCTTGAGCAAACCACCTCAGGCGACGGTATTATTGCTGCTTTGCAAGTGTTGGAGGTGCTTGTTAAAAGCGGCAAGACACTCAATGCATTAAAATCTGAAGTGCAAAAATATCCGCAAGTACTCATCAATGTTAAAACCAAAGAAAAAATTGATTTGCCACAACATCAAGCCTTGCAAAAAGCCCGACTTGAAGTAGAAACATCTCTAGGTGAGGTAGGTAGGGTGTTAATTCGTGCCTCAGGCACTGAACCACTCATTCGAGTGATGGTTGAAGGTAAGGACTTAGATTTAGTGCAGGAAAGTGCAGAAAAATTAGCTGCTACGCTCATATAGTTACTTAATTATTGCCCCATCACCTTACCTAATCTTCTAGGGTCAGCACCACCTTGTAAGCCTTTAGGGGTAATAACAATGCCATGAAGGCCTGAGTTTAAATCTCGAATATTAACTTTATGTCCTTTTGCCTCTAGTCCTTTCTGGATTTTTATCACTGTTGTATCCTTTTCTAAATCTGTACTTCCATTACGATTTGTGTAGTGCGGTAAATTGATGGCTGCTTGGATATCTAAA
>JAQRMT010000082.1 GCA_028599035.1 Gammaproteobacteria bacterium
ATTCATTTTTTACCCCTCAAGGGGGTATTGAACAGAATGCCAGATTGGTGATTTTCTTAAACCTTGTCCTAGCAGGGTTAGCGACACCCAGCAATCCTCTAGGAGGGTTAGCGACACCCAGTAATCCTCTAGGAGGACTAAGGCTGGGTTTAAAAAATTACCAAGCGGGTTAGCGCTACACAGCAACCCTCTAGGGGGATGGAAAGTGGATTTTTGATGATTATTCATATTTATGCAAAGGCCTCAATGTATATCAATCGTTTCAAACTGTTCGTTAACAATTAATTTTTCTTTATAAGCGCCTTGAACTTCACCCACCGCATTAAATTCAATATTACTGGCACCAACATAATCAATTTGCTTGCCTTGAGCCAGCAGGGACAAACCTTTGGCTAATTCACCCGCATAAATTTTTTCACCAGGTGCATTGGCAACTTTCATTACTTGCGCCTTCAGTGCCATCCTATCAGTAGAATTAGCAGCCTGAGCCGACAGCACAATCAATGCCATCGCATCATAAGATTCACCTAAGTAAGGTCCGCCTATTTTAACGCCATTGGCTTTAGCAACTTTTTGCCACTTCTCATCAGCAATGCCACCATTACTAGGAATGGTGCCCCACGAACCATTTAATTCTGCACCCAGTTTAGTCAAATTATCACTAATCATACCATCAGCGAAAATAAAGCTATCAAATGCACCTGTGTCTAATGAGGCTTGAACAATACCCTTGCCACCTTGATCCACATAACCAAACACGGCAAGCACTGATGCACCTGAAGCCGAGAGAGCGGCAACTTCAGCAGAATAATCTGCTTTACCGTCTTCATGTGCCGCACTAATGCTGATTTTGCCGCCCAATTTTTCATAAGCCGCAACAAAAGTATTTGATAAGCCTTTGCCGTAATCGTTATTGGTGTAAGTCAATGCCACCGTTTTTATCCCTTTCTGAATGGCAATATTGGCAATCACTTGACCCTGTCTCGCATCAGATGACACCGTTCTAAAGAAAAAACCTCTGTCTTCGATAGTGGACAGAGCTGGCGAGGTTGCAGAAGGAGAAATAGTAACCACGCCATTAGGGACAGTAACATTATTAACCACAGCGGTAGTAGCCCCTGAGCAATTTGGCCCCATAATCGCAATTACTTTTTCACCATTAATCAACCGCTCTGCCTCTGCAACGGCAACATCTGCCTCAATACAACGAGAATCAGCACGCGCAACATTAATCAAAGTGCCGCCTAAAAATTTACCAGAATCTGAGGCTTCTCTAGCAGCAATATCTGCAGAAGCAGACATATGCACAATCAAGGACTCAAGTGGTCCTGTAAGCGCTTGCAAACTGCCAATATTCACAGATTTTGCATTTACCAACGCCATCGAACTCAAACTTACCACAAATGTCACGCCTAATATTTTATTGATTTTCATCGCTATTCTCTTTTATTTTAAATAAACAAGTTTGCATTATAACTAAAAAAAATTAAAGACTTTACATTATCATCACATCTCTACTCGACAACAAAACACCTTACAACCCTCTAAAAAACTATTCAGAAGATTGCGCCTTGTGAAAAAATTGCACAAAGGTCTTTTATAATTTTTTGTCTTTCTCAGGCAGAATGCCGCCAGGGGCGAATCTTAACACCAGTAACATAATCAGCCCCATAAAAATGTATCTAAAAAAGTGCGCTCGGTCTTGCAAAAAGGCAGAAACGCCGTTGTCAGTGCCAGCAAAATTTTGTACTGTTTCTGCCAGCCAAAGCCCCATTGGGGTAGATTCTACCCAGAAAAACCAGATGAAAAAAGCACCGATAACTGAGCCAAAATTATTACCTGAGCCGCCAACAATGACCATCACCCAAATTAAAAAAGTGAAGCGTAGAGATTGGTAGGAATTAGGGGTAAATTGCCCTGTATAGGTCACCAATAAAGCCCCTGCAATACCGACAATAGCTGAGCCGATGACGAAGATTTGCAAGTGTTGGCGTTTGACATTTTTGCCCATAGCGCTGGCGGCAATTTCGTTGTCTCTAATGGCGCGAACCTTTCTGCCCCAAGGGGAATCAAACGCCAAATTTGCCATTATTATCAGCGCAACTAAAATTGCCAAAAACAAACTGGAATAGCATAATTTGACAAACACAACAGAATATTCACTAAGTAGAATACTCAATGCTTTGGTTTTTTCCGCCTCGGTTAAAAGACTTAAACTGGATTGATTAAACCATAAAACCATCTCCTCAAACCAAGGGGATTGTTGCAAATCAATCTCTAGCGGCACGGGTCTTGGCAGTCCTGTTACATTTTTAACGCCTCGCGCTATCCAATCCTCATTTTTGATAATATACAGCACAATTTCGGCAATACCGAATGAGGCAATCGCTAAATAATCTGAACGCAAGCCTAGTGTTATTTTCCCAATTAACCACGCTGCACCTGCTGCCAACAAGCCACCTGCCAACCAAGCCAACGGCACAGGCAAACCTAGCCCTCCCAAATATCCTGTTTTTGACGGATTAACCGCCTCTATAGCTTGTGCTGCATCAATATAAAAATAACGCATAGCAAAATACCCTGCCACTAGACTCAATACTACCCAGCCTTTATTGTATTTATGTTTAGATAAATACACGCTCAGCACGATACTCAGTAGCAGCAAAAATAAAGCAAATAACATATTCATACCGCCTGCACTAACCGCTACAGGGACAGCGGGTGCAGAAATTAAAACCACGCTCAACCCACCCAAAGCGGCAAATCCCATAATGCCGATATTGAAAAGCCCCGCATAGCCCCATTGAATATTAACGCCTAACGCCATAATGGCAGAGATCAAACACAAATTAAAAATACTTAATGCCAGCACCCAAGATTGATTAATACCAACAAAAGCCAACAAAAAAACCATCACCAAAATGCTAATCGCTTGCCGGTGTGACTGCCAAATATGGGCAAGATTATTCACAATACCTTGCCTTTAAAAATCCCCGTAGGCTTGATTAACAAAACAATAATCAAAATCACAAAAGAGACAGCATATTTGTATTCCGTGCCAATTAATTGCAACAATGAATCAGGCTCTAATGAGGTTGGCAACAAATAAATAAAAAACTTTTTATAAGCATAAGTAAGCAACATTTCAGAAAAAGAAATCACAAATGCACCCACAATTGCACCCAAAGGGGAGCCGATACCACCGACAATAACTGCAGCAAAGACGGGTAACAGCAATAAATGATATTGGAGGGGAGAAAAGCCTTTGTCAAGGCCAAATAAAACCCCAGCAATGGTGGTCAATGTTGCCACCAATAACCAAGTAGTGAACACCACTTTATCGGGATTTATGCCAGAAAGCAGCGCCAAATCTTCATTATCAGAAAAAGCACGCATTGCTTTGCCAACTTTGGTTTTTTGTAAGAAATAAAACACCAGCCCAACTGCCAATAATGCCAATAAAATGGTGGTTAATTGTGAAGTTTTAAGTGCCAAACCCTCGGATAATCCGCTAAATGTTTTGAACTCTCTAGCCGTCCAAATAAAACGCGCACCATCAGCAAAAATTTGCTGCTCTGGCCCCATAATAAGCTGCACTAAGCCTCCCATAATAAACATTACCCCAATAGAAACCATAACAACAGTGATAGATTTGGCGTTGTTAATGCGATAATAACGATATACCCAGCGATCAGTTAACAGCAAGCAAATAATCGTAATAACAATCGCCAAAGGTATAACCAATAATGCAGTTGGAAAGCCGCTAATAGTCCAGCCTTGAGACTGAAAAAATCCCGTTAATAAAATTGCCATTGCCGTACCAAACGCCATATTGTTAGCTTGGGAGAAATTAGCAAATCTTAGGATTGAATACACCAGCGTAACAGCTAAAGCACCCAATGCTAGCTGTGCGCCATAAGTGAGTGCAGGTAATAAGACAAAATTACTTAACAAGATAAAAGCATTTAGGATATTATCAAAACTTGGCATCTCATCCTCCTAAAAAATCTCTTCTGACTTTATCGTCACTAAGCAACGCTTTGCCTGTGCCTGTGTGTGCATTTTTACCCGCAACTAAGACAAAACCTTTGTCAGCAATACTCAAAGCCTGTTGTGCATTTTGTTCAACCATTAGTACCGCTTTATTTGCCTCTTTTAAAGCCAAAATATTAGCAAAAATCTCATCTATTACAATCGGAGAAACGCCTGCCGTAGGCTCATCTAGCAACAAAACTGTTGGTTGCGTCATCATTGCACGACCAAAGGCGACTTGCTGCCTTTGCCCGCCTGAGAGCTGACCCGCTAACTGTCGGCGTTTTTCAAAAAGAATGGGAAATAAAGTATAAACTTCATCTAGCGTTGTTTGATAATCGTCATGACGCAAAAACGCACCTATTTCAAGATTTTCTACAACACTCATAGTAGGGAAAACATTGTTATTTTGTGGCACAAAAGCCAATCCAAGGCTGATTCTTTGCTGTGTTGATAAAGCGCTAATATCCTTGCCATTAAGTAAAACTTCACCTTTACTGGGCAACAGCCCCAAAAGCGCCTTCATTACACTAGATTTTCCCGCACCATTTGGACCAACAATTACTGCCAATTCCCCCCGATTAACCCCCACCGAACACCCTCGTAAAATCGGCACAGCGCCATAAGCAGCAAATAAATTTTTACCCGTTAAATAAGTCATTTTTAGTGTTGACCCTTACCCATATACACATCAATAACTGCCTCATTATTTTTGATTTCAGTAGCAGTACCTACGGTCAAGATTTTACCTTTTGCTAGAACCACCACAGGATTACATAAGCGAGAAATAAATTCCATATTATGTTCAATCATACAAAAAGTATAACCCTTATCTTCATTGAGTTTTAAAATAGCAGTGCCGATTTGTTTGAGCAAAGTGCGATTAACGCCAGCACCAACTTCGTCCAATAAGACCACTTTTGCATCCGTCATCATGGTTCGCGCTAACTCTAATAGTTTTTTTTGTCCGCCCGAAAGATTGCCCGCTTTTTCATTTTTTAAGGACGAAATCTGTAAAAAATCAAGCACTTCTTCAGCTTTTTCTTGATTGTTTTTTTCCTCTAGCACAATTGCCTTGCGTTTAAACCAAGTATTACCTAAACGCTCACCTAACTGATTAGCTGGCACCATCATCAAGTTTTCCAAAACACTTAGTGTTGGGAACTCGTGTGCAATTTGAAAAGTGCGTAATATGCCTCTATGAAAACGCTGGTCAGCGCTTAATGTGCTAATATCCTCGCCAGCGAATATAATATTACCCTGTGTCGGCGGATACAAACCTGCAATCAAATTAAACAACACGCTTTTACCCGCACCGTTCGGACCTACCAATCCCGTAATTGAACCCTGTTCAATCGTCAGATTAACTCCATCAACTGCATGAATACCGCCAAAATGTTTAGACAAATTGACGATTTCAATCACGGCAAGACTTTCTTAAACGGCTTAACCACGACGCTAGCATACGCACCCGATGCTAAATAAGGGTCTGCGTTTGCCCAAATCTGCGCATCTTCTAGGCAATCAAACTCCGCTACCACCAACGAGCCAGTAAAGCCCGCCTCACCTGGCTCGTTATTATCAATCGCAGGATGCGGGCCAGCCAAAATTAATCGTCCTTCATTTTTTAAGCTAGTTAAACGCTCAATATGTGCAGGACGCACAGCCATTCTTTTTTCTAATGAATTCTCAACATCTTGAGAAATGA
>JAQRMT010000083.1 GCA_028599035.1 Gammaproteobacteria bacterium
CCTGAACTCTACAAACGCTATTTGGTAAAAAATCAACTGAATACTTTTAGACAAGATAACGGTTACAAAGAGGGCAGTTATGTCAAATTATGGGGGGGCGTTGAAGACAATGTGGTGGCTTTTCAGCTGATGGAAGCACAGCCTGATTTGACCCCAGAGCAACTTTATAAAAAATTACAGGAAGTATATCCATCATGATAAAAACACTTAAAACAGAGATACAAAAAGTCATTATCGGTCAAGAAAGTTTGATTGACCACTTGTTAATTGGGTTAATTACGGGTGGTCATATTTTGGTTGAAAGTGTACCAGGATTGGCAAAAACTACGGCAATTAACACTTTGTCTAAGGCGTTAGGGATTCGCTTTAAACGCATTCAGTTTACCCCAGATTTGCTACCTAGTGACTTAACAGGTGCACAAATTTACAACCCAAAAACGGGTGAATTTACGGTTAAACAAGGGCCTATTTTTACCAATTTGCTACTGGCTGATGAAATCAATCGTGCGCCAGCCAAAGTGCAAGCAGCATTACTTGAAGTGATGGCAGAAAGGCAGGTTACTATTGCTGATGAAAGTTTTAAATTGGAGCAACCTTTTTTGGTAATGGCAACCCAAAACCCCGTGGAGCAAGAGGGGACTTATCAGTTACCAGAGGCGCAACTTGACCGTTTTATGTTAAAAACAGTGTTGGATTACAATACACTGGATGAGGAGTTGGAGGTGATTAAGCGGGTTGCGATTGATGGCTTTGAAGAAGTTAAGCAAGTAGCAGAGATGGCAGATATTGTTAAAATTCGTCAGCAGTTTGCCAAAATTTATATGGATGATGCGGTGCAGAACTATCTATTAAAAATCATTTTTGCCACGCGTTACCCACAAGATTATGGCTTAGATTCAATCAAGCACTACATTGAATTTGGTGCCAGTCCAAGAGCAAGTATTGATTTATACAAAGCCAGTTGTGCTAGAGCGTTAATACGCGGCAATGACTTTGTTACGCCACTTGATATTGCCAGTGTCGTTACGGAAGTATTACAACATAGAATTGTTTTAAGTTATCAAGCGCAAGCTGAAAATATGAGCGTTCAAGCCATTATTAAGCAAATACTTGAGGCTACTCAAGTGCCATAAATTAGCCAAGGTTTTTACTATTATGATGTCAGCAGAAGAAATATTGTTGCGAGTTAAAAAAAATGTATTCACGCAAAAGTCCGCCGAACATTTGTCAAAAATGCGAGGTGAAGGCTTGGATTTTTGTGAAATTCGCCCTTATCAAGCAGGGGACGATATTCGTAAAATAAATTTTTCTGCCAGTGGTAAAACGGGAGAATTACAAACCAATATTTTTAACGAAGATAAGCAAATTAATGTAATTGTTTGTGTGATGCTTTCCAGTAGCTTGCATTTTGGTTCTGTGCGGTTGAAAAATGAGTTGATTGCTGAGATTGTTGCTCATTTGGTTTATTCTTCTATACAACAAAAAAATCAAACAAAACTGGTGTTTTTTTTCAACGATGAGCAACAAGTTATTCAGCTTAATAATATGGGCGGCTTGCTGCTTGCCATTGAGGCACTGCTAAATTTTGACTTGTTAAAAACACAGATAAATCCTGAAGCGTTAAATAACTATTTACTGCAACAAGCAAAATCATTGGTATTTGTGATTGGTGATTTTTATCAGTCAATTGATTACAGTATGATTGCTCATAAAAATCAAATAAACGCAATATTGGTGCGTGATCCGTTAGAAGAGTTGCCAAATTTTGGCACAGAATTAAGTTTGGCAGATGCACAAAATCACAGTTATATTGAGGCGAATTTTAGCAAAAAAATAGCAAAAAAATACCAATCTCAATTAAAAGTTGCAGATGATAAACACTATCTGCACTTTGCTCAACACAATATTAATGTAGGTAAGGTCTGCACCAATGACGATGTTTTTATTAAATTGTCACAGATTTTAAAATGAACGCTTTAAAAGACATTAAACCACTGGTCGTTATTGCTGACAATTCGTTGACTTATTTATTGATTGCCGCTGCTGTTCTTTTGTTTGTAGCGTTAATTGCAGGCTATTTTGGTTGGAAAAAAATCCAATTAAAACGCCGTAATGATAAAAAAAGAAAGGCGTTAAAGGTGCTTAAAAATCTTGATTTTAGCGACAGTAAAACAACGGCTTACACTTTTAGTCGTTACGCCAGCGTGCTGGTCAATGAGAGTAATGCAGTGGATTTTGAGAAAATTAATACGGCATTAATAGCCTATAAATATAAACAGCAGGTTGGACAATTAGAGAAAAATTTGATTAAACAAATCCAGGAGTTTTTGCGTGTTTAGTGTTGAGTATCCTTATGTATTGGCATTGATTGGCATTGCATTTGTTTGTTTGTTTTTCTGTCAAGAGAAGAATTTTTCTATCTATTTTCCGCATAGTGAGGGTTTAAAAACAGTCGTAAAATCCAGCCAATTATTACGCAATGCACTAAAATTTTTAATCCTCAGTTTGAGTATTGCTGCACTTTCCAGTCCGATTAAAACCGAAAATATAGTGCTTGACAATAGCAAAGGTTATGAAATTTCATTGATTTTAGACGCTTCTGGTTCAATGCAAGAAAATAACAAATTTGCGATTGTTAAAACGATTGTTGTGGATTTTATCAAACAGCGTAAAACCGATAAATTGGCACTCAGTATTTTTGCAGATTTTGCTTATACCGCTGTTCCGTTAACTTATGATAAAAAAAGCATTATCAAAATTCTCAGTCATATTGATGTCGGTGTTGCTGGAAAGCAAAAAACTGCACTTTATGAGGCGTTATTTTTAAGTTCAAAACTTTTTAAGGATTCCCAGTCAAAGGAGAAAATTGCCATTTTACTCACGGACGGCAGGAATAATACCGACAGTGTGCCACTTGAGGTGGCAATTAAGCGTGCAAAAGACAATGAAATTAAGGTTTATACGATTGCCATTGGCAACGCAAGAGACTTTGATGCTGGGGTTTTAAAGAAAATAGCGAAAGACACAGGGGCTGAATTTTTCTCCACCAATAGTTCCGAAGGCATAAAAGATATTTATGCCCAAATCAACCGACTAGAAAAAAGCAAAATAAACATTAATAAGTATGAGAAGAAAACTTATTATTTTCACTACCCTTTAAGTTTGGCATTAATGCTTTTATTCCTTTATTTTTGGCAGAAAAACACATGGATTTTGAACAAATAGAATTGCTTTATTTAATCATTCCGATGGTTGTATTATGGTTTTTTATTCACCATAAGAAAAACAACATCGAGGCTTTATTTGCCCCTGAAGTATTGGAAAAAATCAGCCTCAATAAAGACAGAATAACCCCAAAAACACGCCTTAAATTGCTATTATTGTCCATCATTTTGATTGTGCTAGCATTGAGTCAACCAACGCTTAAAAAAGGTGAAGTAAAGATAAAACAACACTTAAGTGATTTGGTGGTGGCAATTGATATGTCAAAATCTATGTTGGCAAATGATATTTACCCGAATCGCTTTGAATTTGCAAAAAATAAACTATTACACAGTCTCAATAAAATTAATGGTAGGCGTATCGCAATTTTGGGGTTTACCAGTCAATCTTTTTTGGTTTCCCCCTTAACAGATGATTTTTCTAGTCTTGAATTTTTAATTAAAAATTTACGCACAGATAGCATTAATCTAAAAGGAACTAATATACTCAATTTATTACAGGCAGCCAATGATTTGACAGGCAAAACGGCAAATAAACAAATACTACTTTTGACTGATGGTGGTGATGGCAATTTTGAGGAGGAGATTGTTTATGCGACAAAACACAATTTGCAAATTTTTATCTTTGACACTGCTAGTGTAAGTGGAGGCAGTATTCGTACTAAAAATGGACTACTAAAGGATGATAATAAAAATATTGTTTATGTTAGAGAAAATCCAAATATTAAGGCGCTAGCAACTCAAACGCATGGAGATTACCTAAAATACGCCTTAAATAATAATGACTTGTCAAATTTTATTAATACTTTTAATCGACATAATAGTAGTAAAGATATAAAAATTAATCAAAAGCGTCAACTATTTTATTACCCTTTATCACTCGCTTTAATGTTATTGTTTTTTACATTTTTTTCCTTACCTCAAAAGCCATGAAGTTTATTTTTTTCGTATTTTTATCAATGAATGTAGAGGCAGGATTACTAGATTTTTTGTATATCAAACAGGCAAATAGTGCTTATCAAAAGCAAGATTATCAAATGGCTGAGGAAAAATTTGCCAATATTGACAACGATGCTGCACGCCTAAATCAAGCAAACAGCCTTTATAAACAAGGTTTATACGAGCAGGCGTTGAAAAAATACCAAAGCGTTAAACAAAAAGATTTAGACTTTAATCGTTTGTATAATATTGGCAATGCTTACGCTAAATTGAAAAAAATTAACGAAGCTATTGACAGTTACATAGAGGCATTGAAATTAAAGCAAGACAAGGATGCTTCGTTTAACCTAAAACTGCTTAAACAACAAAAAACCAAACGAAAAAATAACGAGCAAGCTAAGAACAATACAGACAAAAAACAGAAAAAAGGCAGTACTCAAAAAAAGCAACGACAGGATAGCAGTAAGAAAAATAGCAAGAAAAGTAGCGACAAAGAAAAACAACAGCAACAAGTAAAGAAATTGGATGCCATTAAACAGCAGAGATGGGAAAAATCGCTCAATAAAAAACTTAGAACTTTGCTTATTCCACTTAATAAACAACAGGGTAATAACAATGAAAAAAATCCTTGGTAGTTGTTTACTATTACTCAGCATTCCCGCACTAGCCATTAGCAAATCCAGTGTCAACCAATCTTGGTTTTACCCAGGCGATGAAGTTGTTTTGACATTAAGTGCTAACGGTAATAATGTTATTTTTCCTAATATTCAGCAAATTGATGGCTACCCTGTACTCTATACCAGTAGCTCACAAAAGATCCAAATTATTAACAATCAGCGCTCCAGACAAAGCAGTAAGTCATTTGTTATTAAGCCTACGAGTACAATAACAATTCCTAGCTATTTTATTTTGGCTGATGACGACAAGCAAGCAACCCAATCATTGACAGTCACACTGACGCAGCCAACCTTAGCCCAGATGGGTGATGATTATTTACTAAGTATCAAAGCTAGCCCGCAAGAATTTTATTTGGGTGATGAAGCCATGCTTGAGATCACCTTTAAAGAAAAAAAATCAATAACTTCTAACCAGCAAGCCAGCATCATACTGCCAGAAGTCAAAGGTTTGACATTTATCAAAACAAACCAATCTACCCAATCGTCAGATGAAAGCTACAATACTCATACCATTAATTATCGAGTGATTGCTAACAACTTTGGTCAATTTAAATTACCTTCCGTGGTGGCCAGCATTGGGCAGAAGCGCAATAGTATTTTTGGTAGTTTTGCCCCTGTAAATCAAGCGGGTAAACTTAAAAAAATACACTCTAATTCGCTAACTCTAAATATTAAGCCTTTGCC
>JAQRMT010000084.1 GCA_028599035.1 Gammaproteobacteria bacterium
TGGCAACACCACCGCAAGCGGCTTTTGCCGATACACAACTTAAGCCATCACACTCAAATGGGCGTGTGTTTTCTTTGCCTGTAATAACATTACCCTTAGGTAGAGTGCGAGATAATTCATGAATAATTGACATACAAGTGATTATAATAGTTTTTTTATTTTTTAACTATATCTATTTATTATGAAATCATTTAATCCACCAGTAAGAACACTAATGGGGCCTGGTCCTTCTGATGTGCATCCGAGAATTTTATCTGCTATGGCGCGTCCAACGATTGGGCACCTTGATCCTGCTTTTGTCGGCATGATGAATGAGACTAAAGAAGGTTTGAAGGCTATTTTTAAAACTGAAAATGAATTAACCATGCCAGTATCGGCGCCAGGATCTGCTGGTATGGAGACTTGTTTTGCCAATTTGGTCGAACCAGGTGATAAGGTGATTGTTTGTATTAATGGCGTGTTTGGAATGCGCATGAAAGAAAATGTAACTCGTTTGGGCGGCAAGGCGATTGTGGTTGAAGACAACTGGGGCGAGGCGGTATCAACTGATAAAGTCGAACAAGCATTAAAAGACAATCCAGATGCTAAAATTTTGGCGTTTGTGCATGCAGAGACTTCAACGGGCGCACAATCTGATGCCAAAGCCTTATGCGGACTTGCACATCAGTATGATTGTATTAATATTGTTGATGCGGTTACTTCGCTAGGTGGGACTGAGTTGCGGGTTGATGAATGGGAAATTGATGCGATTTATTCAGGTACACAAAAATGTTTATCCGCCATGCCAGGTATCTCGCCAGTCAGTTTTAACGAGCGGGCTTTGCGCAAAGTTAAAAACCGTAAAACACCTGTTACTTCTTGGTTTTTAGATTTGAATTTAGTCATGGGTTATTGGGGCGAAGGCGCAAAACGCACTTATCATCACACCGCACCCGTGAATACGCTATATGGCTTACACGAATCCTTGGTGATGATATTGGAAGAAGGTATCGAAAATTCTTGGGTGCGTCATCAGGCAAATCATGAATTGTTAAGAGACGGTTTAGAGGCAATGGGCATTAATTTCTTGGTTAATGCAGCGGATCGTTTGCCACAATTAAATTCTGTCTTTATTCCAGAAGGCGTAGATGATGCAGCAGTTCGTGCTACTTTATTAAACGATTACAATTTAGAAATCGGTGCAGGTCTTGGTGCGTATGCGGGTAAAGTGTGGCGCATTGGTTTGATGGGCCATTCTTCAAGAAGGGAAAATATCACATTGTGTCTAGCAGCACTTAGAGAGACGCTGGGTAAATAAATTATACCTTTTAAACAAAAAAAGCGACCAGTTGGTCGCTTTTTTTATGCTTTGAATTTAACTATTTGATTTTTGCTAATAATTCTGCTTCTGTTTCCACATTGTCTGGGTCAGATAGACAACAATCGACCGGACAAACTTCAACGCATTGTGGTTCGTCAAAATGTCCAACGCACTCAGTGCATTTGTCAGGGTCTATTTCATAGATCTCATCGCCCATATAGATTGCTTCGTTTGGGCATTCGGGCTCGCAAACATCGCAGTTAATACATTCGTCGGTGATTAATAATGACATACTTTACTCTAATACTTTGATTGGTGCATATTTTAACTGTATCTTTGGTAACATACTAATTTTATTTATAAGGGTAATTATGCGCATTCTAATCTTATGTTTTACTTTATTCACATCCATTCAATCTTACGCACAATTGAGCGACGGTCTATATGCAAAAATGCGCACCAACCAAGGCACTATCTTTATTCAACTTGCTTATGAAAAAGCGCCTCTAACGGTAATTAACTTTGTAGGCTTGGCAGAAGGCACAAAGCACTCAAATATTCAAACTGGCAAGCCGTTTTATAACGGACTTACTTTTCATCGAGTGATTAACAATTTTATGATTCAAGGTGGCGACCCTAAAGGCAATGGCACAGGCAATCCAGGTTATAAATTTACTGATGAATTTAGCGATTTAAAGCACAACAAAGAAGGTATTTTGTCGATGGCAAACTCGGGACCAAACACCAATGGCTCGCAATTCTTCATCACTCACAATGCCACACCTTGGCTGGACAACAAGCACACCGTCTTTGGACATGTGGTGAAAGGAATGGGCGTGGTTAATCGCATCAAAAAAGGGGATTTTATTCGTAAACTGACAATTGTTCGCATTGGTGAAAAGGCTAAGAACTTTCAAACTAATGAGGCAGCGTTTCAAAAATACAGTCAAAAATACAAAACTGCTAAATAATCTGTGTTTTTAGAATTCATCAATTTTTTCACCCAGTTTGATGCGGGCTTTAGCGTTTTACAATACTTAACACTTCGTGCTATCTTGGCAATGTTAATGTCTTTGTTTATCACGCTCGCCTTAGGTGGTTTTTTTATTAACAAATTGCAAGCGTTGCAAATCTCTCAAGTGATTCGTAGCGATGGTCCGCAGTCGCATTTGTCTAAAGCAGGTACGCCAACCATGGGCGGTATCTTGATTTTATTTAGTTTTCTGATTAGTGTGTTAATGTGGGGCGATTGGCACAACAATTATCTTTGGATTGTTATAGTTACAGCGTTGCTTTTTGGTGGTATTGGCTTCTTGGACGACTATTTAAAAATCACGAAAAAGTCCTCTAATGGACTCAGTGCCAGACAAAAATACTTAGCACAATCCTTGAGCGCCATTACCATTGTTGTTTGGTTAGTTAATAGCACGCAACCCATTTCTACTGATCTTTTAATCCCTTTTTTCAAAGACTGGACATTACCATTGGGCGTTATTGGTTTAGCCGTCCTCTCTTATTTTGTCATTGTCGGTAGCTCTAATGCAGTCAATCTAACCGATGGACTGGATGGCTTGGCGATTATGCCAGTTGTCTTAATCTTAGGTGCACTGGCAATTTTTGCTTACATTGGTAGCAACTATAATTTTGCTGAGTATTTGCATATGCCATTCATGCCGGCAGCCAGCGAAATGTTTGTAGTTTGTGCTGCGTTGATTGGCGCTGGGTTAGGTTTTTTATGGTTTAATACTTATCCTGCTGAGGTTTTTATGGGAGATGTTGGCTCATTGGCATTGGGGGCAATTTTGGCAGTCATTGCTATTATTGTTCGTCAAGAAATTTTATTATTCATTATGGGTGGTATCTTTGTCGCTGAAACGCTTTCTGTGATAATCCAAGTCGCTTGGTATAAACGCACCAAGACGCGTATTTTCTTGATGGCACCTTTGCATCATCATTTTGAAAAACAAGGTATTTCAGAGCCAAAAATTATTGTGCGTTTTTGGATGGTTACTTTGATTCTAGTGTTAATCGCTCTAGCCTCTATCAAAATCCGATGAGCAATCTAAGCAAATGGGATGAGCGTTATTTGGCGCTTGCTAAAGAAGTTTCCACTTGGTCAAAAGACCCTTCCACTCAAGTTGGCGCAGTCACTGTTGGCAGTAAAAAAGAAGTGCTTTCTCAGGGTTTTAATGGCTTTCCACGCAATATTAATGACACGGATGAACGCTATAACGATAGAGCAACCAAATACAAATTTGTCGTTCACGCTGAGATGAATGCCATTTACAACGCCACTTATTCTGGCACTTCGCTTGATGGATCGACCTTGTATGTTTACGGTTTGCCGATTTGCTCAGAATGCGCCAAAGGCATCATTCAGGTTGGGATTAAAAAAGTGGTGGTGGAAAAATCCAAAGAGCTTGATAACTGGAACGACAGCGTCAAACTCTCAAAAGCTATGTTTGATGAAGCCGGCGTTGAACTTATTATCAAAAACAAGTATTAATTATGTCTGAAATTTCCAAACGCCGCACTTTTGCGATTATCTCTCACCCTGATGCGGGAAAAACCACGGTTACCGAAAAACTGTTATTGTATGCAGGTGCGATTAAAACAGCGGGCAGCGTGAAGGCTAGAAAAGCCAGCACTCACGCCACTTCGGATTGGATGGAGATGGAGAAAGAAAGGGGCATTTCTATCACCTCCTCCATCATGCAATTTGAATATGATAATCATGTGATTAATTTATTAGACACACCAGGGCATGAGGATTTTTCTGAGGATACTTATCGCACATTAACAGCGGTGGATTCTGCCTTAATGGTGATTGATGTCGCCAAAGGCGTGGAAATGCGCACCATTAAACTCATGGAGGTGTGTCGTTTGCGTGATACGCCAATTCTCACTTTTATTAACAAATTAGACCGAGAGGGTAAAGAGCCGATTGATTTGCTGGATGAAGTAGAAACTGTACTCAATATCGAATGTGCGCCCATTACTTGGCCAATTGGCATGGGGAAACGCTTTAAAGGCGTTGTCCATTTGCTTGAAGATAAAGTTTATTTATATGAAACGGGGAAAAATTCTGAAATTGGTGAGAATATTATTATCAATGGAGTCGATAATCCAGAACTTGACGCAATATTAGGAGCAGAAGTAGTTCGTGAAATGCGTGAAGAAGTTGAGCTCATCCGTGAAACCACCACACCATTTAGTTTGGGCGAATTTTTAGCAGGTAAACAAACCCCTGTATTTTTTGGTTCAGCGATTTCAAACTTCGGCATTCAAAACCTGCTTGATGGCTTTATTCAATACGCACCCACGCCAAAAAACCGTGAATCAGATATGCGGAAAGTCAAGCCTGAGGAGGAAAAACTCACCGGCTTTATCTTTAAAATTCAAGCCAATATGGATCCAAAGCACCATGACCGCCTTGCTTTTATGCGCATCGTTAGTGGTGAATACAAAAAAGGCATGAAGGTCCTGCAAGTGTCCACAGGCAAACAAATCAAAATTGCCAATGCCGTTACCTTTATGTCACGCGAACGCGCCAGCACAGAAGTGGCTTATGCTGGTGATGTGATTGGTATTCATAATCACGGTGGCATTAGCATTGGTGACACCTTTACTCAAGGTGAAAAACTCTCGTTTCAAGGCATTCCAAATTTTGCCCCAGAATTATTTCGTCGTGCTGTTTTAAAAGACCCGCTCAAAGCCAAAGCCCTACAAAAAGGCTTAGACCAACTCTCAGAAGAAGGTGCAACCCAAGTATTCCGCCCAACTATCAACTCATCGCAAATCCTAGGTGCCGTTGGTATCTTACAATTTGATGTGGTGGCACATCGTTTGAAATATGAATACGGCGTTGATTGTCAATTTGAGACCATTAACATTGCCACAGCACGCTGGATAACAGGCAGCGACAAAGACATTGATCAACTTAAAATTAAAGCGGGCAACAATGTGGCCGTTGATTCTGCCGGAGTTCTCACTTACCTAGCGCCATCTATGGTTAATCTAAAACTCACCGAAGAGCGCCACCCTAATCTCACTTTCTGTGCCACCCGAGAGCATTAATATCCTTTACAAAATAAAATTTTCATAATCTAATCGTAAACTATGATATTTAAAAAGATTATTAAAATACGATAATCTTGTGTCTTGCTCGTCAGTTTGTGACTCTATCGCATACCTAAGTTCGGTGTTGCTATTG
>JAQRMT010000085.1 GCA_028599035.1 Gammaproteobacteria bacterium
GAGCTTCTGCCATGACTTTAGTGATGGCAGCTGTTAGGGTGGTTTTACCGTGGTCAACATGACCGATGGTGCCTACATTGACATGGGGTTTGGTTCTTTCGAATTTTTCTTTTGACATTTTAAATGCTCCTTACTTATTTAATTTTTCGATAACATCATCGGCAACATTTTTCGGTGCTGCAGTATACTTTGAGAATTCCATTGAGTAACTTGCACGGCCTTGAGTTGCAGAACGAAGATCGTTTGCATAGCCGAACATTTCAGCTAATGGAACATCTGCTTTTAACTGCTTACCATTAGGCAGGTCTTCCATTGCGCCCACCAAGCCACGGCGTCTGTTTAAATCACCCATAACATCACCCATATACTCTTCAGGGGTAACAATCTCAACAGCCATCATTGGCTCAAGTAGTTGAGGGTTAGCCATCTTAACACCTTCGCTCAAACACTTGGATGCGGCAATCTTAAACGCCATTTCGTTCGAGTCAACATCATGGTAAGAGCCATCGTAAACTGTTACTTTCATATCTACCAATGGAAAGCCAGCCAATACGCCATTTTCCATTTGCTCTTGAATACCCTTGTTAACCGCAGGAATGTATTCCTTAGGAATCACGCCGCCTTTAATTTCATCAACGAACTCATAACCTGCGCCTGGCTCTTGTGGCTCAATGCGTAGATACACATGTCCATACTGACCACGACCGCCTGATTGTTTGGCAAATTTATGCTGATGTTCAACCAAGGTTGTAATTGCCTCACGATAAGCAACTTGAGGTGCGCCAACATTACATTCAACATCAAATTCGCGCTTCATACGATCAACAATAATGTCTAAATGAAGCTCGCCCATGCCTGCAATAATAGTTTGTCCTGATTCTTCGTCACTCGATACACGGAATGAGGGATCTTCAGCAGCAAGTTTGCCCAATGCAATGCCCATTTTTTCTTGGTCTGCTTTGGTTTTAGGCTCAACAGCTAAGGCAATTACCGGCTCAGGAAATTCCATTCTTTCTAGTACAATTTTTTCCTTAAGGTCGCACAATGTATCACCCGTGGTCACATCTTTAAGTCCAATCGCAGCAGCAATATCGCCTGCACGAACTTCTCTAATTTCGTCCCGTTCGTTTGAGTGCATTTGTACCATACGACCAATTCTTTCTTTTTTGCCTTTTGATGAATTGTAGATAAAATCACCTGCTTTCAACACGCCAGAATAAACACGGAAAAATGTTAGCGTACCTACAAACGGATCAGTCGCAATCTTAAATGCTAGTGCCGAAAATGGCTCATCATCATCGGCTGGACGCGGCGCTCTAGTTTCGTCTTTATCATCAAGAATACCCTCAATCGCATCAACATCTAGCGGAGATGGCATATACATAATAATTGCATCTAATGCCGCTTGAACGCCTTTGTTTTTAAAAGCTGAACCACAAAACATTGGGATAATTTCATTAGCAATACATCGAACACGAATACCTTTTTTAATTTCATCGTCGGTTAAATCACCTTCTTCTAGGTATTTTTCCATTAACTCGTCATTAGCTTCGGCCGCTGATTCCACCATGAATTCACGCTTTTCATCTGCTAGGCTTTGTAATTCTGCTGGAATGTCTCTAGCATCGTAAGTTGCGCCTTGATCTTCTTCATTCCAATAAATGGCCTTCATAGTAATTAAATCTATAATGCCTTTAAAATCTTCTTCCGCACCAATAGCAATTTGCATTGGCACTGGATTTGCACCTAGGCGATTTTTGATTTGCTCACAAACACGCAAGAAATCTGCACCAGCACGATCCATTTTATTGACAAAACCAATTCTAGGAACATTGTATTTATTAGCTTGACGCCAAACAGTTTCTGACTGAGGCTCAACACCGCCTACCGCACAAAACAAAGCCAATGCGCCGTCTAATACCTTAAGAGATCGTTCTACTTCAATAGTAAAGTCAACATGTCCCGGGGTGTCAATAATGTTGATGCGGTGTTCTTCGAACTGCTCATCCATGCCTTTCCACATACAAGTGGTTGCCGCAGAAGTAATGGTAATACCGCGCTCTTGCTCTTGCTCCATCCAATCCATGGTCGCACCGCCATCATGCACTTCGCCAATTTTATGAGTACGCCCTGTGTATAAAAGAACGCGTTCAGTGGTTGTAGTTTTACCAGCATCAATATGCGCCATAACACCGACATTACGGTAGCGACTAAGGGGGTGATTTCTTGCCATTTTCTTAAATCCTTAATTCTAAATATTCGACTACCAGCGGAAGTGAGCAAATGCTTTGTTTGCTTCTGCCATTCTGTGTGTGTCTTCTTTTTTCTTAAACGCAGTGCCACGATTTTGCACCGCATCTAGTACTTCGCCTGCTAATCTAAGTTTCATGCCTTTTTCACCCCGTTTGCGTGATGCTTCAATAATCCAACGCATTGCCAAGGCAACCTTGCGCTCAGACCTTACTTCAACGGGAACTTGATAAGTTGATCCACCAACACGACGAGACTTAATCTCAACGGCAGGACCAATATTTTCTAATGCTTTCTTGAAAGTCTCAATTGGCTCAGCATTGCCTTTTGCCTCAATTGTATCTAACGCATCATAAACAATCTTCTCAGCTACCGATTTCTTGCCGTCTAACATTAAGATGTTAACGAACTTAGCCAATACTAAATCACCAAATTTTGGATCTGGTAGGATTTCTCTTTTAGGTGCGGATCTTCTTCTCATAGGGTTTCTCTTGTTTTATATATTGTTATTACTTCTTAGGTTTCTTAGCGCCATACTTAGAACGACCTTGCATCCTGCCATCAACACCAACGGTATCTAGCGCACCACGAACTGTATGGTAACGCACACCTGGCAAATCCTTAACACGGCCACCACGAATCAAAATCACCGAGTGTTCTTGTAGATTATGACCTTCACCGCCAATATAAGTCGTTACTTCGGCAGCATTGGTTAATCTAACACGGGCAACTTTTCTCAGTGCTGAGTTAGGTTTTTTAGGGGTTGTGGTATAGACACGAGTGCATACGCCTCGTTTCTGGGGACAGCTATCTAGCGCCGGCACACCACTTTTCGTTATCTTCTTTTTGCGTGGATTACGCACTAATTGATTAACTGTTGACATAAATTACACTCTCCAAAAATCTCTAAAATTCTTATTAATTATTCAATCGCTCGTTTTTCAAGAGCAATAAAGGGTGGAATTATACTGTGTTGAATAATTTTCGTCAATCAATTTTATGTAATTTATCCAACAAAAAACCACTGGCACGATTTAACATCTTAAAAACCTCATCAAAACGCCCTTCAAAGTAAGGGTCAGGCACGCTTTTCCCATTATTTTGTGGAATATTATCAAGCATTAAAGCGAGCTTGTGCCGATGTTCCATTGGACAAATATCTTGTAAATCTGACAAATTACTCGCATCCATTGCAAAAATATAATCATAATGATAAAAATCACTTTCGTGCACTTGTCTCGCCCGTTGATGAGACAAATCAACGCCATACTTATTAGCAGCCACTTGAGAACGAGAATCAGGCTGCTCACCAATATGGTAAGCGCGTGTGCCTGCGGAATCAATTTCGAACAAATCTTGTGCATTGCGTTTTTGCATTTGCGCTTGGAATGCACCTTCAGCAGTTGGCGAACGACAAATATTACCCATACAAACAAACAAAATTTTGATTTTTTCGTTACTCATCACGCCTAACTTAGATAAAATTCAACTATTATATCTATTTAAAAACCATCGTTTATGTCAAACACATTGTTAAACTCTGCTAAAAATGTCATCCTTACTGAAGCACAAGCCGTTACTCAATTAGCCGAAAAACTTGACCAAAGCTTTATTGATGCCTGCGGATTAATTCAAAACTGCACTGGCAAAGTTATCTTAATTGGCATGGGCAAGTCAGGACACATTGGCAATAAAATTGCCGCTACTTTTGCCTCCACCGGCACACCCGCTTTTGCCGTTCACCCAGGCGAAGCAGGACACGGCGATTTAGGCATGATTGAACAAAACGATGTTGCTATTTGCATTTCTTACTCAGGCGAATCCAATGAAATTATGACACTAATACCAGTCATTAAACGCCTCGGTGTTCATATTATCAGCATGACAGGTAATAAAAACTCTGCTATCGGTAAAATCAGCGATGTGCATTTAGATGTTAGCGTACAAAAAGAAGCCTGTCCGCACAACCTAGCGCCCACCTCCTCCACAACAGTAGCGCTTGCCATGGGCGATGCGTTAGCCGTGAGCATTCTTACCAACAAAGGCTTTAGCCCCGATGATTTTGCTCGCTCACATCCCAGCGGCGCACTCGGCAGACGCTTACTAACTTTTGTTAATAATATTATGAAAACAGGAAACGACATACCTATTGTTAGCGCCGATACTAAACTACTAAATGCCTTATTGGTGATGAGTCAAAAAGCCCTCGGCATGGTACTAATTACCAATAATAACATCCTACAAGGCATTTTCACCGATGGCGACCTACGCCGTGTTTTAGAAGAGCACCCAAACATTCAAAATCTCGCCATTGGCAAAGTCATGACCAAGCATTGCAAAACCATCCTCGCCGACAAACCCGCAATAACAGCAGTCGCAATGATGGACGAATACAACCTAAACTCACTGCCCGTAGTTGATGAAAGCAATCAAGTAGTCGGTGCAATTAACACCCACACCTTAATGCAAGCAAAAATTATTTAACCCTATTTTTAACAATTAATTGCTAGGCGTTTAGTAGGCTGAATATTGCAAACAAAAAGGCTGGCACTGGATTGGACTTATTTTTTTTCTTATTTTATACCTCCAAAACCCTCAATTAAAAAAAGGGTGAAATGGTGAAGGCCTTGCCTTCACCAAAACAGCGTGGTGAAGTCGTTGCCTTTGGCTTACATAGAGGTTTCTCCTGTTGTTTAAAAAATGATTATTTAGTCAACCCTTAAAAACCCACCCAACCAAATCCCTGCATTCACTCAAAACCAATAAAACTTCTTTTTATATCCCAAGGGTAGGCTTTGCGCTCCAATGCCGCAAAATTTATGCTGT
>JAQRMT010000086.1 GCA_028599035.1 Gammaproteobacteria bacterium
CCCAATTGGCATCAGAAGCAAACAATGCGGTCTTAACCAACGGCGAATGTGCCACAGTATAAGCTACCTCTAAGCAATCCTTGTTGCTAGCACCACCCTTGACGCAAACCTCAACAAACTTAGTCGCACCTTCACCGTCTTGAATGATTTTGTGTGCCAAAATTTGGCTAACTTGGTTTAATGCATTTTGAAATTCATCTGCACAATCTGCAAGTTTCACGCCACTTGCAGCCGTTGCGCTCAGCGTGCAAGCGTCATTGGTCGAAGTGTCACCATCCACGGTAATACGGTTAAACGATTGATTGACTGCGATTGCGAGTTGTGCTTGCAATTCAGACTGAGTGGCATCAACATCAGTAAAAATAAAACTGAGCATGGTCGCCATATCAGGGCGAATCATGCCTGAACCTTTGGCAATACCGCTAATGGTAACGGTTTTGCCATTCACTTTAAATTGCTTGGTGTAAATTTTCTCCACCAAATCCGTAGTGAGAATAGCTTGTGCCACTTGTGGCAAATTTTCATCAGATAATTTTGATACAAGCGTGGCAATATTGCCTTTAAAACACTGCATCGGCAAAGGCTGTCCGATCACCCCTGTTGAAAATGGCAACACTTCTTCAGTCTTAATATCTAGCTGTTTTGCCACCAATTCACACACCTGATAAGCGTTATCCAGCCCCTTAGTGCCACTCGCAATGCCTGTACCTGCATTGGCATTGCCACTATTGATCACCAAGGCACGCACAGCAAAATTTAGGTGATTTTTTGCCACCAGCACAGGTGCTGCACAGAATACATTCTGGGTAAAAACTGCCGCTGTTTTGGTCTCAGGCGCAAAAAATACAATAGACAAATCCAGTTTTTCGTTGTCTTTAGGATTTGAATTTGCACTTGATTTCTGGGCGTTTTTAATCCCTGCATTAATCGCTGCACAAGTAATGCCGTTAATATTTAATAGCTGATTCATTTATTAAGTTATTCTTTAGGCAACCAATGGGCTTAATGCCTTCGTTTAATCGCATAATTTTCTTCGATCAAGGTCTCTTATTATATGCCAAATTAAGCCCCCTTAGAAGAGTGTTTATCCAGCACTTGAAAGATTAACATTAGCACTGAACCAAACAATACCATAATCAATGCTGGCACAGCAGCACGCTCGAATAGGCCTTCTGCACTAAGCTCATAGACTTGGATGGCAAGCGTATCCCAACCAAAGGGGCGTAGTAGATAGGTGGCAGGCAGCTCTTTCATCACATCAACTGCCACCAATAATCCACCTGCCAAAATCCCCGGCGTTATCATTGGTAAATATACTTGCATAACAAGTTTTAAACGAGATGCACCTAACAAGCGTGCGCTTTGCGTAAATACGGGTTTAATTTGCTGGGCAGATGCCTCAATAGAACTATAAGCAATTGCCATAAAACGCGATACATAAGCAAACAACAGCAACGCAATTGAGCCAAAAACAATATGATTAATCGACTCGCCACCAAAATATATATTAACCGCAGAAATTTGATTAATACCATAAAGCAAACCCACTGCCATCACCGAACCAGGCAAAGCGTAACCCAAAGTTGCCAACCGAATCACACTTTGTAGCCAAATACTGCCTCGCTTACAACGATTGGGAAGCGCCAACACCGTGGCAATCATAAGGGTAATAATTACCGCACTTAAAGTTAAAATAGCCGTTGATGAAATCAAATCAAAATATTTTGCACTCCATTCTGATGCGACAGCTCCCCAGCCCCAAATAAGCAATTGCAACATTGGCATAGCAAATGAAAGCATAAATACGCCAAAAACAAACAAAGCAATTAACCAGCCAACAGCACCATGCGCTTGATAAGGTTTTTTATTGCTCACATTGGTGGAATAATACTTCGCCTGACCACGGGCTTTTTTCTCAAAATGGATTAAGAAAAATGCCACCAATACCAACAACGATGCTAGTTGCGCTGCCACTTCGATAGAACGAAAATCCCCCCAAGCAGAATAAATCGCTGTGGTAAAAGTATCGTAGTTAAACAAACTCACCACACCAAAATCAGCCAGAGTTTCCATTAGCGTTACCAGCAAACCTGCTGCCGCTGCTGGGCGAGCTAGAGGCAAGGATATTTTAAAAAAAACACGAATTGGACTTGCGCCCAATAATTTACCCGCCTCAATCATGTTAGTTTTTTGGCGTTTAAACGAGGCGCGTGCCATCATATAAACATAAGGATAAAAAACCAATACAAAAGTCAGAATAATCGCCCACGAGCCTGAACGAATATCAAACCCTGGCAAGCCTAACGCCTCTCGCATCCACACCTGCGCATAGCCTGAATAGTCGAACACGCCTAAATACACAAAAGCCAATACATAGGCAGGAATGGCAAATGGCAAAAACAACGCCCACTCTAACCACTGTCTACCAGGGAATTCTACCATCACCACCAAATACGCCAATACTGTACCCAACAAAGTCACGCCAATACCAACACCGACTAACAAAATAACAGTAGAGTGAATTAAACTTGGCAGTAAGTTTTCAAAAAAATGTGCCCACAACTCGTGTTTAGGCAGAACCCATGAAAAAGCCACCACAAAAATAGGCAGTGCCACTAGCAGAGCCAATGCACTTATCCAAATTTTTGTGTTTAGACATCTTCGCATATTTATTGTCTAGCGATAGCCTTTTTTCTGCATTAATTTAACCGCTGTGGCTTGCAAAATTCCCGCTTGTGATAGGTTCATCTCATCTTGCTTAAACGAACCCCATGCAGACACTACGCTATCTGGTGCAACGCTTTGATTGGCAGGATATTCTTTATTCAATGCGCCATAAATTGCCTGCGCTTTAGCGCTGGATAGCCATTCTAACAATCTGATAGCCGCCTTTGGATTTTTTGCATACTTGGTCACACCAGCGCCCGATATATTCACATGCACGCCTGTGGTATCTTGATTAGCCCAAAATAATTTCAATGGCAAGTTGGGCTTTTTTTCCACTAAACGCCCATAATAATAAGTATTGACCAAACCGACATCACATTGCCCAGATAAAATTGCATTCATCACATGTGAATCTTTGGCATTCGGTGTGGCTGCTAAATTATTCACCCAACCACTGATAATATTGCCCGCCTTGCCTTCTCCATGATGATAAATTAGCGATGCCACCAAAGATTTGGTGTAGATTTTTTTACTGGTTCTTAAGCACAAACGCCCTTCCCATTGTGGCAATGCCAAATCCGCATAAGTGGATAAATCTCTTGGACTGACTCGTTCAGTATTATAAACAAGAGTTCTAGCACGCACTGACAACCCTGTCCACAAGCCTTCAGGGTCTCTTAAATGATTAGGAATATTGTTTTTTAACACTTGCGTTTGCACTGCCTGAAACAGCCCTTGTGATCCTGTATACCAAAGATTACCTGCATCCACCGTCATAAACATATCGGCTTTGGTGTTTTTACCTTCCAGCTTTAAACGCTCAATCAATGCACCGCCTTTGCCTGTTAAATAATTCACTTTAATACCTGTGTCTTTTGTAAAAGCGTCAAATAACGGCTTGATTAAATGCTCTTTTCTAGAGCTATACACAGTAACCGAATCATTACTAATTGCTGACACTGCAGCAATGCTGCTCGTTGCCAATAATGAAAATATTAATATTTTTATCATTTTTTCTCCTGTAATTTTTGATTTTTAATTATGCCATATCGGTCTGAAAATGCGACTGCTTCAGCCTTATCATGTGTTACCAAAATAGCAGTAGTGTTGGTTTTTTTTAAAACATCCCTCACTTGCTTAGCTAAAGTTTCCCGATGTTTTTGATCCAAACTAGAAAAAGATTCATCTAGTAATAATAACTTTGGCGCAGGCGCTAACGCACGAGCCAAAGCCACTCGTTGCTGCTCACCGCCAGATAATTGATGCGGATATTTTCTCTCAATGCCTGTCAAATCAACCAGAAATAACAATTCTTTCACTCGTATTTGTTGCTCACGCTTAGACTGGTGGTCAATACCAAAAGCAATATTTTTCTCAACATTCATATGTGGAAACAACGCATAATCTTGAAACACCATACCCACACCACGACTCTCAGGCGGCGTTTGATGTTGTCCATTGTCTGAAAGTAGTTCTCCATCTAATATAACACTACCACTATGCGTCTCATCTAGTCCTGCGATAAAATGCAACGCCGAAGATTTGCCACTGCCACTATCACCCAGCAAAGCAAAAATCTCACCCTGCGCCAATTCAAGCTCAAAGCCCTGTAAAACCTGATTATTTTGATATTGTATGGAAAGATTACGAACAACTAACATAACATTAATAAACATTAATAAGAATGATTATCAATATTATATAAGAAAACTATAATAAATACCAACTAATACCATTTTCAAGAATAAAATGAATAATATAGTGCTTATCGCCCCACTAATTTCCAGTTATCAACTTGCAAAAGAACTCGGTATTACCCAAAAATCCTCGTGGTTTATGGGGCACAGAATACGCAAAGCTTGCAAAAACAATGCTGTCATTCTTTCTGGAATGATTGAAATAGATGAAACCTATATAGGTGGTAGGGGAAAAAACAAACACCAACATAAAAAAACCAAGGGCACACAAGGAAGAAGCACAAAAACCAAAACCCCTGTGGTTGGTATGTGCGCTCGCAATGGTAAAACCATTGCAGTAAAGATGGACAAAGTCAATAGTGCCAATATTCAGACTATGATTGATAATCATGCTGACAACAATGCCACGCTTTGCACTGATGAAGCAACAATATATAAAGGTATAGAGGGCTATAAGCAGCTAATGGCATTGAGAGTGTTTAGGCACTACTAAAACGAGGCTACAATGGTGTGCTCCATCACTTTTCTGACAAACATATCGGGCGTTATGTTGATGAGTTTGTTTTTAGGTTAAATGAGGGCAATGTTAAACGATCGACACTGATAGAATTAAATCAATGATGTCTGGATTTAGT
>JAQRMT010000087.1 GCA_028599035.1 Gammaproteobacteria bacterium
GCGGTGTCCCACAACTTCTCTGCGGGATGACGCAAAAAATAATCGGGTTAATAAGTAAACAAAAAAACCACAAATTAAGTGGCTAAGGGCGTTGATAAGATGAGTAAGGCGTTGGTTTTAGTTCAGTTGGGCTAACTAATTCAGTGTTAGTCATTGCAAATTGCTGTGTTGCGTATTTTTGGGTTGTTTTTTTAGGTAAAAGTCTCTCCGTAAAGATGATGTGAATTTAAGCCTCTTTAATCGCTAAAAAGGAGGCAAAGTTAAGGCACTGAAAATGACAAAAACTTCTGTGAAATCCTGCGATTTTAAATCGTTCAAAATGTGTTTGCTCGTTGTCAGTAATCAATATATTCTCAATCGCTTGGCGTTTGTTGGCAATTTCTAATTCGCTATAACCATTCGCCCGCTTAAAATCTAGATGCAGTTTGGTGATGTTATTTTGTTTTTTTTCGTCTTCAAAATGAATCTTTTCTGACACAATCAACACCCCGCCTTTATTTAATCCTTGGTAAATCTTAGTAATCAGCACCTGCCTTTGCTCGGGTTGGATAAATTGTAAGGTGAGATTAAGCACTACCACGGATGCATTATCAATTGCCACATCTTCAATATCAGCACAAATCACTTTAAAATTTTTCACTCTGTTTGTCAAATTTTCCTGACATTTTTGTGCCATATTGATGGAATTATCCACCGCAATGATGCGGTTGTTTTTGTATGGGTTATTGACCCCAAGCGCAATAGCACTCGTGCCAGTAGAAGTGCCAAGGTCGTAGTAATTGGTGTGATTCTGCCCGTAAGTTTTTACCATCAACCCAATCATTTCAATCATAGATTGATAGCCCGGCACTGAGCGCCTGACCATATCATCGAATACCGCTGCCACTTTAGCATCAAAAGTGAAGCCGACTAAATCTTTCCCAGTATTAAAAAGCTCGTCACGCATAAAGATTTTTTAAGAAAAACTCACTCACTAGTAATTGCGTATTGCCAATGGTAAAAATCGAGCGCCTGCCCCAAATATCATCAATGTGCGTAATTTGTAATCGACCACGCACAATGTTTGAATCGTTAAACAAAATCTCGCCCAATGGCTTGCCACCAATAGTGCGCAAACCCTCAGTATCGTGGGTGATTGGTATGATTGAGCGTGCAAAAACCACCACCTGTTGGTTGCCCAACAATTCCACCTCTCGAATGATACAATCAGCCTGCGTATTAATCAAACTCCGTTCATTTTCATGCACTTGCGTTTGTGTTTGTGATAACACACTGACACTAAAATCCTCAAATTTTTGTTTGAGTTTATGCGTGAGCGATTGATCATCAATCAGCCATGGTTTGACTGTATCAGGCATCTCTATTTGTGCGTTTAGGTCTTCCCAAACAAGGTTTTCGGTATTCATAAGTGCAATATTTTATATCAAGTGCTGGCGTATTGGGCTTTGTCGTCGGTAATCCAGCGTTGGATTAGGGCGCATTGTTTGTCTTCGCTGGTATTAAGAAATTGCTCGCAATAAAAATGTACTCGCTTGAGCAGGTAGCCATCACGCACGATATTGGCAATCTTCATATCGGCAATGCCTGTTTGTTGGGTGCCAAGAATCTCGCCGGGACCTCGTAATTCTAGGTCTTTATTGGCAATTTTAAAGCCATCGTTGGTTTGTCTGAGAATGTCTAGGCGTTGTATGGCGTTGGTACTGAGGGGTGGTTGATACATTAAAATACAGATACTCTTATCACGACCACGCCCGACACGCCCGCGTAATTGATGCAGTTGTGCCAAGCCCAATCGTTCTGAATTTTCAATCACCATTAGTGAGGCGTTTGGCACATTAACGCCGACTTCAATCACCGTAGTTGCCACCAATACATTAATCTCGCCGTGTGCAAATTGCTGCATAATGGTTTGTTTTTCGTCTTTGTTCATCCTTCCATGAATCAGCACAACAGTATGGTTTGGTAAGTTTTCTTGCAAATAATGATGCGTGTTGGTGGCAGATTCTGCCCGCAATGCCTCTGATTCTTCAACTAAGGTACAGACCCAATACACTTGATTATTGGCATCACACACTTGCTTGATTTTTTCAACCACCTCATCTTTGCGTTCATTACTCAGTGCGATGGTTTGCACGGGTGTTCTCCCTGGCGGTAATTCGTCAATAATGGATGAATCTAAATCGCCGTAGGCACTCATCGTCAGTGAACGAGGAATCGGGGTGGCAGTCATCACTAATTGATGCGGCGTGTTGTGTGCTTTTTGCGCCAAAGACAGGCGTTGATGCACGCCGAATTTATGCTGTTCGTCAATAATCACTAGGCCGAGTTTGTTAAATACTACTGCCTCTTGGAATAAAGTGTGTGTGCCAATCACCACTTGTGCTTGTCCTGAGCGTATTTTGTCCAGCTGTTCGGTTCTTATTTTGGTGTTTTGTGAACCTGTTAAAAGTGCTACCTTAACACCTAAAGGCGCTAAATAACTGGTGAAACTTTGCAGATGTTGAGCGGCTAAAATCTCAGTTGGCGCCATAATCGCTGTTTGAAAACCACTCTCAATCGCTTGCAAACACGCAAAAACTGCCACAATAGTTTTGCCCGAACCCACATCCCCTTGCAGCAATCTAAGCATCGGATGATTGCTGCACAAATCTGCATTAATCTCATCAATACTGCGTTGTTGTGCAGCGGTTAATTCAAAGCCCAAATTGCTGTGTAGTTGATTGCTCAGTGTGTTTTTAAGGGTAAAAACATTCGCTATTTTTCTTTTTCGTTGTTTTTTTAATGCAAGCAAACTGAGCCGTTGTGCGCACAATTCTTCGATAATCAGGCGTTGCTGTGCGATGTGTTTAAAAGCGGCAATTTGCTCTAGATTTTCACCTTCTTGAGGGTGGTGCAGTATTTCCAGTGCTTGTTTTAATGACGGCATAGAATTCCCCATCAAGCCTTCAAAATTATCAGACAAACCCGACTTTTTCAATACCTCCATTGCCACACCCACCCACTTTTTCATCTGTGGCTGGTGGATATTGCCCGTCAATGGGTAAATTGGACTTAGCGTTTTTTCCAATAGCGTGCTTTGCCCTTTAGAAATCAGTCGGTATTCGGGGTGGTGCATTTCCAGGCCCTCTTTGCCGATTTTCACCTCGCCAAAACACTGAATAATATCGCCTCGCACCAGTTGTTGTTTTTGATATTGGTTAAAATGAAAAAACCGCAGCAATAAGCGCCGACCCTTATCATCCGCTAGATGACACACGAGCTGATGAATGCGTGTTGGCAGTGTTTCAACACTCTCAATACTCAGTTGCACCAACACCTCATCCCCCACACGGGCCTTATCTAACGGGGTAAATTGCGTTTTGTTTTGATAGCGAAACGGTAGATGAAACAACAAATGTTCCAGATTATAAATGCCAATTGCGTTTAGTTTGTCTTGTGCCTTAGGGCCTAATCCATTAATTGAGATAATCGGATTAGACAATTCTCTCATTATTTTACCAGTACAGCGTCCATTTCCACCTGTGCAGCCTTTGGTAATTCTTTAATGCCAACTGCCGCGCGTGCTGGATAAGGCGTGGAAAAATACTGCGCCATAATCTCATTGACGATGGGGAAATTACTCAAATCAGTTAAAAAAATATTGAGCTTAACAATGTCATTCAAGCCCCCGCCCGCCGCCTCGCATACCGCTGTGAGGTTTTTAAACACCTGATGAATCTGCGCACTAATATCGCCCTCGACCATCTCCATCGTCTCTGGCACTAATGGAATCTGCCCCGATAAGTAAACCGTTGCTCCGCCCGTTACAGCGATCGCCTGTGAATAAGTGCCAATCGCCTGTGGCGCTTTATTTGTTGAAATAATCTGTTTTTGCATAACCATACCTACGAAATAATAGGGTTAAATTTTACTTCATCTTTTCACTTGTTTGAACAAAAAATCCAGCGATTAAACTGGGCTTTATCATTATTTACTTTGCAAGTATTTTGCTGACTGGTGAAGGCAAGGCTTTCCCCAAAACAGCGTGGGGAAAATCCTTGCCTTTTGCCTGAGCATAGCTGAAAGGTCTTTCATTATTTTCAATAAACAATTCAGCAAACTTATCAATTTTATTGTTGGTAAAAGTGCCTGCCTGCTTTTGGCTCTAGCGAATATATCGTTAACCTCGGATAATAAATCCTGAGAATTAACAATATCATTAATGATGAGATTACGCAGATACCCAGCTTGGCTTAAACCTTTAGCAGCTACCATCATATCCATAGCTTTCGATTAGTCAAGGGTAGCGCCCCTTACTTTCCTAGGTAAATGTTTTTGCAAGTGGCTCATGCGTAAATAGCACAGGGATTAATTACCCCAACGCACTAAACCAATTAAGGCCGATGTTGCATAAAAAAACTGTAATGCCAAAAATGCCCAGCGTTTATCTAAATACCCCCAACCAGCAAAAAGTAAGGCTGAAATTAGGGCTTGGAACAAGTTCCAAGTCGGGGCTTCGCGCGTGCGTAGCCTGCCCTTGGGTGCAAACCCCAAAAAAAGCATAAATACAAAAAAATATTAGAAGATAAAAATAGTGCGTAAAATATCAGTTTGGTGTCCAGTCAAGTGGGGGAGCCGCACACCGACCCCTTTATATAGTTTCTCAGGGGTGATATAGATGTAGTCATTCATAATGTCAAGTTCGTTATTAAAACTGCTGTATTGTTTACCTTCCATAGATTACTCCGTTATTAAAATTAAGTTAATCCCTTATTGCACGAGGGTTTGATGAGTTTGTTAAAGATTTGAAACGCAAGTTGCGGTGTTGCGCACGAACTGTGCGGTGTTGCGCAAAAAAAATGTGGTGTTCCCAAGGATTTTGTGGTGTTGCGCAAAAAAAA
>JAQRMT010000088.1 GCA_028599035.1 Gammaproteobacteria bacterium
ATTGATATGCAAAATTCTTGGATGATTGGTGACAAAGAAAACGACATTACTGCGGCAAATGCAGCAGGGGTGGCAAATACAATTTTAGTAAGAAGTGGACACAAAATTGATGAAAAAAAATCAAACGCCCAATTTATTTTTGATTCTATTGATCAGGCTGTGCCAGTAGTTCTTTAGCTTTTGATGCAATTTTTTCTACCTCGATAGTTTGAATTGACATATCATTCTTGTTAATTTTCTCAGGATTTACGCTAGACTCAGATTCGATAATTTGATTAATTTCAGTTTGATAAGTATTACGACGCCCTGGCGTTGAGCCAAATAAGGTAATAGAAGGAATATTCAGCGCCCATGCCATATGGGTTGGGCCAGTATCGCCACCGACTACAAGGCTCATCTGTCCAATAATTGCCGTTAATCCGCTCAATGACAGCTTGTCGGCAATATTTACTTTTGGGGCAATGTTTTGTATACTTTCAGCCATCAATTTTTCTTCTTTATTACCCCATAAAATAATAATATTAGCATCCAGCATCTGAGCCAATTGTCCAAATTTTTCAACTGGATATATCTTAGATGCAAATGAAGCGCCTGGCACAAAGGCAATATTCGGCTTGTCATTTTGTAAACAGCAAGACTCAGGTTCGTTATTAAAAGACCAAAACGGTTGTTTGTTTAAAATATCAGTGTGTGAAATAACCAATCCTAAGGCGCTAGCAATAACAAACGCATTGCGTTTAATCACATTTTCAGAATAATCTATATGACAAGTATCAGAATAAAAATTCGCTGCAAAACGCTCACGCAAAGAGGCCTTATCAAAGCCAAAAGTTTTTTCTGAGGGAATAATACTAGAGACAATAGCAGATTTAAGCAGCCCCTGCATATCGATAACAATATCATATTTTTTGAGTTTTTTAAGTTGCCTTAAGGTTTGCCACAACACCCTAAAAGACCTGTCTTTTTTTGCTCTTTTGATACCAACAGTATGAATTTGATTAATATCAGGATTGCCCATCACAATATCCCTGAAATCCTCTTCTACCACCCAGTCAATGGTTGAATTTGGCAAATACTGCTTAATAAACTGCACCACCACCATGGCGTGAACAATATCTCCCAAAGCAGAAAGTTTAACAATGGCAATTCTCATGAGTGCATTTTATTGACAATGTCTTAATCTGTGTTGGCGATATTTAGCCATTGGGCCACCATATTAAAGAGAGCAGCATATTTTTATATTGTAGTATTTTTACTAAAAATCAAAGTAACCCTTGTTACAAAAGGGTTTAAAAGAAAATAAATAGTAATATTTTGCATTTTTGTGGCGAATTGTCTATTTTTTGTATCTTTTTTACAAAAAAAGTGTTGACTTTCAAACAAACCCTCGTATAATTGGCACCATCTTTGCAATGTTGTGAAGATTTGTTTAACAAAATGGAAAATTAAAATGAAAAAACAATTAATGATCGCTGCAGTTGCAGCAACAATGGCATCAGTTACTATGGCTGATATTTCAATCACAGGTGATGCGTATTTCACTTACGCTAACAAAGCAATTGATGGCGACGCTAATGTCGACAACCAGCGTGTTCGTCTAAAAGTAGTTGGCTCTGCAGGCGCTACTAAGGTAACTGCCGTTGTTCGTAACGGTAGCCAAACTCGTGTAGATTACAAGCCTACCTCTAACGATGGCGGCAAAGGCCTTCACATGGATAGCTTATATGTTACAACCAAGGTAGGTCCTGTTAGTGTTAAAGCAGGTGACTACTGGGGTACTATTGGTTTAGGTGCGCGTTCTAAGGGTGCAGGCAAGAAAAATGCACTTTCTTTATCAACTTCAGTTGGTGGTGTTAAGTTAGGTATGTTTACCCATGATGGCTCTAACAGCGGTTCTGGATCAACTAATGTAAGTGCTTCTACTAAAGTTGCTGGTGCAACGGTTAAACTAATGCATAACCCTGATAATTTTACAAATGTCTCTGTTAAGGGTACTTTTGCTGGCATCTTAGTTGCTGCTGAGCAATGGCAAGATAAAAGTGCTACTGATAACGACACAACTTTAATTCATGTTGGTGGCAAAATGGGCGCCATTAAGTGGGATGTAGCGCAAATTAAGAACGATGCAGTTTATACAGGCGGTAATGGTAAATTAGCGCCATTAGGCTCTATGCTGATTGGTAAATCTGCTCGTGGCGGCACAGCGACAGCGGCTAAAAATGTTGGAGATTTTACTAAAATCATGGGTGTTGCAGTGAGCACTAAGCTTGCAGGCAATACAGTTAAGGCTATCTATAGTAAGAATACATTAGGCGCTGATAGTCAAGTGCCAAACGCTACTGACGACAAAGTAACAGGTATGGAATTAATCCTTACTCGTCCTTTAGGCGGCGCTAAGTTGACAGTAAACTTGGGTAAAATCAGCGATTCTGATGATCCTACTTTGAACAACACTAATAAAGGTCTTAGACTTGATGTTAAGTTCTAATCTTAGTTAAAAAGTCTGATTGAGCGTCTAGTTTTTATTTTTAGACTTTAAATCAACACTTTAAAAACCCTAGCGATTTCATTGTCACTAGGGTTTTTTTTCGCTCCTCCTAAATGTGAGGAAGGCAAGGCTTTCACCACTAAGTGGTGAAAGCCTTGCCTTCCTCATGGAGTGTGTTGTAAATAATATACTTTCTGTATTTTTTTTTGCAAAAAGTGTTATTTTTTTGGTAAATTCTTGTATAATGAAGTGCATATGGGTGGAAAGTTATACAAAGACCCATTTATTTTAATATTATATTTTTGGAGATTTTTAGATAATGAAAAAACAATTAATGATTGCTGCTGTTGCAGCAACAATGGCATCAGTCTCTCAGGCTGATATTTCAATTACAGGTAATGCATATTTCACTTACTCTGACAATGCAATTGGCGGCCAGATGAGTGATGATGACCAGCGCGTTAAGCTAAAGGTTGTCGGCTCTGCAGGTGCTACTAAGGTAACTGCCGTTATTCGTAATGGTAGCAAAACTCGTGTAGACTCAAAAGCTGTGAATAATGATGGTGACAAAGGTCTGCACATAGATGTCTTATATGTTACAACCAAAGCAGGCCCTATTAACATTAAAGCGGGCGACTACTGGGGCACAATTGGTCACGGTGTTCGCTCTATGGGCGCAGGCAAGAAAAATGCACTTGCTCTATCAACTTCAGTTGGTGGTGTTAAGTTAGGTATGTTTACCCATAATGGCTCTAATGGTGGTTCTGATTCAACTAATGTAAGTGTTTCCACTAAAGTTGCTGGCACAGCCGTTGGCGTGGTTCATAATCCTGATAATTTTACTGACATCTCTGTTAAGGGTGATTTTGGCGGTATTTCGGTTGCTGCGGAGCAATGGATTGATGACACCAATGCCGATAACGATGCAACTTTAATTCAAGTTAATGGTAAAGTGGCTGGTTTTAGTTGGGGTGCAATACAACTTAAGAATGATGTGTCTTATATAGCAGCAGATGCCGCTAATAATGTTGTTGGTCAAGGGGTTAGCAATGGTGATTTTGCACCTTTAGGCTCTATGCTAATTGGCACAAGTAACCGTGGCGGTAAAGCATCATCTGCTAAAAATGTTGGAGACTTTACTAAAATTTTAGGTGTTTCAGTTTCTACCAAGTTTGAAGGTAATGTAGTTAAAGCCATCTATACTAAGAACACATTAGGCGCTAATGATAAAGTAACAGGCACAGAGTTAATTCTTACTCGCCCTTTAAGCGGCGCTAAGTTGACATTAAATATGGGTAAGTTTAGTGGTTCAAGCGATGCTCTTTTGAATAATTCCAATAAAGGTATTAGATTTGATGTTAAGTTCTAATCTTAGTTAAAAGTCTGATTGAGAACCTAATTTTTATTCTTAAGTTTTAAATCAACACTTTAAAAAACCCTAGTGATTTCATTATCACTAGGGTTTTTTTTCGCCCCCCTTTTTTTTCAACCAACCGATTTGAGGAAGGCAAGGCTTTCACCATTAGTGGTGAAAGCCTTGCCTTCCTCAAAAAACATAGTATACTTCTTAATTATGGGAGTAAGAAATATAACTTTTACAAATGGCGAATATTATCATGTGTTTAATCGCGGAGTGGATAAGCGTATTATTTTTAATAACAATGAACAGCAGGATTTCTTCTTTAGGCGATTAAAGGCGTTAAATACAACAGATAGTAGAAAGTATATTGCAAATAAAAGAAATCGCCTTAAGGGTGAAATAATTATTACTGATGGTGAGGAATTGGTGAGTATTGTGGCTTATTGTTTATTACCTAACCATTTTCATCTGCTGTTAAGACAGAATGTTGAGCGTGGTATTTCTCAGTTTATGCAAAGATTAGGCACTTCATACACAATGTTTTTCAATCAACAAGAGAAAAGATCTGGTAGTTTATTTCAGGGAAAGTTTAAAGCCAAGCATTTAGAGGGTGATTTTGCGTTGCCAACTGTATCAGCTTATGTTAATCTTAACCACAAACATCATAAAATAGACCCGCAGAAACATTTGGTTAAATCCAGTTTGCTTGAATACTTTGGACAAGAATTAGGCGAAAATATTTGCGATAAAGGCGAGATAGACGAAGTTATCCAGCAAGCGGATGGGCTGGATGAATATAAAAAAATACCTTAAACAAGCATCAACCGCATTTGCAAGCAACAAAAATATTGTTCTATCTCCTGAAGATTTTGAGTTTTGATGAAGGCAAGGCTTTCACCATTTTCCCTATTTTGATGAAGGCCTTGCCTTCCTCAGAAATCAACGCCTTTTTGGGCTTTGATGTTGGCTCTGAAAGCGTGCTTAATGTCTTT
>JAQRMT010000089.1 GCA_028599035.1 Gammaproteobacteria bacterium
AAAGTTAAAAATATAGAAATATTTTAGAAAAAAACTGATTTTATAGATTTTTTGAATTTATTTAGAAAAATGAGATTTTTTAAGTTTTAATGGCTGTTTTTAAGGTTTATGCAGTGGTCTTTTATGGGTTGAATTCGCCCATTTTTTATTGCATGTATTTGACAATAAATTACCATCCAATATTTCTATTGGCTTATTGTTGGTTATCATGGATCCACTCTCACTTGTCTGTTGGGATGTTAGGAGGCCAAGGTTGCCAGGCCGAGGAAGGCCACAAAGCCAATCACATCAGTGATGGTGGTGAGGATAACGCCGCCGGCGAGTGCGGGGTCGATTTTAAATTTATGTAGCAATGATGGCAAAATCGCCCCCGCAAAAGCGGCAAAGATTAGATTAACAATAATTGCCAATGCAATAACCAAACTAAGTGTGAAATCTGCGAACCAAACATAAGTTGCTGCGCTGATAACCAAAGACCAGACAATGCCGTTTAAAAAACCAATTGCCACTTCTTTACTCATTAATACTTTAAGGTTAGAAGTCGTTATTCTGCCCGTTGCTATGCCGCGTGTTAACAAAATAAGGGTTTGTGTGCCAGCAATACCACCCATTGAAGCGACCACTGGCATAAGAATAGCCAGAGCAATTTTTTCTTGCAAGGTAGCTTCAAAAAGACCAATAAAAAACACCGCAATAAAGACGGTAATCAGATTAACGCCCAGCCAAATACTGCGACGCTTAGTGCTTTGCATGACAGGGGCAAAAACATCCTCTTCTTCATCTAGGCCTGCCATTGACATTACTGAGCGTTCGGCCTCATCACGAATCACATCAACTACATCATCAATCGTAATACGGCCAATCAACTGATTATTTTCATCAACCACAGGGGCAGAAATCAAATCACGGCGCTCAAACAGATTGGCGACTTCGTTCTCAGGCATATCAGCCACAATTGGGTGTAAGTTTTTGTTAATAAGTGGCGCAATATGCTGCTCTGCCTCGTTCGTTAATAAAGTAGAAATGTAAATTGAGCCCAAATATTTATACGCACGGTCAACCACAAACACTTGATCGGTATCAATTGGCATTTCTTTTAACAAACGCAGATAACGAATCACGGTGCGCACGGTTACATCATCACGCACGGTAATGATGTCAATATTCATCAAACCGCCAGCAGAATCCTCAGGATAAGACAACACACGCTTGAGATGATCTCGATGCTTGTGGTCCAAAGTTAACAGTAAATTGTGCAGCGCTGATTCAGGCAAATCAGGCACAATATCCGCCAAATCATCCATGTCCAAGACTTCTAAAGCCTCAACGATTGAATCAGCGGCCATTTCACTAAGCAATTGCGCACGCACTTCCTCACTTAAATCTTTAAGGATGTCGCCCTGAGTGCCAGTGTCGATATTAATCCAAAGTTGCGTCCTGTCCTTAGGTGGAATGGCTTCTAATAAGCGGGCGATTTCAGCCGCATGTAAATCAGATAATTGAGTAGTGGCTTCTTCATATAAAGAAGCCTCCAAAGATATTATTAATTTTTGGAGGCATTCTTCAAAAGAAGTATGTTTAACTTCTATCATTTGTTTAACACTCTTATTGAGTTTATTTTCTATGGTTATTGATTTTTTCTTTGTGTTTTCTAACTTGCGCGTCTAATTTATTAACCATTTTATCAATCGAAACATACATATCATCACTTTGTGCTTTTGCGAATAAATCTGCGCCGCTGATGTGAATGGTTGCCTCTGCTGTTTGTACATCTTTTTCAACCCCTAAAATCATATTAATATTAATCAGGTGATCGAAATGATGTTTAATTTTAGCCAGTTTTTCTTCTGAATGTTGTTTGATTGCATCGGTAATGTCAAGATGATGACCAGAAATACTTAATTGCATAAACGCTCCTTGTTATATGTTGAAAAAATTTTCAATTTAATTGTGCCATAAAATTAAATAGATTGTAAAGTATTTATTAGATTATTCGTTAAATAATAAACACCACAAAAACTAATTTTCGGTATAATTACCCTCTTTTTACATACTCTACATTATAGGAGATTGATATGGACGCAGTTAGCAAGGAAAGCAACGAATTAAGTGCAAAAAGAATCGCATTACAGAAAACTTTTACAGCCTATAACGAAACCAATGGTTTTTCGTACGAAGAGTGGGTTAACCCGCCAGCAGGTCATTTCTACGAAAGCTATAAAAACGAGTTAGATGCAATTAACCACCAAATGGCACCGCCTTTACAATACCAATCATAATCAAATCTGATTGGTAATAAAAGCCCCGTTTTGGGGCTTTTTGCTTTTTTGAGATAAACCATAATGTCTTATTTAATGTCAAATTATGCACCACTTGAAGTTACCTTTGTTAAAGGTGAAGGTTGCTACTTGACAGACACAAAGGGGGATAAATACCTAGATGCCCTATCAGGTGTTGGCGTGGTTGGCTTAGGTCATTGTCATCCCAATATCACCAAAGCCATACAAACACAAGTGGCAGAATTATTACATACCAGTAACTGGTATCACATTGCCCACCAAGAAACACTCGCTAAAAAACTCTGTGAATTATCCAATATGGATGGTGCTTTTTTTGCCAACTCTGGCGCTGAAGCTAACGAGGCGGCCATTAAAATTGCCCGCCTACACGCACACGCCAACCATATTGATAATCCAGTTATCTTAACTGCCAAACAAAGCTTTCATGGACGCACCATGGCGACGCTTTCTGCCACAGGCAACGAAAAAGTACAGGCAGGTTTTTCACCTTTAGTAAGTGAATTTATCCACATTGATTTTAACGATATAAGCGCCATTAAAGCACACACGGACAATAAAAATATTGTAGCAGTGATGCTTGAACCCATCCAAGGCGAAAGCGGCGTGATTGTGCCAGCAGATGATTACCTAAACCAAGTGCAAGCAATCTGTCAGGCAAATAATTGGCTACTAATCCTTGACGAAGTGCAAACGGGCATTGGTCGCACAGGCAAACTATTTGCCCATCAACACAACCATATCACCCCTGATGTGCTTACTTTGGCCAAAGGCTTAGGCAACGGTGTGCCGATTGGTGCGTGCTTGGCAAAAGGCAAGGCTGCCACCCTATTCACCCCTGGCACACATGGCTCAACCTTTGGCGGCAATCCATTGGTTTGCAAAACCGCACTCAGCGTACTTGACACCATCGAAAAAGACAAAATCCTTGACAATGTTGTGCAAATGGGCGAGTATTTGGTTACTAACTTGCAATCAAAACTCACCCCTGACAAAGTCGTTGAAATCCGCTCAAAAGGCCTAATGATTGCCATTCAACTCAATCAAGATTGCACTGAATTACTGAACGCCGCATTAAAGAAAAAACTACTAATTAACATTACTGGGCGCTCTATACGCCTATTACCACCGCTAATTATCAACCAAGTTGAGGCGGACAATATCATCATCATCCTTGATGAACTATTAGACGCTTTATAAGCGCAGGAGAGTTGTATGAAGCATTTTATCAATCTAGACGAGCTATCAAACAAGGATTTCAATCAAATTATTAACCATGCGATTGTGTTAAAAAAACAGCACAAATCTGGACAAATCAACAAAACGCTAGAAAACAAAACATTGGCAATGATTTTTGACAAATCCTCCACACGCACTCGTGTTTCTTTTGAAACAGGTATGACACAACTCGGTGGACACGCACTATTTTTATCAGACAGAGATATTCAACTGGGGCGAGGTGAGCCCATCATCGACAGTGCCATTGTTATCGGCTCAATGGTAGATGGTGTGGTGATGCGTGTATCTTCACACAAAGACATTAACACCTTTGCGCAAAATGCCAATGTGCCCATTATTAACGCCTTATCTGATGAATCCCACCCCTGTCAATTATTGGCAGATATGATGACTTACAAAGAGCACAAAGGCGACATTCAAGGCAAAACTGTGGCATGGATTGGCGACGGTAACAATATGTGCCATACTTATATGCAAGCGGCAAAAGTCTTCAACTTTACACTCAATATTGCCGCACCCGAAAACTACCAGCCAAACCCAAGTTTTATAGAAAAATATGCCGATCATATTCATTTATTCACCGATGCCAAAGCAGCTTGCCAAGCAGTCGATTTAGTAGTAACGGATGTTTGGGCGAGCATGGGGCAAGAAGATGAGCAAAAGAAACGAGAGATTGCCTTTAAAGATTTCCAAGTAAACGATGACTTAATGTCAAGTGCAAAGCCCGATGCTGCTTTTATGCACTGCTTACCCGCTCATCGTGGGGAAGAGGTTAGTGCCAGCGTGATTGATGGCAGCCAAAGCCTGGTCTGGAATGAAGCCGAAAACCGCCTACACGCACAAAAAGCCTTATTACTCTATTTATTGACTTAAATTTTAAAAGCATTCTTCAAGGTGAAGGCAAGGCTTTCACCATTTTCCTTTCCAGGGCAGCGTGGTGAAAAAACCCAGCAATTAAGCTGGGTTTTTTCTCCTCTCACCTAAGCTCCTGCTTAGTAGCGTATGCGTTCCCAAGCAGGAGCTTGGGAACGAGGCACCTTGACCGAGGGGGCTAATTAAAACTTCCAGCGGACCGTGCCTTCAATGCCATCGCTATGGGCTTTGTTGTTGGTGGATTGAATGCGTTCATAATTAACAGAGACACTGGTGTTGTCTTGTTGATAA
>JAQRMT010000009.1 GCA_028599035.1 Gammaproteobacteria bacterium
TATAGTGTTAGACCGCAGGTCAACTCCACCGTTCACACGGCGCGAAGCGCCGTGTGAACTATTATTATAAGGACATATTTCCTTATATTACGATATTAAAAACAAACCCTGTAAAAAACAATCAAATATCAGCTGTTTTAAGATAAAATTTAGATTTTTACCTAATATTTGATATTTAGGTAAAAAAGTTAAATATAATCTAGTTAATTTTTAATACTGGTAAATATGATAACAGATAAAAAGCCTATTATTGAGCAAATGCGTGAAACCATGAGACGCATGCATTATGCGTATAAAACTGAAAATACTTATTGCGATTGGGTGAGGCGCTTTATCAAATTTTCAGACATGCGCAGTAGAGATGAATTGTTTGAAAATTCTGAAACTAAAGTAGAGGATTTTTTAACGGATTTGGCAGTGAGGCAAAATGTGGCTGCTAGTACGCAAAATCAAGCGTTTAATGCGTTGGTTTTTCTTTATAAAGAGGTGTTAAATAGAGCGCTTGAAAACGTGCAGGCTGCGCGTTCGCGTAAAGAGCCACGTATTCCTGTGGTACTAAGTGTCAAAGAGGTGAAAAAAGTATTGGCAAAACTAAGTGGTAATAATGCTTTAATGGTGAGTTTGTTATATGGTGGTGGTTTGCGAATTTCTGAGTTGGTACGTTTGCGTGTGCAGGATATTGATTTTGACTACGGCCAAATCACCGTGCGTGATGGCAAGGGTAAAAAAGACAGAGTAACACCACTGGCTTTAAAAATTATGCCATTATTGCGCGCCCATTTAGAGCAAAGAAAGAGTGTGCATCAAGATGATTTGGCACAAGGTTATGGCAGTGTTTATTTGCCCAATGCTTTGGCTAAAAAATATCCAAATGCGGATAAAGAATTTGGCTGGCAATATGTGTTTGCCAGCAGAAATATTGCCACCGACCCTAGAAGTGGCGTTAATCGTCGCCATCATATTGACCAATCAGCGGTGAATAAGGCAATTAAAGTAGCGGTTAAACGCTGCGTTAGTATTGATAAAAAAGTATCAGCACACACTTTTCGCCATTCGTTTGCGACGCATTTGTTGCAAACAGGCACGGATATTCGCACTATTCAGGGTTTGCTCGGACATAGTGATTTGCAAGCGACGATGATTTATACGCATGTGTTACGACAAGGCGGGCAAGGTGTGGTGTCGCCATTGGATAAGTTATGATAAGAAAAATACCTAAATTATTATTAAAGCCAGTGGGTAGGGCGATTGCAGATTTTGGCATGATTAAGGCAGGTGATAAGATTTTGTTGGCGGTGTCGGGGGGTAAAGATTCGCTGAGTTTGTTTCATATTTTGCGGCATTTTCAGGCTTCTTCGCCTGTAAAGTTTGAGCTGGGAGTGGTAACGATTGACCCACAGGTGGCAGGGTTTGAGCCACAGGCTTTGGCATCATTTTTTGAAAAGTTTGATACACCGTATTTTTTTGAAGAATTTCCAATTTTAGAACAAGCTAAAAAAAGCATGAAAGGGGATTCTTATTGTTCATTTTGTGCACGAATTAAACGCGGTTTGATGTATAAAGTGGCGCGCAGAGAGGGGTACAATGTGTTGGCGCTTGGGCAACATTTGGATGATTTGTGCGAGAGTTTGATGATGTCGATGTGTCATAACGGTAAGATTCAAACGATGAAAGCACATTACATTAATGATAACAAAGATTTGCGCGTTATCCGACCCATGGCGTATGTGCGTGAACGGCAATTGGTTGATTTTGCTGCCTCTGCCGAGTTGCCAGTGATTACGGATTCATGTCCAGCGTGTTTTAGCATGCCCAGTGAGCGAGTGCATTTTAAGCAGTGGCTGTTGAGCGAAGAAAAACGCTTGCCGAATTTATACAAAAATCTATTAAGCGCTATGAAGCCTATGCTGGATGAGACGAATGATTAGATTTATTTTGAAACTTTTTTCACTAATACCACTCAGGTTTAATCATTTTATTGGTATGTTGATGGGTCGGTTTTCATATTTGATGAATACTCGCTCTAAGTCTATTGTGAGCAAAAATATTGAGATTTGTTTTGCTGATTTGAGTAAAGCAGAACAGCAAAGTTTGATTAAAAAATCCTTGATTGAAACGGGCAAGGGCTTGAGTGAATCTGGTTTTATTTGGATGAATAGTTTTGCGCATAATGCTCGCCACATTACTAAGACGAATGGTGCGGAGCATCTGAAATCTGAACAGCCAGTGATTTTGCTGGTGCCGCATTTTGGCTGTTGGGAAATCGCAGCCCGTGTGGTGTCTCTGCATAGACCGACGACCTTTATGTATAAGGAATTGGAGAATAAAAAGCAGAACGCTTTATTGCTTTCTTTGCGTCAGCAACAAGATTTGTATATGGCTGCTGCCAATAAAAAAGGCGTTTTAAAATTACACCGTGCGTTAAAAAGTGGGCAGTTGGTTGCTATCCTGCCCGATCAGTATCCAGGTAATGAGGGGGGTGTTTTAGCCCCTTTTTTTGGACAAAGTGCTAAGACCATGACGCTATTGGTTAAGTTGGCAAGAAAAAATAATACCAAAGTGTTAATGACTTGGGCTGCCCGACTGAATAAGGGTAGGGGGTATGAGCTAAACATTAAGCCAGTAGATGTTTTGTCAGAATCTGGCGTGTTAGAAGACGATGTGGCAAAAATGAATAAAGTTATTGAACATTTGGTAAAAATCAAACCCGAACAATATCTATGGAATTATAAGCGTTTTAAAGGTGTTATTAAATATTAGACTGCTATAATATGAATATGAAATTTATTGAAGACATCCAAAGCGTATTTGACCGAGACCCATCGGCAAGAAACACTTTTGAGATAATAACCACTTATTCTGGCGTGCAGGCGATGTTGTTTTATCGTCTGTCACATCGATTATGGCTGTTGAAACTTAAATGGTTGTCCAGGTTTATCTCTATGTTGGCGAGATGGCTAACGGGTATTGAAATCCATCCTGCGGCTAAGATTGGTAGACGATTTTTTATTGACCATGGCATGGGTGTGGTGATTGGTGAAACGGCCGAGATTGGCGATGATTGTACGCTTTATCATGGCGTTACTTTGGGTGGCACTACTTGGAAGAAAGGCAAGCGCCATCCAACTTTAAAAAATAATATAGTTGTCGGCGCAGGGGCTAAAATCCTAGGTCCGATTACGCTTGAAAGCGGTGCTAGAATAGGATCAAATGCGGTAATAACTAAATCTGTTTTTGCTAATGAAACCGTGGTAGGTGTGCCAGGCAGGGTGCTGAGCGAAAAATCAGAGCATTTAAGTTTTGATGCGTATGGTGTGAGTAATGACAATGACCCAAATATTGAGGCAATAAAATCCATTCTTAAACGATTAGACGAAATTGAAAATAAAACTTGACTAAAATACTTGGTTATATATAATGTCAAGTTTTAGCAAGAATATTAATTATGCAACTAACCACTAAAGGTCGTTACGCAGTAACAGCGATGTTAGATTTAGCGTCCAACAATACGAGTAAACCGATTACGCTGGATATTATCTCTCAAAGGCAAAACATTTCTCTGTCGTATTTGGAGCAATTATTTGCCAAACTCAGAAAGGCATCACTGGTGAAAAGCGTGCGGGGGCCAGGGGGTGGTTATTTGCTCGATGCCCAGGCAAAAGACATTAGTCTTACTCAAATCATCGAAGCAGTTGATGAAAACATTGATTTGCGTCGTTGTAAGGGTATGAATGGATGTAATAATGGCCGTCAATGCATCTCTCATCAACTGTGGTGTGAAGTTAGCGAGCAAATTAGAACATTTTTGAACGACAAAACCCTGCAAATGGTAATTGACAATCACGACATTAATCTTAACAAAGGACTATGACAATGACAACACCTACTTATATGGATTATTCTGCAACCACGCCTGTTGATAAGCGCGTTGCTGAGATAATGATGAAATACCTAACTATGGATGGCGATTTTGGTAATCCAGCCTCTAATTCACACTACTATGGCTGGCAAGCAGATGAGGCGGTTAAAAAAGCCAGAAAGCAAGTGGCAGATTTAATTGGCGCTGATCCTAGGGAAATTGTTTGGACATCGGGTGCAACCGAATCCGACAATTTGGCAATCAAAGGTGTGGCACATTTTTACAAAAAGAAAGGCAATCATATTATCACTTTAAAAACTGAACACAAAGCGGTATTAGACACTTGTCGTCAGTTAGAACGGGAAGGGTTTGAGGTGAGTTATTTAGACCCAATGTCAAATGGTTTGTTGGATTTATCGGTGTTAGAAGCAGCGATTCGTGAAGACACTATTTTGGTGTCCATCATGCATGTGAATAATGAAATTGGTGTCATTCAAGATATTGAGGCAATTGGCAAGCTTTGCCGCCAACATAAAGTGTTTTTTCATGTAGATGGCGCTCAATCTGCAGGCAAAGTTCCCATTGATTTATCGACATTACCAGTGGACTTAATGAGTTTTTGTGCGCACAAAATTTATGGGCCTAAAGGCATTGGCGTATTGTATGTGCGCCGTAAGCCCCGTATTCGCATTGAGGCACAAATACATGGTGGCGGACATGAGCGTGGCATGCGTTCTGGCACACTTGCCACACATCAAATTGTAGGCATGGGCGAGGCATTTGCACTTGCACAAGCGGAAATGGATGAAGAAAATAAAAGAATTAAAAATTTGCAAGAGCGCTTGTTAGCAGGTTTTATTGACATGGAAGAGGTGCAGGTGAATGGCGACTTAGAACAACGCATCCCCGGCAATCTCAATATTAGTTTTAACTATGTTGAAGGTGAATCTTTAATGATGGCAATTAATGACATTGCGGTATCTTCAGGTTCGGCCTGCACCAGTGCTAGCCTTGAGCCCTCGTATGTATTACGAGCGCTTGGATTAAGTGACGAATTGGCACACAGCTCTATTCGTTTTAGTATTGGTCGTTATACCACTGAGGCTGATATTGATAAGGCAATTACTTTAGTGCGTGAAAAGGTAGAAAAACTGCGTGATTTATCGCCGTTGTGGGATATGTTTAAAGAGGGCGTTGATTTGAGTAAAGTTGAATGGGCTGCCCATTAAAATGAGCATAATAAATGCATGGGTTAGTGGCTTGCAACAAGGTTAGAATAACAATAAGTATTTAATAAGGAGAAATAATATGGCATACGGTGAAAAAGTACTCGATCACTATGAAAATCCACGCAATGTGGGTGTTTTAGACAAAGACGCTAAAAATGTTGGCACGGGTATGGTCGGCGCACCTGCTTGTGGCGATGTAATGCGTTTGCAAATTCAGGTTGATGATAACGGCGTGATTGAAGAGGCAAAATTCAAAACTTATGGCTGTGGTTCGGCGATTGCCTCAAGCTCACTATTAACAGAGTGGGTTAAAGGCAAGACATTGGATGAGGCGGCACAAATTAAAAATGTTGATATTGCTGAAGAATTGGCTCTACCGCCAGTAAAAATACATTGCTCAGTCTTGGCCGAAGATGCAATTAAAGCAGCGATTGAAGACATTAAAAATAAAGCGTAACGAATGATTACTCTCACAGATACTGCCGCTAATCGTGTTGCTGGCTTTTTAGTCAATCGAGGTTCAGGTGTTGGTATTCGCCTATCTGTGCAGACAACAGGTTGTTCTGGTTTGGGTTATAACATGGAATTTGTTGATAGCACTAATGACGACGACACTATCTTTGAAGATAATGGCGTTAAGGTTATCATTGATGCCAAAAGTTTGATTTATTTAGATGGTACTGAGGTTGATTTTGTTAAAGAAGGTCTAAACGAAGGGTTTGAGTTTAATAATCCAAATGCTAAAGCCGAGTGTGGCTGTGGCGAATCTTTTACTGTATAAATTAAACTTTCTTGATCATGCAAAACTACTTTGAATTATTCTCTTTAGAGGCTGATTTTGCAATAGATTTAAGCGCTTTAGAGCAAATCTATCAAATGCAAATTGCGCAGTATCATCCTGATAAATTTGCCGTAGGTAGTGATAAAGAAAAAACACTTGCCGTGCAGAACACCTCATTGATCAACAGTGCTTTTGACACATTGAAATCACCTCTATTACGGGCCACTTATTTATTAGAATTGCAAGATATTAATGCTTTTGACGAGAAAGACACAAAAATGGATGTAGATTTTTTAATGCGTCAAATTGAACTTAGAGAGTCGTTAGAGGCGATAGAAAAAGCAGAAGATGAAATGGCTTTGGATGATTTCATTGGAAGCATTAACCGTAAAGAAAAACAAAATATTGCTCAAATAGAACAGGGTTTTAAGACGGGAGAAATTGATATAATAAAGAACTTGGTTAGAGAGTTAAAATTTTATACGCAACTCAATACACACGCAAAGCAATCAATGGATGAATTATTATGAAAATATTAAAAAACGACCAAACAGAGGTTAACATTTTAGAACTAGAAAAGGCTCTGCAAGGCATTGGTAAAGAGGCTAAGTGTAAAAGAAATTATGCGTCAAAGGTGAATGCTGATTCTTTGAATATGCTCAGAACAACAAAAAAACTTCATCGAAATTGGGTATAGTGAGCAAACCTATTTTAGTTGTTGTTGCAGGGTCAAATGGTTCAGGAAAAACAACCATTACCGAGAAATTATTAAAACATTCTTGGTCAAAAGACATGGTTTATATCAACCCTGATAATATTGCACAAGAAAAATTTGGCGGTTGGAACGATCAAGCTTCTTTTATTAAGGCTGCCAATCATGCAGAAGATTTACGCCAAAACTGCATTAAAAACAAACAAAATTTATCTGTTGATGATGTTGACCCCAGATTAATTTTCAGAGTTATTAACAAATCAAACCATCAAACAATCAAACAATATCAACCTTTGCTTAATTGGACGCAAATTATTTATGATAGTGTTGAGTTTAATCAATAAATGGCACTCTTACAAATCTCAGAACCCGGTCAAGCCAGCGCACCACATCAGCATAAGTTGGCGATTGGTATTGATTTAGGTACAACCAACTCTTTAGTAGCGACAGTGCAAAGTGGCAAGAGCAGGGTGTTGAAAGATAAGAATAACAAGGCAATTTTGCCCTCGGTTGTGCATTGCGGCAAAGACAATAAACTCACAGTGGGTTGTGATGCTTGTCCTTACGCCAAAACCGACCCAACTAACACAATTGTATCAGTTAAGCGCTTTATGGGCTTGAGTTATCAGGAAGTTAAGGCGTTTAAAAATTGCCCGTATAATTTGATGGAAAACGGTAATAATGTACAGTTTCATACTGCTATGGGTGATTTATCTGCGGTGGAAATTTCTTCAACCATCCTAATCTCGCTCAAACAGCGTGCTGAAAAATCTCTAGGCGGCGATTTAACTGGCGCTGTAATCACCGTGCCTGCTTATTTTAATGATGCGCAGCGACAAGCCACCAAAGATGCGGCAACGCTAGCAGGGTTGAACACTTTAAGGCTGTTAAACGAACCAACAGCGGCAGCAGTTGCTTACGGCTTAGAATCGGGCGAAGAAGGTGTGCATGCGATTTATGATTTGGGTGGCGGGACTTTTGATATTTCTATTCTAAGTTTTAGCAAAGGTGTGTTTAAAGTATTGGCTACAGGTGGTGATTCTGCTTTAGGTGGCGATGATTTCGATGCATTGATTATTGATGATTGTATTAAAAAAATGGGTGTAAGTGAATTAACACCAACGCAAATGCAAAAAATTAAACAGTTTGCTCGTGTGGCCAAAGAAACTTTAAGCACGCAAGATTTTGCAACATTTGATTGCATTGAAACCCCTTATAAAATTACTCGAGAAAAATTTGATGAGCTGTCAAATAAGCTTATTAAACGCACCTTGCTTTTAGTTAAACGAGCGCTTCGTGATGCACAGGTTGAAATAAGCGAAGTTAAAGATGTGATTATGGTGGGTGGCTCAACCCGTATGCCACTGGTGCGCTCAATGGTGAGTGGCTTATTTGATAAGCCTGTATTGTGCTCTATCAATCCGGACGAAGTGGTGGCAAGAGGTGCTGCTATTCAAGCGAATTTATTAGCGGGCAATAAATCACAAGATGATATGTTGTTGTTAGATGTTTTGCCTTTGTCGCTCGGTTTAGAGACGATGGGCAGCCTGGTGGAGAAGGTGGTGCACCGAAACACCACTATTCCTATTACCAGAGCACAAGAATTTACCACTTTTAAAGATGGGCAAACGGCAATGAGTGTGCATGTCTTACAAGGCGAACGAGAGTTGGTCAAAGATTGTCGTTCACTAGGTAAGTTTGAATTGCGAGGCATTCCTCCGATGGTGGCAGGCAGTGCACGCATTCGAGTCGAATTTCAAGTGGATGCTGACGGCTTGCTCTCAGTGAGTGCCACAGAAGAAACTTCTGGCGTTAAAACAGAAGTAACGATTAAGCCGTCTTACGGGTTAAGTGACACTGAGATGGAAAAGATGCTTAAGGATTCTATTTTATTTGCCAAAGATGATATTGAGGCTAGGCAACTGCACGAAACGCAGGTAGAGGCAGACAGAACCCTAGAGGCGATTGATTCAGCGCTGGACAAGGATAAAAAAATGCTAGATAAAGCGATGCTTGATGATATTATGCAAGCCAAGGCAGAATTAGCAACCGTTGCAAAGAATGACAATGAGAAAGTCATTCAAGATAAAATTAACAACTTAGAGGCAATCAGCGCTAAGTTTGTAGAAATGCGTATGAACCATAGTATCGCACAAGCCATGCAGGGACATAATGTCGATGAATTTTCCAATTGAGAAATCCAGTTTCTCAGTTTTAATGTAGGAGCAGAAAATGCCACAAATAATTATATTACCACATGAAGACCTTTGCCCAGAAGGCGTGGTTATTGAAGCCGAGAAGGGCGTTAGTGTTTGCAACGCTATGCTCGCCAATGATATTGAAATTGAACACGCCTGCGAAATGTCCAACGCCTGCACCACTTGTCATATCTATGTGCGTGAAGGCTTCGATGACATTGAAGAGTCCGATGAAACAGAAGATGATTTACTCGATAAAGCATGGGGTTTAGACCCAGATTCCCGCCTCTCTTGTCAGGCAATTATTGCTGATACGGATTTGGTAATTGAAATTCCGAAATACACCATTAATCAGGTGTCTGAAAACCACTAAAGTTTCAAAAACTTACTCACAAAGCCTTGCTCTTGTTTGGGCTTGAGTTCTGTCTCTATATTTATCGGTTTGTTTTTAGACAATAGCCATCGTGGTATTGACGGGTTTTCGCTACTGCCACAGACTTTTCCTAGATTGTTTGGGTGGAATATTTTGACAAAATCAGGCTTGTCTAAGTCATTGGTGTACACAATGCCACAATATCTTTCTTGATGTTCGCTTTTGATAATTTTCTTAATGCCGTTCAATGTGTCAATGAACTCATTGGCATTGGCGACTATTTTTGGCGCAACTTTTGAGGTGTCGTATAGATACCAGCCATCTGGGTCGCTGTTAAGTTTTTCAAACAGTGCATGACAATCGTCCCACTGCATAATACCAATAAACCTACCTTTAAACCGCTCTATGTAGCTCATATTGTAGCAAGATTATTCGATGGTAATGCTTGGGAACGAGCTTAGGGCTTTGTCTTGTTGGGTAAGTTTGGCAGATATTTTCTTGGCAATTTCTTTGTAGATTTGTGCCACTTTTCCGTCTGGGTTTTTGACCACGGTTGGTGTGCCTTCATCAACATCGGTTCTAATATCCATTTCTAAAGGGAGAGCGCCTAAGAAATTGACATTAGCGTCTTTGGCCATTGTTTCTCCACCACCGGTGCCAAAAATTGCCTCTTCATGACCACATCTTGAACAAATGTGTAATGACATATTCTCAACAATACCTAAAATTGGAATATTGACCTTTTCAAACATTTTCAGACCTTTTTTAGCATCCAGTAGGGCAATGTCTTGTGGCGTGGTAACGATGATTGAACCACTGACTGGAATCTTTTGTGAGAGTGTGAGTTGAGTATCGCCTGTGCCAGGTGGCAAGTCAATAATCATATAATCCACGCCACGCCACAAAGTGTCACGCAACATTTGCTCTAGCGCCTGCGTTACCATAGGGCCGCGCCAAATCATTGGGTTTTCTTCATCAACCAAATAGCCGATAGACATAGATTGCATACCGTGACCTAAGATAGGTAGTAATTTGCCTTCGCCTGTTTGCTCAGGCTTGAGCTTGGAGACACCCAGCATTTTTGGCTGAGAAGGGCCATAAATATCGGCATCTAAAATAGCCACTTTTGCACCTTCTGCTTGTAATGCAAGTGCTAAATTAACGGCAGTGGTTGATTTTCCAACGCCACCTTTGCCTGAGGCAATGGCAATGATGTTTTTAACTTCTGATAACATTTCTACGCCTTTTTGAGTGGCATACTTGGCGATTTCTGTTTTAATATTGACCTCTGCATTGCTGATACCTGCCTCTGAGAGCGCCGTGGTTATTGCATCAGACAGGGTTGCATGGTAGCTTTGCGCTGGGTAACTTAATATAATATTGATGGTAACTTTGTCTTTGTTAATCTCGACACTGTCCAATGCGTTTGAAGATACAATATCTTGCTCGGTATAAATATCTATCACACCTTCAAGAATTTTTTCAATTTTGTCTTGAGTTAAATCTGCCATCACTTCATCCAATTAAGTAAAATGTGCTATTTTATCGTAGTTGCTTATTGCTAAGCCCTTAATATTATTATGTCAAATCGTAAAATCCTTGTTACCTCAGCGTTACCTTATGCCAATGGCGAAATTCATCTAGGGCATTTATTGGAATACATTCAAACCGATATTTGGGTGCGTTTTCAAAAAATGATGGGTAACGAGTGTTACTTCGTCTGTGCAGATGATGCACATGGCACGCCGATTATGCTCAAAGCCAATGAACTTGGTATCACGCCAGAGGCGCTAATTGAGGGAGTGAGTGAGAGGCATCAGGCAGATTTTAGGGCGTTTTCGATTGGTTTTAGTCAGTATCATTCGACCCACAGCCAAGAAAATAAGGAAATTTCTGCGGGTATTTATAACAAATTAAACGATGCTGGATTTATTAAAACACGCATTATTTCTCAGGCATTTGACCCTAAAAAACAAATGTTTTTACCCGATCGTTTTATCAAAGGCGATTGCCCTAAATGCGGAGCAAGCGACCAATACGGCGACAACTGCGAAGCTTGTGGTGCGACTTACTTACCAACTGAGCTGAAAAACGCCAAGTCTGCTATTTCAGGCGCAACGCCCATTACTAAGGATTCGCAGCATTATTTCTTTGATTTGCCGCAGTTTGAGGCACAACTGCAAGAATGGACGCAAGCAGGGCATTTACAAGGCGAAATCAGTAACAAATTGGCAGAATGGTTTGAGCAAGGCTTACAACAATGGGATATTTCCCGTGATGCACCGTATTTTGGTTTTCAAATTCCTGGGGTAGAGAATAAATATTTTTATGTTTGGCTAGATGCGCCGATTGGTTATATGGCGAGTTTTAAGAAATTATGCACCGATACAGGGCTTGATTTTGACGAATACTTTAACAAGGACTCGACTACTGAGTTGTATCATTTTATCGGCAAGGATATTGTTTATTTTCATGCATTGTTTTGGCCAGCAATGCTAATGGGGGCGGACTACCGTACACCAAATGCCATTTTTGCACATGGATTTTTAACTGTTAATGGTCAGAAAATGAGCAAATCTCGTGGCACATTCATCCAAGCAAGAACTTACCTAGAAAGCCTAAACCCTGAGTATTTGCGTTATTATTACGCCTACAAACTTTCTGCTAAAATTGATGACATTGACCTTAATTTAGAGGATTTTAAACAGCGGGTAAACTCTGATTTGGTGGGCAAAGTGGTTAATATTGCCTCTCGCAGTGCAGGCTTTGTGGTTAAAAAATTCAATAAAACTTTATCGGCGTATGCCGTTGAACCGCAGTTGTATCAAGAATTTGTTGATCAAGGTGGGCAGATTGCCAAACTCTATGAGGCGCGCAATTACAATCAAGCGATGCGTGAGATTATGAAGCTTGCAGATAAGGCCAATCAATACATCGACGAACATAAACCTTGGCAGTTGATTAAAGAAGAAGGCAAAGAAGCGCAAGTGCATGATGTTGCCTCTTTGGCGATTAATTTATTTAGGGTGTTAATGACATACTTAAAACCAGTATTGCCAGTGATGGCAGAACAAGCTGAGGCTTTTTTAAATATTGATTCGCTAAATTGGGGCAATATCAAGCACCCACTTACCAAGCATCAGATTAATAAGTTTAAGCCGTTAATGTTACGCGTTGAAGACACACAAATCAACCAAGTAATTGAGGCTTCTAAGCAAAGCATACAAACAACCGAACCAGAAAAAGAAGAGGACGACAGCATGATTCAAATTGATGATTTTACTAAAATTGACCTGCGTATTGCCAAAATTGTAAAAGCACAGGCCGTTGAAGGTGCAGACAAACTCCTGCAACTTACATTGGACATTGGCGAAGAATCCACTAGGAATGTTTTTGCTGGCATTAAGGCGCACTATAACCTAGAAGACCTAGAGGGGCGACTTACCGTCATGGTCGCTAACCTGGCACCCAGAAAGATGAAATTTGGCATCTCAGAAGGTATGGTTTTGGCTGCAGGTGATGGAAAATCTTTGCATATTTTATCTCCTGATTCTGGCGCACAAGCGGGGATGAAAATCAGTTAAAATACTTTCTTTCGGAGAGATGTCAGAGCGGTTTATTTTGCTCGCTTGGAAAGCGGGTGTACCTCACGGTACCGAGGGTTCAAATCCCTCTCTCTCCACCATTATTTTTTTGAAAATATTGCGACATTGTAACGCTATAACGCTATAATATTTTTTACACTCTATTTCATTATTGGAATTATTATGTCACTATTAACTAAAAGATCAACAGTTTACTTTGACCCAGATGTGCATAAGGCGTTAAAGTTCAAGTCATTAGAAACATCTCGCTCTATTTCAGATATTGTTAATAGGGCGTTACTTTATGAGTTGTCAGAGGATGCTGAAGATTTACAAGCATTTAAAGACAGAAAACATCAGCCCACTACATCCTTTGAATCTATGATTAGCCATTTAAAATCTGATGGCAAAATATGAGATAAAAATTAAGACTTCTGCTGAAAAAGAACTAAGAAAAATTCCTCAGGAATATTTAGTTAGGATTGTTGCAGAAATAGGAGCACTGTCTGAGAATCCATTTCCTCACAATTCTATTAAATTATCAGGTCAAGATAAATATAGGCTTAGAGTAGGAAAATACCGTGTTTTGTATAGTATAAATAAAAAAATATTAACGATTTTTATCGTTAAAGTTGCACACAGAAAATCTGCTTATAATATAGAAAAATGATAAATACACACACACCAAATTTTGAACCAAAAGACATTGTTGCAACCATTCAGGTTTTAATTAAAAAAGGATTGAAAATAGTGGATACAGCCGCTAAGGGCAAGACTTGGGCTGAAGTGGTTGAGCCTTTGGATGAATTTGAATTTGAACTGGGTCATCATATTAATGTTAATTCACACCTTAATGCAGTGATGTTTGGTGAGGCGTTTAACACTGAGTATGAAAAAACTTTGCCGCTAATAACCAATTTTTACACTGAAATCAGTAGTAATAAGGCGCTGTATCGGGCTTATAAAAATCTTGAGAGCGGGGATTTAGATGCACAACAACAGCACATTGTCAAAGAGGCAATAGAAGGCTTTGAACTCTCTGGCGTAGGGTTATCGGGCGAACAATCGGTTTGCTTTAAGGCAATTAAGGAGCGTTTGAGTGTGTTGAGTAATCAATTCTCTAAAAATAGTTTACTGGCGACAAACGAATGGAAAAAAGTAGTTTCTGAGGCGAATTTAAAGGGTTACAACGAAGATCAGCTTGCTAAGATTAAGACAGACGAGGGGTATGAAATTAGCCTGCAAGCGCCAATTTATATAGATGTAATGACCTATGCGGATAATCGTGAGTTGCGTGAAGAGGCATATAAAGCCTATGTATCTCGTGCATCGAATGTGGGGATTACGGATAAAAAGTTTGACAATAAAGTTGTTATGGATGAGATTTTAGCATTGCGATTAGAAATGGCAAAAATCTTGGGTTTTGATAATTACGCACAGCGCTCTATTGCATCCAAAATGGTTGAGTCTGAGACTCAAGTGATTGACTTTTTACAAGATTTAGTGCGACACTCAAAGCCACAAGCAAAGCAAGAATTAGCAGAACTAAAAGCCTTTGCGGGCATTGAGTTAATGCCTTGGGATTTGAACTATTACACAGAGAAGCTCAAAACTCAAAAATTTGGTTTCAAAAAATCTGACTTAACGCCGTATTTCCCTGAAAATCAGGTGTTAGACGGCTTGTTTGCAACCATTGAAAATCTTTATCAGGTCAGTATTGCAGCAGTAGATGAGGCGTGCTATCATCCTGATGTTCGAGTTTTGGATGTTAACAACGGCAGTGGCTTAGTAGGGCGAATTTATTTAGATGTATATGCCAGAGAGGGCAAACGAGGCGGGGCTTGGATGGCAGATTATCAACCATTGATGGGTGATAATAAGCCTATTGCCTTTGTGGTGTGTAATCTAAATTCGCCTTCTGCGGATAAGCCTGCCTTGTTTGAATTTGATGAAATTATTACCTTATTCCATGAGTTTGGGCACGCATTGCACCATCTATTGACCACAGTTAAATATCCATCAGCAGCTGGTATTTCTGGAGTGCCTTGGGACGGCGTGGAGTTACCGAGTCAGTATATGGAGTTTTTCTGTTATGAGCGAACCGTGGTTGAATTGCTATCCAAACATTGGCAAACGGGTGAATCGTTACCAGATAATTTATATGACAAACTTGTTGCCTCTAAGAACTTTCAGTCAGCGCTGGCAATGTTGCGTCAATGTGAATTTTCTTTATGGGATGTTAAAACGCATTTAGAAAGCAAAGACACTTACGCAGTACTAGAGGAAGTTAGAAAGGATACCGCCTTAATATCAAGTATTAGCGAAAATCGTTTTTTAAATACTTTTGGACATATTTTTAGCGGCGGTTATGCGGCTGGCTACTTTAGTTATAAATGGGCTGAAGTGTTAGCGGCAGACGCATATTATTTCGTAAAATCTCAGGGCGGCATCGGCTCAGATGCAGCAAATGCATTTCTAATAGAAATATTACAAGTTGGCGGCAGTCTAGATTTTATGTGTCAATACAATAAATTTAGAGGTAAAAAACCCAGCACCAAGGCACTACTCAAGTCAAATGGCATTTATATCCATAAAAATCGGTAGAATGAGTAATACCATTTTCAAAAATAAATTAAACAATCTAGCGCCCATCCTCATCCCAACTATAAAAAGTAAAAATACCTATGTTATCAATAAGTAACACAAGTATTTTTACTTTCTATAGTTGGGCGATTATAGGCACTATATCATTCACTTTATTTTTGTAAATGGTATTAACTATTTGTGACTCTGTGTATCTTGATTTTTTTCATGTGAAAAATCCCTATTTATACAAAGGTCTCTTATTATAGAATTTTCTACTTTGTAAGTGGTGTGGTTTTTTGAGGGTATTACAGCAACTCTTATTATTAAAAATCTTGGGTAGAGATATGGTTATTCTCTAGCCAAACTCTAAACTTCTGTTGGATTTTGTTTAAGGTTTCTTCATCGTCTGCCTCGAATCTAAGCACCAAACAGGGCGTGGTGTTGGAGGGACGAACTAAGCCCCAGCCGTTGTCATAATCCACTCGAACGCCGTCAATGGTGGTGATTTTTGCATGGGGAAAATCAATGTTTTTAGCTAATTTATCCATTGCATGGAATTGTTGCCCTTGCTCGTCAAAGTGAATGTTAATCTCTGGTGTATTGATGCTATCGGGTAAATCGGCAAAAACTTGGGCGCAGGTTTTATCGGTTTTGGATAAGATTTCTAGTAGTCTAGCACCCGTATAAAGCGCATCATCAAAGCCATACCAACGCTCTTTAAAGAAAATATGCCCGCTCATTTCGCCGCCAAGTGCTGCGCCCGTTTCTTTTAATTTGGCTTTAATAAAGCTGTGCCCTGTGCGTGACATAATCGCCTCACCGCCGTGCTCGGTGATGTCTTTTGGCAATCGAGAGGAGCATTTAACATCAAACACGATTTTAGCGCCAGCATTGCGTTTAAGGATGTCACGAGCGTATAAAATCATCTGTCTATCCGCCCAAATCACCCCGCCTTTGTTATCGATCAAGCCTAGTCTGTCGCCATCCCCATCAAAAGCAAAGCCCATGTCTGCACCTGTGTTTTTAACTTCTTTAATAATGTCTTCAAGGTTATGAAGTTTGGAGGGGTCGGGGTGGTGATTGGGGAAATTGCCATCCACTAGGCAAAATAATTTCGTTACTTTAGCACCGAGTTGCTCAAACAATTTTGGTGCAATATTGCCGGCAACACCGTTCCCTGCATCTACAACAATATGCAGTGGCTTGTCTAATTGAACATCAGTAGTGATACGCTCGATATAATCATCTTCAATATCCACTCTCGTTGAAGTGCCATGACCTGAACAAAAATCGTTATTTTGAATACGCTGATACAGCGACTCAATACGCTCACCGGACAGCGCCTCCCCCGCAATCATAATCTTAAAACCGTTATATTCAGAGGGGTTATGCGAGCCTGTAATCATCACCCCAGAAGTGGCTGCTTTTGTGTAAGTGGCGTAATATACCAGCGGCGTAGGCACCATGCCAATATCTACCACATGGCAGCCACTTTTTTTTAACCCTGATTTTAACGCTTGCATTAATTCAATCCCGCTCAAACGCCCATCCCGACCTACTACGATACCTCGCTCGCCCTTGGCAATTGATTCACTGCCAATGGCTAGACCAATAAGTTCGACAACCTCAGGTGTGAGTTCGTCTGCAACGATGCCCCGAATGTCGTAGGCTTTAAAGATTGATTTTGAAACCAACATACTGATAAAATATTAAAAAAAACAATCGCTTATTTTAATAGAGATCTTTGTATAAATATGAAAGAAAAGTTTGAAGTTATTGAAATTGAAAATCAGATGATGAAGTTGAAAGTTAATCGCTCATCAGGTTGCCACAGTTGTTCTGCGAGTAGTGGGTGTGGTACGGGGATACTTGCGAATTATTTTGATCATTATTCTGTGTTTAACAAGCCCTTGAAAAATGGCGTAGCAGTGGGTGATTTTGTTACTTTAGAGATTACATCAAATGAATTGTTTTATCGTGCTTTTCAACTTTATATGTCGCCATTGTTGTTGCTATTTGCAGGCGGGATATTGGGCGGCGTTTTGTACCCAACCCATGAAATAGGGCAGATTGTATTTGCTTTTATGGGGTTTTTTGCCTCACTAGGTTTGACGAAATATTTTCTAAAGTAGGCTTTTAAAGTGTAATAATTTTGGGATAATTGGCTTATTTTTTACAAATGAATTCTGCCGATTATGCCAACTCAAGATATTGACCCTTTAGAAACTCAAGAATGGCTAGAAGCCTTTAAATCTGTTGCCCGTGTTGAGGGCGATGACCGTGCTAAATTTTTATTAAACCAGCTTATGGATATGGCGCATCACGAGGGTATGGATCTGCCGACTGGCGTTAATACCTCTTATCTTAATAGTATTGCTAAAGAAAAAGAGGTGGTAACAGATATTAGTGCAGATATTGAGGCAAGAATTTCCGCTATTATTCGCTGGAATGCAATGGTGATGGTGGTAAAAGCCAACCAATTGCCGTATGATTTGGGCGGACATATTGCTTCATTTGCCTCCAGCGCTACTTTATATGAAGTGGGTTTTAACCATTTTTATCGGGGACCTGATGCCGAGCAAGGTGCAGATTTAATCTTTTTTCAAGGGCATATTTCCCCCGGTATTTATTCGCGTGCTTTTTTAGAAGGGCGTATTACTGAGGCGCAAATGTTATTGTTTCGCCAAGAAGCGGGCAAAGATGGGCTTAGTTCATATCCACACCCTTGGTTAATGCCAGATTTTTGGCAGTTTCCGACTGTTTCAATGGGGCTAGGGCCAATCATGGCAATTTATCAAGCACGGTTTATGAAGTACCTGCATCATCGTGATATTCAATTAACTGATAAACGCACAGTTTGGGCGTATTTAGGCGACGGTGAAATGGATGAGCCTGAATCTTTGGGTGCGATTTCCATGGCAGGGCGAGAGAAGTTAGACAACTTAATTTTCGTGGTTAATTGCAACCTCCAGCGTTTAGATGGCCCGGTGCGTGGTAACGGTAAAATTATTCAAGAGTTAGAGGGAATGTTCCGTGGTGCAGGCTGGAATGTGCTTAAAGTTATTTGGGGCGGTGAGTGGGATAAATTGCTCGCCAAAGACAGCGACGGATTGCTTAAAAAACGCATGGAAGAAGTAGTGGACGGCGAATATCAAGCTTATAAAGCCAAAGATGGTGCGTATGTGCGTAAACATTTTTTTGGTAAATACCCAGAATTACTTACCATGGTTGAGCATTTAAGTGATGAAGAAATTTATCGTCTTAATCGTGGCGGGCACGATCCTTTTAAAGTATTTCAAGCCTACCACGCTGCTAAAGCGTGCAGTGATAAGCCAACGGTTATTTTGGCTAAAACAGTCAAAGGTTACGGCATGGGTGAGGCGGGCGAAGGTCAAAACACCACGCACTCGCAGAAAAAACTTGGGTTGAAACAGGTTGAAAAATTTGCCGAGCGATTTGACATTCCTGTTACCGAAAAAGATGTTAAACAACTTAACTTTTACAAGCCAGCTGATGACAGCGAAGAAATGATTTATATGAACGCCCAACGCCAAAAACTAGGTGGCTCATTGCCTGTGCGTTCGTTCCAATTAGAGACCTTAAAAGTGCCAGAACTAGAGGTTTTCAAAGCCTTGTTAGATTCCAGTGGCGAGCGGGAATTATCCACCACTATGGCGCTTAATCGCATTATGTCGTTATTAGTGCGTGACAAACAACTTGGCTCTAAAATCGTGCCTATTATCCCTGATGAGGCGCGCACTTTTGGCATGGAGGGCTTGTTTAGACAGCTGGGTATTTATTCTGCCTCAGGGCAGCTTTATCAGCCAGAAGATGCCGATAAGATGATGTGGTATAAGGAAGACAAGAAAGGCCAAGTATTGCAAGAGGGCATTAACGAGGCGGGGGCAATTTCTGATTGGATTGCCGCAGCCACAGCTTATGCTACGCACAACACCACTATGATTCCGTTTTATATTTATTATTCTAAGTTTGGTTTTCAGCGGGTGGGTGATTTGGCGTGGGCAGCGGGTGATATGCAGGCCAAAGGCTTCCTAATCGGCGGCACAGCAGGACGCACTACACTGAATGGCGAGGGTTTGCAACATCAAGATGGCGATTCACATTTGGTTGCCAATACCATTCCAAATTGTATTTCTTATGACCCAACTTATGCGTATGAGTTGGCAGTGATTGTTCGCAGTGGACTACACAGAATGTATGAAAATCATGAAAATATTTTTTACTACATTACTACTATGAACGAGCTTTACACGCATCCAGAAATACCAAAAGGCGTAGAAGAAGGTATTATCAAAGGTATTTATCCACTGAAAGAAGTCGGCACAGGTGATAAGCAAGTGCAGTTGATGGGCTGTGGCACTATTCTTAGAGAAGTTGAAAAAGCAGCACAGATGTTGGCAGATGATTGGGGGGTGAAATCTAATGTTTGGTCGGTAACCAGTTTTAATGAGCTAACCCGTGAGGCACAGGCGATTGATAGAGAGAATAGATTTAGCGCAGAGTCACCAAAAGTGCCTTATATCACCCAATGCCTGGAAGGCGCAAAAGGTCCTGTGATTGCGACCACAGACTATATGCGTAATTACGCCGAACAAGTGCGTAAATATATTCCAAACCGTTATGAAGTCCTTGGCACAGATGGTTTTGGTCGTTCGGATTCACGCAAGGCGCTTAGAGACTTTTTTGAAGTTGATGCAAACTATGTTACTATAGCCACTCTTAAGGCATTGGTCGATGAAGGCGAAATGGAGATATCAGTAGTGGCAAAGGCGATTGATAAATACGGCGTCGATGTTAGCAAATCAAACCCAATGACGGTATAAAAAAAAGGGGCAAAAAGATGACACAGGAAACATATTTAGAAGAACTTAGGTCGGGTGCGCAGATGAAGTTTGACGACCTAATGACATTAATTGAGCAGAACTACGATTACACGAGTGCCCCATTTACCAATGGTGATTTACACAATGCCGCTGATGAAAACCAAGGCAGCGCTAAATTATTTTGCTTCGGTGCTATTCATCAATTGACACAACTTGAAGTTTTACATTGTTTTGGTGAACACTACCGAAGCGTTCTTAACAGCCCTGAAGGGGATTCACATCCTAATATCCGTAATTTTATTGTCTATGGCTGGGAAGGCTTGAAGTTTGACTCTCCAGTATTGGTTAAAAAATAACGCAACACCCTTATTGTTTTTTTTTGCGTCGTCCCGCAGCGACGATGTGAAGCACCGCAAAAGTTTTGCCAAGCACCACACTTTTTTTGCCAAGCACCACATTTTTTTGCCAAGCATCGCAAAAGTTTTGCCAAGCACCACACTTTTTTTGCGAAGCACCGCAAAAGTTTTGCCAAGCATCGCATTTTTCGTGCCAAGCACCACATTTTTCGTGCCAAGCACCGCAACTTGCGTTTACCTCGTTCCTAAGCTCCTGCTTGGGAGTGCATAAATTCTTACTACCAAAGTATTATTATTCTTGACACGATACCAGAGCAGGGCTATATTGAAAGTAGTAAACTGCGTTTGAACAGTTGTTGAGCAAGTTTGGGTTGGTGTAACGAATTAACACGCCGCTGGTTGCAAAAGTCAATCAGTGTCTGACTTTCAACCCCTTCAAACTCAAACGCCTCGCCATTGATAAACACCTGAACAGAATGGGTTTGTAGATAGGCGATTTTACATACTGGATGAAGTTGATAGCAAGCGCTGTGATTAAACACCTCGTCTTGGTTGTCATATTCGAAATTCTGCATTTGTTGAACTTCTAATGGGTCTAATTTAGTCACAAATTCAGCAAATTGCACGCCGTTAATGGTGAGTAATTTTTGCGCTTGTTTTATGGCGTTCTCAGGGATTAAGGCAGGTTGTTCGGTGTTTTGCCATTGTGGGTCTTGGTAATACTGCGTATTTAACCCACCAGGGCAAGGTTTATCGACAAACTCAAATAATTCCTCAGCGCTATAAGCACGATACCCAAAAGACAGTGTGGTGCAGTCATCATCTAAGCTGACACCATGATGCGCTACTTTAGGCGGTATATACAGCACATCACCCGGTTCAACGACAAACACCTGCTCGGCGTTGAATTTATCCATAATCCTAAGTGGCACATCCTCTAAGTAATTATCCAGTTCGCAATCTTGCGTACTAAGATGCCAGCGCCGTTTACCTGTGCCTTGTAATAAAAACACATCATAATAATCAAAGTGTGGACCAACACTACCGCCTGTGGCAGCGTAGGAAATCATCACATCGTCAAAACGCCAACGAGGTATAAAATCAAATTCTGTAATGAGATTATGCACCGCATCAATATGCCTATCAACACCTTGTACTAGTAGTGTCCAATCTTGTTCTGGCAAGTTGGAAAAATCTTGTTCAGAAAAAACTCCGTTGCGTAGCGACCATTTTTTAGAGTGTATAGAACCTGTGATTAGGCGCGATTCAAATTCTTCTTCAAGCGATAAACCAGCCAATTCATCAGGCGTTATTGGTGAGATAAAATCAGGCAAGGCCTGCTTAATCAATAAAGGCTTTTTCTGCCAATATTCGTTTAAAAATTGCTGCTGAGATATTTCTCCAAAATGCATTGTTTACCCACATAAAAAAAATAGTAATTGCCGTGATTTTAATTTGATTAGTGGTTAAAATTTAAGTTTAACTTACAAATAATCTCAAGGAGTCATCATGTTTGAAAAATCTCAGACTTTAGCCAAGGTAGATAGTGATATTGCTAACGCAATTACAAAAGAAGAGGCACGCCAAGAAGCCCATATTGAACTAATTGCCAGTGAAAATTATACTTCACCTGCAGTGATGGAAGCGCAAGGTTCACAACTGACTAATAAGTATGCAGAAGGTTATCCAAATAAGCGTTATTACGGTGGTTGCGAGCATGTTGATGTAGTTGAGCAATTAGCAATTGACCGTGCTAAGGTGTTATTTGGTGCAGATTATGCCAATGTTCAGCCACATTCTGGCTCTCAGGCAAATGCGGCAGTTTTTCAGGCATTGTTAGTGCCAGGGGATACGATTTTAGGTATGAGTTTGGCGCATGGCGGGCATTTAACGCATGGTGCTGCGCCAAGTTTTTCGGGTAAGAATTTTAACGCTATTCAATATGGTTTGAATGAAAAAACGGGCGAGATTGATTATGAACAAGTTGAAGCTTTGGCAAAAGAACATCAGCCAAAAATGATTATTGCTGGTTTTTCGGCATATTCTCGTGTGGTGGATTGGCAGCGTTTTAGAGAGATTGCAGATAGTATTGGCGCTTATTTAATGGTTGATATGGCACATATTGCGGGCTTGGTGGCAGCGGGCGAATACCCATCACCAGTGGCAATTGCCGATGTAACTACGACTACAACACATAAAACTTTGCGTGGTCCTCGGGGCGGTTTGATTTTAGCCAAGGCGAACGAGGTTATTGAAAAGAAACTTAACTCTGCTATTTTCCCTGGCATTCAGGGCGGTCCATTAATGCACATTATTGCCGCTAAGGCGGTGAGTTTTAAAGAGGCGATGAGTGACGATTACAAAGCCTATCAAAAGCAAGTCCGAGTAAATGCGCAAGCGATGGCCGATGTCTTTATTGAGCGAGGGTTTGATGTGGTATCAGGTGGCACGGATGATCATTTGTTTTTGGTTAGTTTTATTGACCAAGGGTTGACGGGTAAAGCGGTGGACGCTGCTTTGGGTAGCGCACATATTACTGTCAATATGAATGCCGTGCCAAACGACCCACAATCTCCCTTTGTTACCAGCGGCATTCGTGTTGGTACACCGGCGGTAACAACGCGTGGTTTTGATGAAGTTGATTGTGCCGATTTGGCTGCATGGATGTGCGATGTTTGTGATGGACTTGAGAATCAATCGGTGATTGACGAGGTTAAAGCCAAGGTCGCCAAACTGTGTGCTGAGCACCCTGTTTACGGCTAAACATGCGCTGTCCGTTCTGCCAATCTGATGATACCAAGGTCCTAGACACACGCCTGATTGATGACGGCTCTCAGGTGCGTAGGCGACGAGAGTGTACGGCTTGTAATGAGCGCTATTCAACCCGTGAAGTGGTTGACTTAAATCCGCCAAAATTGGTTAAGAGTGACAACTCCAGGGAATCTTTTAGTGAAGATAAGCTGCGTTCTGGCTTGCTTAAATCCTTGGAAAAACGCCCAGTAACAACGGCACAAGTAGAAACAGCCATCCAGCATATTCGGCATAAATTGATGATACAATCTGAACGAGAAGTGCCAGCCAGCAAGTTGGGGCAATGGGTAATGCAAGAGCTGAAGGCGCTTGATGAAGTGGCTTATATTCGTTTTGCCTCGGTTTATAGGCAATTTCAAGATGTGGAGGCGTTCCGTTTGGAGATTGATAAATTAATGAGTAAAAATGGCAAAAACTAAGTCAGAGTTTGTTTGCAGGGAATGCGGCACTTCACAATCACAATGGGCAGGGCAATGTTTAACTTGTCAAGAATGGAACAGTTTAGAAGAAGTTATCTTGTCTCAAGCCACATCTTCAAAGCCTGCAAGTTTGCAAGATCTTCCTGCCTCCAAGGTGCAAAATTTAGCAGAAATTAAAACTGAAAATAGAGCTCGATTAAGCACAGGCTTGAGTGAGCTTGACCGTACGCTGGGTGGCGGCTTGGTCGATGGTTCGGTGGTGCTTATTGGTGGCGACCCAGGCATTGGTAAATCAACATTAATTCTTCAGGCTATGGCAGCCATCAATAAAACCAACACAACCTTGTATGTCAGTGGCGAAGAGTCAGCAGAGCAAATTAGCGACAGAGCGATTCGCCTGGGTATTCATGAAGATATATTACTACTGAGTGAAACTCACTTAGAAAAAATTATCAAGCTTGCCAAAGAAGTACAGCCTAAAGTTATTGTGATTGATTCAATTCAAACCATGGTGACAGATGGCTCAACTTCAGCGCCAGGTTCGGTTACTCAAGTGCGAGATTGCGCCGCACAACTTACGCAGTTTGCTAAACAAACTAATACCATTTTATTAATGATTGGTCATGTGACTAAAGGTGGCGCTTTAGCGGGCCCAAGAATCCTTGAGCATATGGTGGATGCAGTATTGTATTTTGAGGGTGATGCGGGCGGGCGTTATAGAATTATCCGCGCGGTTAAAAATCGTTTTGGTGCGGTGAACGAAATTAGTGTTTTTGCCATGGGTGAAAATGGCTTGCAACAAGTTGAAAATCCATCAGCTATTTTCTTATCTAATCAAGCAAAACCATCTCCAGGATCAATGGTGATGGTAACGCGAGAAGCAACACGACCACTAATGATTGAAGTGCAAGCTTTGGTTGATCAGGCTAGTGGCAATCCTAAGCGTGTGTGTGTTGGCTTAGATCAAAATCGCTTAGCCTTGCAATTAGCAGTTTTACACAAACATGGTGGCATAGCAACACATGATCAGGATGTATTTGTAAATGTGGTTGGCGGCATTAAGGTTAATGAAACTGCATCAGATTTGGTGGTGATGTTGGCGATTATGTCGAGCCTTAGGGATCGAGTTATCCCGAATGATTGGATTGCATTTGGTGAAGTCGGCTTAACGGGTGAGGTTCGCCCCGTTTATAATGCGATTGAGCGTTTGTCAGAGGCGCAAAAACACGGTTTTAAAGTGGTGATCATGCCTAAGGGGAATTTACCTAAAAAAACGCCTAAAGGACTAAAAATCATTTCTGTGGAGTATTTGTATCAAGCCTTGCAATACATGGCTGAAAATACTTAATTCATTTTTTTAGTCAAAATTTGAAACCTCTTATCAAGTTAACAGGTAATAGGAAATAAGAGATTTATTATTAAAGGGGTGGATATGATATTGGAGATTGTGTTTGCAGCTGGTTGTTTCTGGGGTGTAGAGAAAAATTTTGAAAAAATTGATGGCGTGGAAGACCCTATTTTAGGTCTTTGCTGAGTTAACTGGCAAAGACTATTTTTTAAATGGAAGTGTTGTACTTATGGGTTGAATTCGCCAGTTGATGTATAGTGATTTAACCCCGAAAAGCAAAAAAAACAGTTAAATAATTACTGTAAAATGCAAGATAATTTTTAAGACTAAAATGAAAGTGAAAGCACCAACAAAAAACATATATACAGCTTGCAACAATATTGTCAATTTAATTACTTATATTGCAAGAGGATTGCACTCTAGCGTATTAGACAAGTTTAAACACTTTTTAGCCTTTGGTGCTTTAACCCTATCTCTTAATG
>JAQRMT010000090.1 GCA_028599035.1 Gammaproteobacteria bacterium
TGAGGACGATGGACGAGGTATGCCAGTTGATATTCACCCTGAAGAAGGTTGTTCTGGCGTTGAGGTTATTCTCACCAAACTCCATGCTGGTGGTAAATTCTCTAACGATTCTTATCAATTCTCTGGTGGCTTACACGGCGTAGGCATCTCAGTGGTTAATGCCCTTTCAACCCTAGTGGAAATCTGGATTAAACGCGACTCTAAAGAGCACTATATCACTTTTTCCAATGGTTTGAAAAAAACCGAGCTTGAGGTGATTAATACCGTAGGTAAACGCAATACAGGTACTAAGGTTAAATTTACACCTGATGTGCAATTTTTTGATACTGCTAAATTCTCTGTAACTAAACTCAGGCATAATTTACGCTCAAAAGCAGTATTGTGCCCAGGTTTGGAGATTAACTTTTACAATAAAATAGACGACACAAAAGACTGTTGGCGTTATAAAGAAGGCTTAAAAGACTATTTATCTGCCTCGCTAGACGGGCTGGATTGTCTGCCAGAAGTGCCATTTATCGTTAATCATGAAACTAAAGAGCAACAACTACATTGCTCGCTGGCTTGGACGCAATACAACACCAATGTGGTTGGCGAAAGTTATGTTAATCTCATTCCCACCTCTCAGGGTGGTACGCATGTAAATGGGCTACGCTCTGGGCTGACTGATGCGTTAAAAGAGTTTTGTGAATTTAGAAGTTTATTGCCAAAAAATATCAAACTAACACCAGATGATGTTTGGCAAAAAATTGCCTTCGTGCTTTCTATTAAAATCCTAGACCCACAATTCTCAGGACAAACTAAGGAGCGCCTTTCATCCAGAGAATGCGCCAGTTTTGTTACCAATGTGGTTAAAGATGCCTTTAGTCTCTGGCTAAACCAACACACCTCTATTGCTGAGAAGATTGCTGAATTGGCGATTATGAACGCACAATCACGCTTGAAAACAGGCAAAAAAGTGGTGCGTAAGAAAATCGTAAGTGGTCCCGCCCTGCCTGGAAAATTATCCGATTGCACCAGCAATGATTTGAATCAAACTGAAGTGTTTTTGGTTGAGGGAGATTCTGCGGGTGGGTCTGCCAAACAAGCAAGAGACAAGGAGTATCAGGCTATTTTACCACTACGAGGAAAAATTCTTAATACTTGGGAAGTAGATTCTGAGCAAGTACTTGCCAGTAATGAGATTCATGACATTAGTATTGCCATTGGCTTGGAGCCAAATAATGAAGATATGTCAGGACTTAGATATGGAAAAATCTGTATTCTCGCAGATGCAGATTCTGATGGCGCACATATTGCTACACTGATTTGCACTTTGTTCGTTAAACATTTTCCCAAACTTATCAAACAGGGCCATGTGTTTGTTGCCATGCCGCCACTGTATCGAATTGATGCGGGTAAGCAGGTGCATTACGCACTAGATGACAGCGAAAGAGATAGCATTACTAACAAAATCGAAAAAGAAAATAAGCGTGTTAAAATACAAGTACAGCGCTTTAAGGGGCTGGGCGAGATGAACCCCTCACAACTTCGAGAAACCACCATGCTGCCAGACACTCGTCGCTTGATTCAATTAACATTAGACAATCCGCTACAGATTTTTCAAACGATGGATATGCTTTTAAGTAAAAAGCGCGCTCCAGACCGTAAAAAATGGCTAGAAGAAAAAGGCAACCTTGCCAATGTCTAAGGCTGTAATTCTTTTATCGGGTGGTTTAGACTCTACCACCGTGCTCGCTATTGCTAAATCTCAAGGATTTGATTGTTATGCGCTGAGTTTTGATTACGGGCAAAAGCAAAAATCAGAGCTTAAAGCAGCTGCACAGATTGCCAAATTGTTTTCTGTTGTCAAGCACAAAACCGTCAATATTTGTTTAAATGATATTGGTGGTTCAGCGTTAACGGATGACGCTATTGAAGTTCCTAAATTCAAACCTAGCAATGAAATCCCCGTTACTTATGTACCCGCACGAAACACCATTTTTTTATCCTACGCAATGGCGTGGGCAGAAGTATTAAATTGCCAAGCTATTTTTATTGGCGTTAATGCGCTAGATTATTCGGGCTATCCAGATTGTCGTGCAACCTACATTAACGCTTTTGAAATCATGGCAAATTTAGCCACCAAACAAGGAATTGAAGGCAAAAAACTCACCGTTCACACGCCACTTATAGACTTGCATAAGTCCCAAATTATCCAAAAAGGACTGTCATTAGGTGTGGATTATGCGCTTACTACCACCTGCTACCAAGCAAATGAAAATGGCGCTGCTTGCGGATTTTGCGATGCTTGCGAATATAGAAAGCTGGGCTTTAAAGAAGCAGGCATAACAGACCCTACTCGCTATCAAAAATAGTTGCAAAAATAGCATTGCATAAATATTTTTTACGATAAAATATCACTTTTAAACAATCACACAGGAAATAACAAATGAGTATTGAACAAAGAGTAAAAGCAGTTGTAGCTGAACAGTTAGACGCAAGTGGCAATATTGATAATAACGCCTCTTTTATTGACGATTTAGGTGCAGATTCTTTAGACACTGTTGAGTTAGTAATGTCGCTTGAAGAAGAGTTTGATTGTGAAATCCCTGATGATGAAGCAGAAAAAATTACAACGGTTCAACAAGCTATTGACTATGTCAACAACAATTTGTAATTTCCATTGCAATTAACACCTAAAAGCGCTTTCTTTGATAAGAATTAAGCGCTTTTTTTATAGGAGTTCTTTACATTACTATGAATAAAAGAAGAGTTGTTATTACTGGCATGGGTATCGTTTCACCCGTTGGCTCAACACTATCAAGCGCATGGGATAATATTCTTAAAGGCAAGTCAGGCATTAATACCCTTACTAATATCGAAACTGAAGGACAATCTGTCACTTTTGGTGGCTCGGTTAAAGATTTTGATATTGCTGATTATCTAAAACCCAAAGATGCTAAAAAAATGGATACTTTTATCCATTACGGTATGGCGGCAGGCATTCAAGCAATTGAAGACAGCGGGCTTGAAGTAACTGAGGAAAACGCCGAACGCATTGGTGTGGCAATTGGTGCAGGCATTGGTGGCTTAGGCACTATCGAAAAAACCGCAGACCTTTTTAGAGAGAGAGGGGCAAAGCGTATTTCCCCCTTCTTTGTCCCCTCTTCTATCATCAATATGATTTCTGGCAACCTGTCTATCAAATATGGATTTAAAGGGCCAAATTTTGCCATTGTTACTGCTTGTACGACTGGCACACATAATATCGGTGATGCATCGCGTTTAATCGAATATGGTGATGCCGATGTGATGATTGCTGGCGGTGCGGAAATGTCGACCACCAATTGTGGTTTAGGTGGATTTGCAGCAGCACGCGCACTATCCACTCGTAATGACGACCCAGCCACTGCATCCAGACCTTGGGATAAGGACCGTGATGGCTTTGTGCTTGGTGATGGCGCTGGTGTCGTCGTATTAGAAGAATACGAACATGCCAAAGCGCGTGGTGCAAAAATCTACGCCGAAGTCTCAGGCTACGGCATGAGTGGCGATGCCTACCACATAACACTACCCTCCAAAGGTGGCGAAGGCGCAGCCAGATGTATGAAAAACGCACTACGAAATGCAGGCGTTAACGCACAACAGGTCGATTATATCAATGCACATGGCACTTCCACCCCTGCTGGTGATCAAGCAGAAACTGATGCTACTAAATTAGCCTTAGGTGAACATGCTTATAAAGTTGTCATAAGTTCCACCAAATCAATGACAGGTCATTTGCTTGGGGCTGCTGGGGGTATTGAGGCAATCTTTACTGCTTTAGCTATTAGAGACCAAATAGTGCCACCAACCATCAATATCATCAACCAAGATTCTGGCTGCGATTTAGATTACTGCGCCAACGAAGCTAGAGAAATAAAAATTGACCACGCAGTTTCCAATTCATTTGGATTCGGTGGCACCAACGGCACGATTTTATTATCTAAGGTTTAGCGCTAGAATTGTCTTTTGATAGTATTAAATCAGTATTTTCAACGGCACTATCAAATAACGCCTTACCAAAGTCATAAACTTTAATAATACCATTTTGCACACTACTTTTTGCTTCCTCTTTATTTACTACTAAAGACCAGTCTTTATCTGTTGATTTGAATTGAACCGCACCACCAATAAGTGCCAAAATTATAACACCGCCTACTAAAAACTTAATCATATCAAAACCCTATTCTTTAAAATAAGGAACGATTTTACCTGTTTTTCACTACCTAAGTTCAAGCATAGAATAAATATTGTCAAAAAATAGTATTAGGTAATCTTATCAATATTCATAGTGACAGTGTGAATAATTTTTATTTTTTTTATAAAGGGGTCAGTGTG
>JAQRMT010000091.1 GCA_028599035.1 Gammaproteobacteria bacterium
TAATAGCACTGCGGCGAGAATCGCCATTAGCATCAGGTGTCCAGCGTTTAGAGTCTTCACCGCCTTCGCCCGTGTTTGATTTTCCGCCTAGGCGGTTCATGGCAATGGCAAGTGATTCGTGTGATTCTGCGGAGATAGAGCCAAAACTCATTGCCCCCGTGGCAAAGCGTTTAACGATTTCTTTGACATCTTCGACTTCATCAATGGAAATTGGCTTGGCTTTTTTAAACGACATCAGCCCTCGTAGGGTTGAGTTGCGTGTACCCTCTTCGTTGGCGTGTTTGGAAAATGCCCAATAGGCAGATTCGTCATTATTGCGGGCAGCTAATTGTAAGTTGGAGATTGTTTGTGGGTCCCACATGTGTTTTTCGCCACCACTGCGCCAATGATAATGACCTAAATTGTCTAGTGTATCGCTGTGATAGGCAAGTTGATGGCGTGTTTCGCCTTCATTTTGTAAAATATCAAAGCCGACACCATCAATGCGTGATGCCGTTTTGAAAAAGCATTTGTCCATTACTTCTGGCGCTAAGCCAATGGCTTCAAAAATTTGTGCACCTTTGTAGGATTCCAAAGTAGAGATGCCCATTTTTGCCATAACTTTAAGCATGCCTTTGCCCACCCCTTTTCGGTAAGCGGTAATAATCGCATCATCACTTTCAATGTCAATCAGCTGGTCACGGCGTGCTTGCCATAATGCTTCAAATGCTAAATATGGGTTAATGGCATCTGCACCAAAGCCTGTTATAAGGCAGAAATGATGCACTTCACGCGCTTCGCCTGTTTCGACAATGATGCCGACTTGAGTGCGCTCAGAACAAGCAACAAGATGGCGATGTAGTGCGCTTGATGCCAATAGACTGGAAATAGCAACTCGATTTTTGCTGATATTGCGGTCTGATAAGATGATTAGACTGTGTCCATCTTTAATGGCTTGCGAGCTTTGCTGGCAAATAGTGTCAAGCAGTTCGCTGATTTTTTTGTCTGAGTTAGTGTCGTAGGTAATATCGATGGTTTTTGAAGTCCAACCACGGTGATTGCAATGCCTGAGTGCGGCTGTTTCTTCGTTGGTGAGGATTGGGTGGTCGATGACTAGGCGGTGTGCGTTTTCAGCTTTGTCACTGAGAAGATTACCCTCAGGGCCGATAGAGCAACGCAACGACATCACCACTTCTTCACGGATAGAATCAATTGCAGGGTTGGTTACCTGAGCAAAAAGTTGCTTAAAGTAGTCGTAAATAATGCGTGATTGGCTGGACAAGCACGCCAAGGCAGAGTCATTGCCCATTGAGCCGACTGGGTCACGCAGTTCTCTCACCAGTGGTAGAAGCATAAACTGCATGGTTTCTGTGCTGTAACCAAATGCCTTTAGGCGATGAATAAGCGTTTTAGGGTAAAAACCATGCGCCTCTCGTTCACAATGTAGTTCTGATAGATAGATTTGTTGTTCATTTAGCCATGTCTGGTAGGGGTTTTTCTTAGAAAATTCTGATTTAATGACCTCATCATCAAGCAATTCGCCTTTTTCAAAATCCACTAAAAACATTTTGCCAGGGCGTAATCTACCCTTGGTCTTGATGTTATCTGTTGCCACATCAACCACGCCGACCTCGCTCGCCATAATCACCCGTTCATCGTGGGTTAAATAGTAGCGAGAAGGGCGTAAGCCGTTACGGTCAAGCACTGCACCGATGTAATGGCCGTCGGTAAAGGCAATAGAGGCAGGGCCGTCCCACGGCTCCATGACATTGGAGAAATATTCATAGAATGCTTTTTTCTCATCACTCATATTGGTGTCATTTTGCCATGCTTCTGGCACCATCATCAGCACTGCCTCTTGCAAAGTGCGACCATTCATCATTAAAAATTCTAAGACATTGTCAAAACTGCCTGAATCAGACACTTCAGTCTCAATCACTGGAAGTGTTTTGGACAAGTCATCGCCTTTAAATAATTGACTTTCTAATGTGCCTTCTCTGGCGTGCATCCAGTTGTAATTGCCTTGGCGGGTGTTGATTTCGCCATTATGCGACATATAACGACAAGGCTGCGCCCTATCCCAAGACGGGAAAGTGTTGGTTGAAAAACGAGAATGCACCATTGCCAAATAAGTAGAATATTCAGGGTTTGATAAATCTGTGTAGAAATCCAGCACTTGAGAGCCCATGAGCATACCTTTGTAGATAATAACGCTGGTGGACAAACTGCATACATAAAATAACAGCGCTTGAGACAGAGACTCGTCAGTTCTAATTGCATTTGAGGCGTGTTTTCTAATTACAAATAGGACACGCTCAAAGGTGGGCGCATCAATACCATCAGCCTTAGCAATGATTAACTGCTTAATAACTGGCTGAGATTTTTTGGCAATATTGCCCACATTTGCCTTGTCAGTATCAATCGGCGTATCACGCCAGCCAATCAGTGTTTGCCCTTCGTCGGTAATAGATTTTTCTAATAAATTCATGCAATGCGTGCGCTGTTTATCGTCCTGTGGCAAGAACACATTGCCTACGGCGTACGCCCCTTTTTCAACCTTAATATTAAATAATGATTTAATTTCTTGAATGAAAAAATCGTGTGGAATATCGGTCAAGATACCTGCGCCATCGCCTGTATTCGTCTCACAACCGCAGCCACCACGATGATCCATACGCGAGAGCATTTCTAAAGCATCCACAGTAATTGCGTGCGATGGTTTTCCCTTGATATGGGCAATAAAGCCAACGCCACAGCTCTCCTTTTCATTATTTGGATGATAAAGACCGTGTGCTTTTGGTAGGTGTAACAGTGGGTTTTTCATAGGCAAAAATCTACAATATAAAAATCGAAAAAAACGCCTAATTATAACCTAAAGAACGCAATTAAAACAGAGCAAATCAACCTCTTTAAGAGGAATTATAAGGTAGAATAATTATTTATTTTCATCAATCAGAAAACCTATGTTAGCCGTTATTTCCCCGTCTAAAACGCAGGACTTTAATCCTAGCGATATTGCCGACTTTACCCAAACACGCCAAATGGCACAGTCTCAGGCATTGATTGATATTTTAAAAAGCAAAAGTCAAGATGAAATATCCAGTCTAATGTCGATTAGTGAAAAATTGTCAGCGTTAAATTTTGAACGATTTCAAGCTTTTAAAACGCCATTTACACGCACGAATGCCAAGCAAGCCTTGCTTGCCTTTAAGGGCGATGTTTATAATGGCATTGATGCACCGAGTTTGTCAAAAGCGGATTTGAATTTTGCACAAGACAGTGTGCGTATGCTCTCAGGCTTGTATGGGGTGATTCGTCCGCTGGATTTAATTGCACCTTATCGTTTGGAAATGGGCACTCGGCTTGAGAACGCCGAGGGCAAGAACTTATATGAGTTTTGGGGGGATAAAATATCTCAAATTTTGAACGAAGATGAGCCTGAGGTGATTATCAATTTGGCCTCTAATGAGTATTTTAAAGGCATTGATAAAGAAGCCTTGAATGCCAAAATCATTACTATTGCTTTTAAAGAATTTAAAAATGACAGTTATAAAATTATTGGTATTTATGCCAAACGAGCCAGAGGCTTGATGGTGAATTATATGATTAAAAACAGACTGAGCGAGCCTGAATTACTGAAAGCATTTGATGTTGAGGGTTATCAATTTAAAGCCGATATGTCTGATGAGTCAACATGGGTTTTTACCAGAGGTTAATCCCCAAACAGTCCTGTATTCTGTGCATGGAGCCTGCAAATTTTTGCGTGTGCCAAGAATGCGAAGCCGAATTTACCAACCAAACCAACCGCTGTCAATCTTGCGCCCGCCCAATGAACAATGAAAATCTTGATTTCTGTGGACAATGCCTAAGCCATTCCCCTATTTTTAATCGTGCTTATGCTTTATATGATTATCAAGATTTGGTCGCACAACTCATCAAGTCATTCAAATACAATCAACAACTTTGTATTGGCAATTACTTTGCCCACAAACTCGCCGATAAATATAAGTTATTGCCAGATTATGATGCGATTATCCCCATGCCACTTAGCCGCCAACGCATTCGAGAACGAGGCTTTAACCAAGTCTTGGAGCTACTCAGCGTGATTAAACACGAGCAAAGAATGCTTATTGACACGCACAGCATTAAACGCATAAAAGCCACCCAATCTTTAGCAAATCTTAACCCCGAACAACGCCAACGAGAAGTCAAAGGTGCGTTTTATGCCAGTCCAATAGTATGTCAGCGAGTTTTACTGGTTGATGATGTGATGACCACAGGCGCAAGCCTCAACGAATTGGCAAAAACTATTATCAAAGCAGGGGTACAAAGTTGTGATGTTTTAACTTTATCCAGAGCGATGAC
>JAQRMT010000092.1 GCA_028599035.1 Gammaproteobacteria bacterium
GAAAAGCCGTTGAGAAAGCCAAGGGCTTACTAATGCAGCGCAAGGGTATTAGTGAAGACAGTGCTTATCAGTCTTTGCGTAAAATGGCAATGGATAAAAATAAGCGCATTGTTGATGTGGCAGAAAGCGTAATTAACGCCTTTGAATTATTAGATTAGTCTTCTTTATTAGACTTATCTTCTTCGTCTAATTTTTTAAAATCTTCTTCGATTTTATCCCATTCCTTTTCGCTCCAATCATCCCACTCTTCATCCTCATCTGAGTCTTCTTCTTGTTCGGTGGCTTTTTCTTTTTGTTTTTTCTTGCTTGAGTTTGACGAATCAGTAGGGTCATCATCAGTGGGCTGTTCTGCTGTTTGTTTTTTCTTTTGAGATTTAAACATTGGTGCAAAAATCAACCCTGCTTCAAACAACAACCACATTGGGATGGCAATCAGTGTTTGGGAAATGATATCAGGTGGCGTGAGTAGCATCCCAACCACAAACGCACCAATGACAATATAAGGGCGGTTTTTCTTTAACTTCTCAATAGTCGTCATATTGAACATAATCATTAAAATTGTGGCAATTGGTACTTCAAATGCCACGCCAAAAGCAAATGAAACTTTCAATACAAAATCAAGATAATGTTGAATATCAGGGGTGAAATCAACAACGCTGGGTCCAATAGAGGATAAAAACCCGAAAATAACAGGAAAGACAATATAGAATGAAAACAACAGGCCTGTATAAAATAAGAGGGTGGATGAAATTACTAAAGGCAAAATCATTTGCCTTTCGTGTTTGTAAAGTGCAGGCGCAATAAAGGACCAAATCTGATACAAAAGATAAGGCATTGCCACATAAACAGCAATAATAAGCGCCATTTTAAGAGGGGTTAAGAAAGGTGATATTACGCCAATGGCAATAATATTGGCGCCCTGAGGCAACACGCCAATAATAGGCGCTGCAATAAAGGCATAAACTTCATTGGCAAATGGGAATATGCTGACAAAAATAACCAAAATAGCAATAACTGAGTGCAACAATATATTGCGCAGCTCAACCAAATGCTGAACAAAAGTCATTTCTTTATTGGTCATTATTTTTGCTGTTCGGTATCATTTTTAATTTTATCTAAAGCGTCTTTAGTGTCGTCAAAGACCTCTAAAATATTGGATTCTTTGTCCATAATATTTAGGTGTTCTTTAAGCTCATCTGCTTTAAGTTCTTCGCCAATATCATCTTGAATATTGGCAATAAAGCGCTTAACCTTACCCACATATTTTCCTGCCGATCTAGCAATAGCGGGCATTCGTTCTGGTCCTACTATAATGAGTGTGATAACGCCAATTAAGGCAAACTCCCAAAAACCAATATCAAACATGGTTTATGTTTGTTTTTCGTCTTCTTTAACGATTTTGGCTTCAATTACTTCGTCTTTTACATCAATCTCTTCTTTTGACTCTTCTTTCGGCTCTTCTTTCATTGATGTTTTAAAGCCCTTGATGGCGTTACCTAAATCGCCACCAATATTTTTTAAACGCTTTCCACCAAAAAGCAATAATACGATTACTAAGATAATAATCAGTTCGAATGGTCCTGGCATCATGTTTTCTCCTTCTATTTAGTTATTTCTATTGGCTTTTTCTTCTAAACCAGACAAGCCAAAACGCCTGGATAATTCATTTGTTATTGTGTCTACCTCTATCCCTTTAAGGCGAAGTAGCACCAATGTATGAAACCAAAGGTCTGCTATTTCGTAGATGATTTTATCATTGACATCGTCTTTAGTTGCCATAATCACTTCGGCAGCTTCTTCGGCAATTTTTTTCAAAATTTCATCCTCTCCTTTGGCGTACAAAGAAGCAACATAAGATTTATCCGCCTTAGCGGTCTTTCTTTGCTCTAAAACAGACTCTAATTCTTTTAATATGCTATCCATAAATATCTTTTGGGTCTTTCAATACTTCGGCAACATTCGTCCAGTTATTGCCATTTAATCTTTGAAAAAAACAAGATTTCCGACCTGTGTGACAAGCAATATTGCCGACCTGCTCTACTTTAAGTAGGATAACATCGTTATCACAGTCGGTATAGATTTCTTTGATTTTTTGCGTGTGCCCTGATTCTTCGCCTTTAAACCACAATTTTTTACGCGTGCGAGAGTAATAAATTGCCTGTTGCTTCTCAATAGTTAAAGATAAAGACGCTTGATTCATCCAAGCAAACATCAAAACCTCGCCCGTTACAAAATCTTGGGCAATGGCTGGTACCAGCCCTTTCTCATCAAATCGAATTTTATCTAATGCACTCACTGAGTATTAAAATATAATAAAATGATTGATTTTACCGCTAGTTTGCGACTTTAAATGAAATTATTTACCTTGTTCTTTTTGTTGATAAGCAATGCCATTGCTATTGATAGCTTTACGCTAAACAGTGAAAAAACTTTATATATTGTTGATGGCGACAGCGTGAGTGTACAAATGCGCATTGCGGGTATTGACACGCCAGAAATCACTCAGCCGTGTCAAAAAACACAACACCAAACTATTGATTGTGGTCGGCTAGCAAAAGATTATTTAAAAAAACTGCTAAGTACCACGCCTGGAAAATTGCTAATCACCTCGATTGCAATCGACCATTATCAACGCATTTTGGTGCGTGTTTACAAAGGCAACATTGATATCGGAAAAGCGATGGTAGAGTCGGGCATGGCATTTTCTTATAAAGACACTTATCGCCAAGAAGAGGATTTGGCTAAGTCAAAAAAACTGGGTTTTTGGGGTTTCTATAAACCACCTATCAAGCCGTATCAATGGCGTAAAACAAATCGTCGTTAAACCCTCTAGCGTAAAGTTACCAATTCCTCTGCGCTAGTTGGGTGAATGGCAATCGTATCATCAAAGTCTTTTTTGGTCGCCCCCATCTTAATAGCCACTGCAAAACCTTGTAACATTTCATCAGCACCGTGCCCCATAATATGACAACCCACCACTTTTTCATCATCGCCTGTACAAACCAGTTTTAGTGCGGTGGTAGTCTTATGATCAAGCAAAGCATCTGCCATTGGGGTGAATTCTGATTTATAAACCTTTACCTTATCGAATTGTTCGTTGGCTTCATTCTCGGTGAGTCCAATCGTGCCAATTGGCGGATGTGAAAACACTACGGTGGCAATATTATTGTAGTCTAGATGTCTATCAGGCATATTATTATAAAGTCGGTCAGACAGTCTTCTGCCAGCTGCAATTGCCACGGGTGTGAGAGGCGCTCGACCTGTGGCATCACCAAGTGCGAAAATATTGTCAATATTAGTGGCTTGATATTTGTCCGTTGCAATAAAGCCTTTTTGGTTGCATTTTATACCTGCATTTTCTAAGCCCAGATGTTGCGTCATCGGGTTTCTTCCAACTGCCCAAATAATTTCATCAAATCCAGAAAACTTACCTTTATTAGTAATAAGGGTTTTATTGTTGGTAACTCTGTCGATTTGTGAGCCGTGATGAATAGTAATGCCATGCGCCGTGTAGTCTTTATCAAGTGCTGCTTGAATCATTGAATCGAAACCTCTAAGCAAGGTATCTGCACGACCAAAAATTGCCACTTCTGAGCCAAGTGCATTTAATACACCCGCCAACTCTACGCCAATATAGCCACCACCAATCACTGCTACTTTTTTTGGCAATGCCTCTAATGCGAAAAAACCATCAGAAGTAATACCGTATTCAGCGCCTTCAATGTGCGGCACAGCAGGCTCGCCACCAGGGGAAAGCACAATGTGTTTGGCCGTATAAGTCTCACCATTCACGCTCACCGTATTTTTGTCTACTAATTTGCCAAAGCCATGAATATAATCAATGCCCAAATCTTCCAAATAGCCGTCATACCAAGTAGTGATACCTTTGATGTAATTATCACGCCCTTGTTTGAGTTTTTTCCATGAAAAATTCCTAACATCAACTTCAAGCCCAAATCCCTGTGCATTGTTGATTTGCGTAGCAGCGTTGGCTGCAAACCACATCACTTTTTTAGGCACACAGCCCACATTTACACAAGTGCCGCCAATGGTTTTTACCTCAATAACGAGGCATTTTTTGCCATATTCTGCTGCCCGTTCTACTGCCGATAGCCCGCCACTGCCCGCACCAATGGCAATCATGTCATAATCTGTATTCATTGTTA
>JAQRMT010000093.1 GCA_028599035.1 Gammaproteobacteria bacterium
AGGGTTAGCGCTACACAGCAATCCTCTAGGAGGGTTAGCGCTACACAGCAATCCTCTAGGGGAATGAAAAGTGGATTTTTGATGATTATTCATATTTATGCAAAGATCTTTAATTGTATTAGATTCTTCTAAGATGTCATGCATTGTGCTTCTTATTTAACAACATCATTACCACGCCCAAAATTAGAATAGACAAAGCGGCATTCGCCAACCCAGAATCCGTTTGTAATAGTCCGTTCTCAGTCCACTTAACAACCCAACCAAGTGGGGTAAATAAGTGAAAGAACACCGCACCAGCCATCACAACAGTCGACATTAGTCCGCCGATGTAGTGTAATTTTTGTCTTTGCGACCATAGCACAATAGGAGCTAACAGAATTAACGCAGTTAACAACTCAAAACCGCCGACCAAATAAGCCCCATATTCAGTAAACAGTCGCCCCACAGTATCGCCTAAAGTTCCGCTCATCCACTTGCCCAGCGTGCTAAAGATATGCAGTGGCTCTGCCGCACCATTGAATTTATACGGCAATGACCCTAAAAAAACATAGGTCGACCATAAGGCAATTGCCCAACTCGCCACTACTTTAATTTTATTGTTCATTTTTTCACCCCTTTGTTAAATTAAGCGATTCAATGCCTTTCCAGCATCCAAAGTTACTCTTACCATTTGAGCGGCCTCAACTAATGAGTTGGCTTTTTTAGTGTGCCATAAAATCAAACTCGCCGCCAAAACCAAGCCATCATAAAACAATCCTTTTTCACCCCCAAGCGCTGCCTTACCTAGCTCAACTGTATATTCTGCCAGTTTTTTGATGTCATTTTCAACGCCCAAACCCTCAGGAAATGCAATTGCACGCAACGCTTGATCAATGCCCAATGATTTAGGGTCGATGTCCACTTTGTCTTGTTCTTCAATGCCTTGATATGACACCATCAGCCCTTTTTGACGCAAAGACGGGATTACACCGCCTTCAACACCACGCACCAATAATGCACTATCCATACCACTGGCATTAACCAAATGCGCATAAATTGGCGGATAGGGTTTATGCACATAGCCCAAAATCGAATGCGTGGTTTTGCCTCGTAATGGTCCAACCAGCGTTTCCACAGTATTAATCACGGTGCGTTTAATGAGCAGACTGCGCAATGGCACTAAATTATGCAAACCACTACAATAACTAGCCTGGTCGATATAACTCCAACCAATCGATGGATTTTCTAGTCTGGCCTTTGCTTGCACAGTCGACTGTTCGACTTCCAAGCCTAGTGCTTGGCTAATATGCCTATGCGTAAGCCCAAATTTTGGCGAGACACTATCTAGCCCATGAATAACCGTTGGCAAGCCTAATTCTGCCAATAAAGGTGGTAAAAAAGACGAAATAGGGATTGAGCGATTATAGCCACTATAAGGATCGCCTAAATCCACCAAATCATCAACATCAACCTGTTGCTTATCGCTTTGACCAAGAATGGCAGCTAAAATACCCTCGTTTTCCTCCATACTCTCGCGTTTCATACGCAGAGCAATTAGAAAGATTGCCGATTGCACATCGTCAATTTCACCACGCAAAATAGCCTGCATGCCATCTCTAGCCTCTTCAAAAGCAATGTCTTTACTTAAGTCTGGGCCTGTTGCCACTCGCTGGATGATGGATTTTATTAGTTCTTGTGAGTTCATAAAATTATATATATTTTGTTATTTTCTTGTTTAACGCTGTAGGTGCACAGATTGTCCACATCCTCTTCCGAACTATCCCCTGTGGCTAAATCAAAACTATAGCCATGCAATGAACACTTAACTCGATTACCCTTCAAACAACCTAAAGTCAGCTCAATATCCTCATGCGGACAACGATTCTCTGCCGCATACAACGCACCGTTATTCAGCGTTACAAAAATCTTCTTGCCGTCAATGATTGCCGCAACCATCGTGCCCTCTTTCGGCACAGAGTCTAATGCTTTTACCCACATTAAAAAAAACTCCAAGTGCTGTTTTTATCCAATTGCGCAGAACATTGTTTCAACTGTCGCTGATAGCGTTTAGCGTTATTAGCCACTTTTCTAGCCACTTCTTTAAGCCAAGGTTTTTTATTATGGGTCTTGCGATTAAAGCCACCGTGTCCTTCGTGATAAGCAAGATACTGATGATAAGCATCTGATTTACTAATACCAGAACGCTTATAAGACTGCTTCACATACCAACCAACAAAATCTATCGCATCCTCAAAATCATCACGATTAGCCCCATAATTACCCGTATTCTTTTGATACCAATCCCAAGTCGCATCCACCGCCTGTGCAAAACCATAAGCACTGGTTGGCCTAAACCAAGGCACAATACCAAACAATTTATTTCTTGGCGGCTGTGCATCTGACTCAAAATGCGACTCCTGATACATAATTGCTAACTGCACATGCATCGGCACACCATATTTTTTCTCACTAGCTTTCACTGCCTGATACCAACGGACTTCTTCGTCCATTAAATGGCAAATATTGTCCACCTTCACTGCAGGCGTGGAAAAACAACCACCAAGCATCAATGCAATAAATACAACAAATAAAAATTTCTTCATCCGCCAAACACCTTGTAAATAACAATAATTTGAGTAACAAATAAAATGGCAAACATACCTTTCACAGCGCCATTTGATAGCGATTTAGACTTAGAATAATGCGCCTTAGTGCCTTTTTCCAATCCAACACTCATTGCCACACGGCCTTTTTCCGAAGACTCGGCATTAAAAACAACACGCGCACCTACTTTTAAGCGAGACTGGTTAAAAACATTTTTTTGATGTACAAAATACTGCTCACCGTCATCACCTGCAATAAATCCATAGCCCTTAGTGCCAAATTGACTAACCTTGCCTTTTACTTTTTTTGCCATTTTTTACTCCCTAACCCCTTTGTTATAAAACCCTAATTCCCCATCAACATATTTGTGAATAATACTAGAAATTAAAGTCTGGTAAGGCAGCCCTTCCTTTGCTGCCTTAATTTGAATATTAGTTAAATCGTTACTGGCAAGCCGAATATTAATTCTTTTGTCTTTTTTAAAGGTGTTTTTAGCAGATTGCTGAATAAGTGTTCTGCGTTTTTCAGACAAGATTGGCTTTAAAAAATCAATGCTAATATCAACCTCAATTTCTTCAAACGATATACCTCTGATGGGTATTAATTCTAAGTTTTTATTTGCATTCCAGTTTATCGACTTTGTCATTTGATGTTTTAATAATTATACTGCATTTTTTAATAATGTGTGCCCAATGCATTTAAATTCTACATAAAAAATACACCGCTTTCTCAAGAAAATTAACGCCTGCATTTTGAAACTTTGGTTCGTTTTGAATATCATCAAAACACTGTAATTGCTGACATTCAAACTGCTTAAAAAGCCGCACCACTTCAGCTTGATTAACAGCAAAAGGTGGTCCGTCTATTTGCACTTGTGGATAGTTCAATGTTAGTAACAACAGTCGACAATCACTGGGTATTATAGCGCCTAAATGTTGCGCATATTTCACCCTTAAATCAGCAGGCAATGCAATCAAAGCAGCCCTATCATACACTGCATCTACCTGAGACAAAATCTGAGCATCTAAGTCAAAATAATCACCGCAATAAATGTCAATATTTTTTGCAGAAAAAATCATAAATTTATCGCTTTTTCTGATCGTAAAATCCAGCTTATTCTCTACAAAAAATTGCTCAGCCGCAAGTTCGCTCAACTCGACACCCAAAACCTTAAAACCTTTTTCTAAAAAATACAGCATATCCATACTTTTGCCACACAACGGCACAAACACACAAGCATTAACACTAAGTTTTAAACAATCAATAAACTCAATTAACCTTGAATTAGGCTGATTTTTATGCCAACCTATTTTTCCCTCTTGCCAGCGCACTATCCAATCAGTCATACCAATCTCTTGAGACCTTTGTATAAATAGGAATGATTAGCAAAATTCAATTTTTTCCAGATTGGCGATTTTCTTAAACCTTGTCCTAGCAGGGTTAGCGCTACACAGCAATCCTCTAGGAGGGTTAGCGCTACACAGCAATCCTCTAGG
>JAQRMT010000094.1 GCA_028599035.1 Gammaproteobacteria bacterium
CAAAGGTCTCTTAAAGGTGTAAATATTAAGCATTGAACAGTAAGTACAAGGTCTTGTAGTTACTGTTCAATGCTTAGTAATTAGCACATTTGTTGTTGTAGCAGGCTTTAAAAAATACAAAGAAATAGTTTTACCTGCTTTTATCACCCAAGTTCAAGTATAAACAACACCGTTATTAAAAAACAGTATTAGACTATCCATCCTGGAACTTAATCAATATTCATAATGATAGTTGCCATACTTGCCATAGCCTTTGTGCAATTCTACGCCATTGAAAATAAACCCTCTTGGGGTAACATTATTTTGCTTTAATCGCTTGAGTGCTTCCCGAATTTCAGCCATTGAGTGTGCATCATAACGCAACAATAAAAATGTTGCGCCACACAAGCGCCCGATAATCACAGCATCCGTTACAGCAAGTAATGGCGGTGTATCAATCAACACTAAGTCATACGCTTTAGAAAACTCATTCAAGTTTTTTTCAAAGTTTTTATGCATAAGCAGCTCAGATGGATTTGGCGGAAAACTGCCTGTTGTCAAAATATCAATATTGTCAAAAACACTATTATGCACTGCTGTATGTCTATCTATACTCCCAGCAAGTAGCTCACTCAACCCTTGACTACGCTCTAAACCGTATTCTCTATTAATATGCCCTTTACGCATATCGGCATCAATTAACAACACTTTTTTTCCGCTTTGAGCCACAAGATGTGCAAAGTTGGTCGAAACAAAACTCTTTCCTACGCCAGGTGCGGGACCGGTAATCATTACGATATTATTTTTTGCTTCAAGTAAGGCAAAGTGTAAATTGGTACGCAGACTTCTCAAGCCCTCGATAGAAAGATCTTTCGGGTTATGTTCGCATAAAATAGCATTCTTATTTCTACTTGCAGCCTTATCTTTATTAAGCAATTCTTGCGTAACACTCAGCGGTATATTGGCATAAAAAGAAATACCCGTGTGTTTCTCAATTAACTCAGGATCTTTGATATTCTTATTCATAGCGTGGCGCACAAGCACCCATGCAGCACCCATAAACAAACCTAATAGCGTGCTAATAAGTATAATCAACAATTTTTTAGGTTTAACGGGGTCTTGGGCAGTTAGTGCGCTATCGATAATACGCACATTACCTACCGTGCCTGCTTTAACAACTTTTAATTCTTGAGATTTGTTTAGCAGTTGCGTATAAATTGTTGTTGCCACTTCCACATCACGAGACAGGCGTAATATTTCTTGTTGTGTTTCTGGTAAATGATGAGCCTTGGTGTTAATTCTTTCTAATTGCTCTTTGAGTTTGTTCTCTTGGCTACTTAGCGTTACCATAATCGGGTGGATGTCAGTATATTTCTTAGACAAATCTGAGCGCTTTACTTCTAACCCAGCAAGCTGTGTTTCAATGGTAATAATTCGATTTAGTAAAGATTGTGTTTCTAAGGTTAAGTTGACGGAACTTTTATTGCCACGATAGTTGTTAAGCTCAACCTCGGCCGCCTCCATCTCATCTTTAATCAAAGGGATTTGTTTTTGCAAGAAAATCAAACTGCGTTCAGCCTCTACGGAGGTGCGTTCAATATTTTGCCGCAAATATAAATTTGCAATATTATCGACAATACGGCTAATTAATACTGGATCTGCACCTTCTAAGCTAATACTTAAAATCCCTGTTTTTTTACCTCTCTCAGCAACATTAATCATTTTTTTTAAACCAACAACAACCTTAGTGTGATTGCTCTTTGACAAACTAAACTCGGTATCTATCCTAGCTGTCAACTCTGAAATAAATATACTAACGCCGTTTTTTTGTACCAATTCCCCCACTTTCCCTGTTAATAGTAACTTATCATTTTCATCAATGAGTTTGTAACTTTGGTTCTTTTGTGTAATTAAGGTAACTTCCTCTTTTTCTAGATGGCGAGATAGGGTAAGTTGTTCAATCTTAATGCGCTCACCACCATAGGCATAGCCCATATAAGCGCTGTCTTTTGTGATGTTTTTATCATTATTTTTACGCGCAATTGCTGCGCCAATAATTGGAAAATAATTGGGTGAAACTTGAATATCTAAGTTAAGTTTATCAACTGTTTTACCGATAATCTTGCGTGATTTAATAATCTCAATTTCTGCCGAAGTGGGTGAATTAGCAGAAAAATCAGCCAAATCGCCCAAACTTAACATACTATTGGATTTATCTTCAACTTGTAAAATTGTGTCAGCTCGATAAATTGGTGTGGCAACAAAAGCATAAAATATACTAACAACAAAAACAATAGTGGTAATAATAGCAATCAACCACTTTTCTTCTACCAGTGCGCCTAGTAATTCTTGTAAATCAATGTCCTCTTCATTGTCAGCCGATAGATTTTGATTTTGATTTGTTAAAGTCTCCATATAATTATCTGTCTACTGTTGCTTTGAAATTAGCTGATGGTAGGATATTGCTAATCACACGATTCCATGAGGCGACACCAGCAGGGGCAACAAATACCACATCATTAGGTTTTAGGTAGAATTGCCCTGCTAAGAGCATTCTATCAGCATATTCGCCATTAAACTGATAAACTGTTGACTTGCCTTTCTTGAGGCGACGAATCACATATATTTGCTGAGTGTCAGCTGTGGTGTTGTTAATACCTCCTAATAGTATTGCGTCTAAAAGGCTCATCGGTGTATTGGTAATTGCATAAGTTTTAGGCTTTAATACCTCACCCATAATATGCACGCGTTTTGAATGGTATTCACTAACGCTGACACTGATTTGGGGGTTGGTAATGTATTTACTGAGTTTTTGAGTCAGCAAAATTCGAATCTGTTCAATGGATTTACCCATTACTTTAACATTGCCAATATAGGGGTAAAAAATCACACCATTATTTTGTACAGTCAAGCCATCAGCCCCTTGATTGGAGTTTTTATTACCACCAATGGTACTTAGGTCTTCATCACCCCAAACTTTAACCATCAGCACATCTTGTCTGCCGACTTTATAAATGGGGTTGTTGTTATGATTAAAATTTAACTTTTTAACCAATTCTGGCGTGATTAAAATGGCATCAGATGCACCATCATCATAAATGTTTTTATCCATTTTCATACCTGGAAAACATGCACTTAAAATCGTTGATACAATGAATAATAGAATAATTTTTAAAAAGTTCATTGTTTCACTTCTCCAGAGGATTATTTTGAAAGATGCGTAATTATACCGAAATTCTTTAAATTTTATCTACCCATTCATTGATGCCACGCTCAATCAATTCAAGTGCTACTTCAAATTCGTGTCTTGGTTGCTTGTATGGGTCAGGTATTTCAAAATCACTCCATTTTCCTAATAAATGAACCCTACCTTTTGACAATGGTGCAATCTGATGCACTGCATTAATATGTCCTTTTTCCATTGCTAATACTAAATCATATTCACTTAATAATTCAGCGTTCAATTGGCGTGCTTTATGTGTAGAAATATCAATGCCTTTATCCAACATTAGTTCTTGCGCAATCGCATCGGCACTATGCCCTACTAAAGCCCCCACGCCAGCTGAGGCGATTTGAATGTCTTTTTGCTGAATTAACTTATCACGCAACAACGCCTCAGCCATTGGGCTGCGACAAATATTGCCAACACATACTATTAAAATCTTACCAAACATCATCTATAGCCACTTGGGTTCATACTCTGTCAGCATCGATGCACTGAGCAACAAGTTCGGCTATTGCCAGATCTTGACTATGTAGAATAATTGTCTTCACATACCACCTTGTTTAAATATGGTGCAAAAGGATAGGCTCAAAAGCAAGTTAGTGCCTATGCACAGTTAAAGATATCTATTATATAAGAATTTTACCATTTTCCGTTGCCTATATTTATCAAGGCATTTTCTATTAAGGGGGCGCCAATACTTAATTATTCAAATTGCTTGATTTGGTGCATGCGTTCATGTAATACAGTAACAATACCAATATTGCCACTCTTTAAATATTTCCAATAAATATAGTGTTTTTCATATCGGAAATAAAAACCATTAATACCAAAATCTGCAGGTATCGGATAAGATACGACCAAGCTA
>JAQRMT010000095.1 GCA_028599035.1 Gammaproteobacteria bacterium
GCCGGGGGAGTTTTCTAAGCGGGCTTTTCTGAATGGCAAGATGGATTTGGTGCAGGCGGAGGCAGTGGCAGATATTATTGATGCCAGTTCTCAGCAATCAGCCCGCTGTGCGCTTAGGTCTTTATCGGGCGAGTTTTCTAATCAAGTAAACGATTTAACTCAGGCATTGATTGAGTTAAGGGTGTTTGTGGAAGCGACGATTGATTTTTCTGATGAAGAAATTGATTTTTTAGCCTCAGGCGAAGTGAAGAAAAAGATTGAACAAATTGAAAGCGATATTCAAGATATTTTAAGCGCTGCTGAACAGGGTGTGATTTTAAGAGAGGGGTTAAATGTTGCGATTGCAGGCAAACCGAATGCGGGTAAATCCTCTTTGTTAAACGCATTAACGCAAGTGCCGAGTGCGATTGTAACTGATATTGCAGGCACTACTCGTGATGTATTGAAGGAAACCATACATATTAAAGGTATGCCACTCAACATTATTGACACGGCGGGGTTGTGCGCCAGCGAGGACAAGGTAGAGCAAGAGGGTATTAAAAGAGCGCATGGTGAGATTGAGCGTGCTGATGTGGTGCTGTTGGTGTTTGATGCGCAAGATAAAATGCCAGATTTGTCAATTTTTCCGAATGGCGTTGATGGCAAGCCGATATTATTGATTAAAAATAAGGTAGATTTAACTGATGATGTGGTGGGTGTGGAGGATGTTGGGCGTTATACTCAGTTGTCAATCTGTGCCAAACAGTCAAAAGGTGTTGATTTGTTAAAACAAAAACTCTCAGAGATTGCTGGTTTAAGCCATACTGGTGAGGGTGTTTTGTTGGCACGCAAGCGCCATATTATCGCCTTAGAGTCTGCGCTGGCATCCGTGCGTAACGCTTTGGTACAACTTAACAACAACGCCAGTGAGTTGCTAGCCCAAGATTTATACTATGCCGCTCAAGATTTAGGCAATATCACCGGCGAGTTCTCTTCTGATGATTTGTTAGGTGAGATTTTTTCTTCTTTTTGCATTGGTAAATGAGGAAGGCAAGGCCTTCACCACTTTGATGAATTATGAAAATTAAAACTAAATTTTATCTTTACTTTTTAATCATGGTTGTTTTATCGCCGTTGTTGTGGCGTGAGTTGGACTTGGTTTATCAATCGCCTAACATAGCGGATATTGCGTTTATGTTGTTGATATTGTTGGTGTATTTGGGTTTATATTTATCCATTCGTAAGGATTTTTTATTGCCATTTAGTGATATACAACAATGGGTAAATGAATATAGCATTGACCAAAGTGCACGCCTGGGTGATAAGGAAAAAACCACTTTTCAACCCGTTGCCACAGCCATCAATCATCTTATTGACGAAAACCAGTATCTGTATGACGATATGGAGGATATTTTGCAAAAGCAAGTTCAGCGTTTGAGCAAAAAGACCGCCTCATTAGAAACGCTTTATAGCGTTTCATCAAAGCTCAATTCAATGCATTCTAGCACAGAATTGTTTGAGTATTTTTTAGATGTATTTGTGCAAATGACCTCTGCCTCCTCTGGTGTGGCACGGCGTTTAACCAGTGATGGGGCGCTACACTTGGTCGCACAATACGGGGTGATTGACGATAAAGGGCAAGTGGTCGATGTGCCTAGTAGTGATTGTTTTTGTGGCAAAGTGGCAACAGCGCAAGATACTTTTGTTCAGTTTAGCGTGCATACTTGCCACCAATGTGTGGGTGAAAAATCTGCAACTAAGGCGAATGTCGGTACGATTTTTGTGCCATTGAAATACCATGGAAAAACCCTAGGCATATTTAATTTATTCTTTGACAGCGAGCCATCGCTTGCTTTTGACGAACGGGCATTGCTCGAATCAATGGCCAAAAATATTGCCATTGCACTTGATAAGGCCAGACTTGATGAAGAAACTAAGCGCATAGAGTTGTCGCAAGAAGGGCTGTTTTTATCGCAAGAAATCCACGACTCTTTAGCGCAAACTATTTATAGTTTAAAACTGCAAGTAACGGTTTTAGATGATATGTTAAAGCAAGGTGATAAAAAAGATGCCAGTGAAAAAGTTGCCAGTTTGCAGTCAAATATTACGCAAGCCAACCAAGAGCTTAGGGCGTTAATGTGTAATTTCCGTGTGCCGTTAGACCCTAGTGGCATTGAGGCATCGTTAGAGAATTTAGTCAATCGTTTTAAAACAGAAGAAGGTATTGAGACTTATTTACAAGTGGAGGGCAAATTTGACCTTACGCCAGAAACAGAAATGCAAATTATGCGTATTACCCAAGAAGCCTTGTCTAATATTCGTAAACACGCTAAGGCACGCAATGTGCGAATTTTATTCTCTGCTGAGCCACATTGCCAATTGTTGATTGAGGACGATGGTATTGGTTTCAAAAAAGACCAGCTTGATGCTGAAATAATGGGGAATAATATTGGCATGAATATTATGAAAGAACGAGCGATTAGAATTGGTGCCCATATTGAAATTGAATCTGAAGCCGATGAAGGCACGAGAGTGATAGTCACTTTTGGAGAGAATATATGAAGGTTTATATTATTGACGACCATGCCTTATTTCGTAACGGGCTTGTTTCCTTATTAGAATCTAGAAAAATCAGCGCCAAAGCGGCGGCCTCGCCTGAACAAGGCTTGGCAGAAATACCAGGCTTATTGCTTGATATCATATTACTCGATTTGCGTATGCCCGATATGTCTGGCCTTGAGGTGTTAAAAGCACTCAAAGAAAGTAACGAACAAACCCCAATTGTGATGCTGACTACCAGCACTGAGGAGCATGATTTGCGTGATTGTTTAAGGCACGGTGCACAAGGTTATTTGTTAAAAGATATGGATCCCGATGAATTAGTTGATGCGTTGAATGAAGTAAAAACAGGCTCTATTATTGTGGCACAAGACATGACTCATGTATTAGCAAAAGCCCTGCGAGACGAACTAACCGACAACGAGCCTTCGTTTAATTCTTTAACCAGTCGGGAAAAAGAAGTTGCCTGCCAAGTGTCAAGCGGACACAGTAATAAGGTTATTGCCAGGGAATTGGGCATTTCCGATGGCACGGTTAAATTACATGTGAAATCTATTTTAAAAAAACTGTCCCTTTCTTCAAGGGTCGAAGTGGCAGTCATGGTAACGAAAAAAGGCTATTGTAAATAAAATGGACGATTACCAAAAACTCGTAGCACAAGCACTCAAAACCGTGGATGAAGTAATGCCGTGGGATTTGGAAGAGGAAATTGAGCGAAACTCCAATTTAATCTTATTGGATATTAGAGAACAAGATGAGTTTGATAGAATGTATATTCAAGGCTCTATTCATATTCCAAGAGGCATACTCGAAGGCGCTTGCGTGTGGAATTACGACGACACTGTGCCTGAGTTAGCACAAGCGAGAAATCAAAATATCGTGGTGGTTTGTCGCTCAGGCAACCGTAGCGCACTTGCAGCCCTTACCATGCAGCAAATGGGCTTTAAAAATGTGCGTTCATTAAAAATGGGCATCAAGGGTTGGAACGATAACGACCTAGAAATGCTTGATGTCAGCGGCAATATTGTTGATATTGACGAGACCGACGAATGGCTTAATCGCATTGTTGCAGAGGGAAAATTACAGCCCAGATCTTAATTTTAGTAATTAATTTCATAAAAAAGTAAAATAGTGCTTGACGCAAGATTTTTTACTTGTATAATTGCCACCTTTCACTGAGTTGAAACATTAATTTTTTCAATTTAGTTGCTCTTTAAAAATCTATCAAACAACTTGTGTGGGCACTCGTGCATTAAATTGTGCAAGTGCACACGGAGCAAATATATTTTATTATATAGGCGCTCCTAAAAAACTAAAGCAAATAAGCTTTTAAAAAAATTGAACGCAAAGCGCACTTATTTATAAGTGTTGCCAATGTTCTAAATAGTTAGAATTGAACTGAAGAGTTTGATCCTGGCTCAGATTGAACGCTGGCGGTATGCTTAACACATGCAAGTCGAACGGAAACGATACTAGCTTGCTAGTAG
>JAQRMT010000096.1 GCA_028599035.1 Gammaproteobacteria bacterium
TTTTTTTGTAGGACTTTGTCGGCGTTGATGTGCCAGCCTTTGGCAATATTAAGGGTGATTTTATTGTGGCGGGATTGAATTTTAATTCTGCCATCATAGACATAGACGGTGTTTGCTAGAATGCCTTGTTGTTTGTCGTTGTGATTTTTGACAATGCTGGCGTAAGCGCTAGGATGGTTGCTAATTTGCGTGCTAAAACTTGATAATAATTGCTGGGCGAGTTGTTGGTATTTTGTGTCTTGGGTGCGTTTGGACAATTTGTTGAGTGCGCCATAAGCGATGCCATTGGCGTTAAAGATTGCGCCATCAGCAATTTCTTTAGTGTTGTTAATGCGCTTGTTATTGCTGATTTTGAAGCCGAAATTTTGCTTATCCCAAAAGTTGTGAATAGCTTGGTCGGTTAATTTTTGTGCTTTGATTAGATATTTGTCATTTTCAGTGGCATCGTATAAATCAATCAGAGCATCGGCGAGATAGGCATAGTCTTCAAAAATTGCAGGTTGTGAAGTTTTGTTGTCAATTTGTACGCGTTTTAGGGTGTTTTGATAGAAATTGTCTAGCAAGAAATCGGCTAAATTTTGTGCTTTGATTAAATATTTGTCGTCAAATTCGCTGGCAGTAACGAATGCTTTTAGTAGTAGTGCATTCCACGAGAGCAAGATTTTGTTATCGAGTAAGGGTTTGTCGCGTTTTTGCCGTGCTTGGTAGAGTTTGGCTAATAAGGCATCAATTTTAATAAAATCAGGTGCTTGAATTTTATCAATTTGTTTGAAGTGAATGATGTGATGTTGTTCAAACTCGGTGGTGTCTGAGAGGTCAAAATAGTGCTGGAATTGTGCGAAGTCAGTGCCTAGAACTGTTTTTAATTCTTGTGTGTCCCAAATAAAAAATAACCCTTCTTCACCATTGCTGTCGGCATCGGTGGCACTATAAAATCCACCATTTTGCATCTCACGAATGGTGTAATCTAGCGTTTGTGTAGCAATGCGTTTGTAAAGGGGTTTGCGGGTGAGTTGGTAGGCTTTGGTGTAAACCATGGCGAGTTGTGCTTGGTTGTAGAGCATTTTTTCAAAGTGTGGGAATAGCCAAGCGTTGTCCGTGGCATAGCGATGAAATCCGCCGCCGACAGCGTCATAAATCCCGCCGCTTGCCATGGCATTGAGTGTGGTGGTGATGGCGTTTAATTTGTCATCGCTGGGATGGTGCATTTGTTCGTCAATGAGCATTAGTAATTGTGCTTCGTGGGGGAATTTGGGTGCATCATAAAAGCCGCCGTCAAACTCATCAAAACTTTTGAGTAAGTTTTGTACGGCTAAAGTTTGTAGATTTTTAGGTAGTTTTGTGGCTGAGGCGGTTTCTTTTTGTAATGCATTTTTAACGCTTTTGGCAGTTTTTTCGATTAAGCTGCGTTCGTGTTGCCAAACATTTTGTAGTTGGTTTAGATTAGCAATGAGTGTGTTTTTAGGGAAATAAGTGCCTGCAAAAAAGCCCTCACCTGTTGGCGTTAGCACCACATTCAGCGGCCAGCCACCACTACCTGTGAGCAGCCGGGCAATGTCCATAAAATGACTGTCAACATCAGGCAGCACTTCTCTGTCCACCTTAATGGCAATAAAGTGTTCATTCAGCACCTTGGCAACTTCTAAATCTTCGAAGCTTTCCTCCTCCATCACATGACACCAATGGCAAGTGGCATAGCCAATGGATAGAAATATTAGTTTGTTTTGTTGTTTTGCCAGCTGAAAAGCCTCGTCATTGAACCCATACCAATTAACAGGATTGTGGGCGTGTTGTAGCAAATAGGGCGAATTGGCTAAAATCAAATGGTTGGTAAATTTGGCTTTGTCGCCCTCAAAGTGTCTGGTGCGTGGCTGGTAGTCTGTGCCTTTTTGCTGATAAGCGGTTTGTAAATCTTGGTTTGGGTGTGCCATAAGTAGTGCGGGGAAAAGAAAAATGAGGGCTTTAAGGGGTTTCATAAGTATTTTGTGTATTCCATTTTTTTCGGCATTGTTATATGCGCTTTGTTTTCAATCGAGATTATCACCATGGCTTGCTTAAAATTGGCAAGCATGGTTTTGCCTAAAGTGATAATTTTTACGCCGCCATCAGGCAGTTCAGTAATCTTGAAAATTTGATTGTTTTTTTTAATCCACAACACGCAAACTTCGTTTTTTCCGACTATCATTGGACTAACTGCTTTGATAGATAATTGATGATCTTTTAAAATCGCTTCCCAGCCAGTATCGTTGGAAAGAATTATGGTGCCGGCGTTTGGTGCGAATGAGGTGAAAATCACCACTGGAATTAGTAAAAGCAAGGTGTGCCAAAGTTTGAGTATTTTTTTGCTTTTCTCCACCAATCCTAATTCAAGTTTGCCAGCAATATTGCGCCAAACTTGGTTTTTTACTTTTTTATCTAAAGGGGCAATGGTATTTAACAGCGCCAATTCTTTATGATTCATAAGACCTCTAAACAAGTTTTAAGTTTGGGCAAGGCGCGTGCCACCCAACTTTTGATAGTGTTTTCTGATTTATCAAAAGCTTTGGCGATTTGCACATAGGTTTTGCCATGAAAATATTGCATAAACACCGCATCTCTAACATTGGCATCTAGCGTTTTTAAACAATCAATAATGCGTTTTTTGTCCTCAGATTGTTCTAGTCTTTCTAATAGTTTGATTTGCCCATCGTCAATAACACTTAAATCAAAGTCATCAGTAATCAGTAGTTGTTTTTTACGATAAAAGTCAATTGCATAGTTGCGTGCAATGGTTACCATCCAAGTCAGCGGTTTGGCTTTTGCCGAATCATAGCGTTCAAAATTATGATAAATTTTCACGAATACCTCTTGCAAACAATCTTGAGCTAATTGCTCTTGTCTTAAGATACGCAAAATCACCCCGTAAAGTTGCGTGGCAGATAATTGATAAATACTATGAAAATTTTTATCACTAAGCGGCTGTGTAAAATAATAAGCAAGATTTTTGTCCATAGATTGATTTTACGAAATTTTTATAAAATTGTTGCAACTATTTATAAATATAGTTCGTAAATTAAGTTGCAGAGACTAATGTCTGCTGTATTTTATCAACTATAAAAGGAAAAGAAAATGAATCAAACATTAAAAGCAAGTCTTGCTACTATCGTTGTTTTAGGATCGAATTTTGTTGCCATGGAAGCGAGTGCTAGCAGCAAAGAAAAATGTTATGGCGTGGTCAAAGCAGGGCAAAATGACTGTGCAACTAAGACTTCGTCCTGCGCAGGTTCTTCAAATACGGATGGACAAACTGATGCTTTTGTTGCGTTGCCATCAGGTCTGTGTGATAAGTTAGTTGGCGGCAGCTTAACTTCTTCTTAGGGAATTTTTATAATCACAATTAAGGTGTTTTTACCCTCTCATTTTAGTTGTGATTATATTATTTTCAAAACGATAGTTTGCTTTTATTGTTTTGAAAAATGCGAAAAAACGACTATTTTATTATTTTTAACAAAGGAAATTATGAACAAAATAAACCAAAGCACTATAAAGGCACTTATATTACTGCTATTCGCCATCTCGACATCAACAATGGCAATGGTAGCACCCTTCCAATTAGATATTACTGGCAAGGGATTTGATATTAAAAAGCAACTAAAGTTAGGTGATGTTGGAGAACAACACAATAATATTAATTTTGATTTTCACGATGAAAATAATCAGCGTTATAATTTTGATTTG
>JAQRMT010000097.1 GCA_028599035.1 Gammaproteobacteria bacterium
GAGAGGCGTTTTTACGCACAGATTCTAAGATTTTATCGGTGGTATTGATACCAATATCTGCGGCGATGAGCAGCATTTCCAACTCCTCTAACAAGTCCTCATCAATGGTTTTTTTACCCAACAGTAATGACGACAAGCCAGCGCCCAGTTTTTGCCTAGATTTGGTCAAGCGTTGTTTTAAAGAAGTTGGTTTCTGTATTAAATCAGATTTATTTTTTTTGAGAAAATCAAACATTTATAATATTGACAATGAAAAATTTGATTTTACTATTCTTTACTTTCTTTTTTAGTGCTTTTGCTTATGCAAATGAACTCGAAAAACACAATATCACCCAAGCGACCTTAGACAATGGGCTGAAAATTATCATCAAAACCGATAAGCGTGCGCCTGTGTTTATTTCTCAACTTTGGTATCGAGTTGGTGCTAGCGATGAATCTCGCCCCAATACCGGCATCTCACATATGCTTGAACACATGATGTTTAAGGGTACACGGGATTACAAGGTTGGCGAGTTTTCAAAAATTATTGCCCGTAATGGCGGTGATGATAATGCCTTTACCTCTAAAGATTACACCGCTTATTATCAAAAGATGCACAAGTCAAAATTGGCACTTGCTATCAAAATGGAGGCAGATAGAATGCGCCATTTGCAATTGTCTAACGATGAATTTGAAAAAGAAAGACAAGTGGTGATTGAGGAACGCCGATTGCGCATAGAAGACAACCCGAATGCCCAAGTGTATGAACATTTAAAGCTGATTTCTTTTGATAAAAATGGTGCTTATCATGCACCAGTTATTGGTTTTCAAGCCGATATAGAGTCTTATCGCTTGCATGATTTACGCACTTGGTATGAAAGATATTACGCACCTAATAACGCCTCATTAGTGGTGGTGGGCGATGTGGAGCCTGCCGAGGTAATTGCACTGGCTCAGCAATATTTTGGTGGCTATAAAATTAATCCAAATATAACCAATGCTGATAATCCTACCATTGCCCAAACTGGCAACAAGCGTGTGTTAAAACTCAAAGCACGATTGCCTTTTTACATCTTATCCTTTCCTGTGCCGAGCCTAAAAACCACAAACAACGAACGCACTACTTACGCCCTAGATATGCTGGCTTATGTGTTAGATAACGGGCTGTCTAAAGCCCTAATTAGAGAGCAACAAATCGCCTCAAGTATTGGCGCAGGGTATCGGTTATACGATAAATACAACACCTTATTTACCCTGAGTTTTATCCCTGCTAAAGGCGTGAGCAATGAGGCAGTTTTGTCAGCAATTAAAAGCAAAATTACCGAGTTGATTAAAAACCCCAATCTGATTAAAGCCGAATTAGCCCGTATTAAAACCCAGCTTGAAGCCGAATTTGTGTTTGAGCAAGACCGCATATCTACCCAGTCTTATTATTTGGGTATGCTTTCTACCATTGGTTTAAATGTTGAAACCCTATTTTCTTATGTGGGCAAAATGAACGCCGTTAGTGCCAATGATGTGGCGCAAGTGGCTAAACAATATTTGAATTTCTCTCAAGCAAATTCGGTAGAGCTCATCCCCCAAGGTATTAAATGAAAACACTCATCTTATTTTTATCATTAATAACTAACGCATACGCTACGATTGACATTCAGCATTGGACAACACCTGAAGGCGCAAAGGTTTTATTTGTGCAAACCCAAGACTTGCCAATGCTAGACATTGCCTTAAATTTTGATGCCGCCAGTAGCAGAGATGGCGAGCAACACGGTTTAGCTTCTTTAACCAGTAGTTTGCTCGGCACAGCCACCCAAACCCACAATGAAGAGCAAATTATTAACACCTTTGAATCAATAGGCGCACAGTTCTCCAGCAGTTCGTTAAAGGATATGTCAATCTTATCATTGCGCACATTGTCAAGAGATGAGGTTTTAAAGAAATCCCTCAATATTTTTACCGAAGTGGTTACTCAACCAAGCTTCCAACAAAAATACTTAACCCGTGAAAAACGCCAAACCTTGCAATCAATCAAAGCCAGCGAACAATCTCCAGCCAGCGTAGCGTCAAAGGCTTTTTCTAAGTCAGTATTTGGCAAGCACCCTTATGCTCATAGCAAAATTGGCACACAAACAACGATTGAAAATATCACCACAGAGGATTTAAAGCGACATTATCAGCAGTTTTTCGTTGCTAAAAACCTCACCATTGCCTTAGTGGGCGATGTTAGCAGGGTTAAAGCCAAACAGATTGCACGCCAAATTTCTCACGGCTTAAATGTGGGTAAAAAAGCCAAGCCTAACTCAACGGTTACGCCACTTAATGCAGCCCAAAATATTCACATTAATTTCCCCTCAAAACAAACCCACCTGCTGATCGGTCAAACAGGCATTAACCGCACTCATCCCGATTATTACCCCTTATATCTGGGCAATCATATTTTTGGCGGTAGCGGACTGACTTCGCGTTTAAGCAATGAAATTCGTGAGAAAAAAGGCCTGGCTTATTCGGCGTATAGTTATTTTAGTCAAATGCAATCAAACGGTTTATTTATGATGCGTTTGCAAACCAAAAATGCCCAAGCCAATAAAGCCAAGGCCATTGCCATTGCAACGCTAGATAATTTTATCAACACACCAATCAACGCACAAAGATTACAAGATGGTAAAGACAATATTATCGGCGGTTTTGCCTTGCAAACAGCCAGCAACGCCAACATTCTAACTTATCTTTCACTTATTGGTTTTTACAATCTACCTTTGGATTATTTAAGCAGTTTTATCCATAAAATTAAAGACATCAGCGCACAAAATGTGCAGAATGCCTTCAAGCGTCTAATCGATATAGACAAACTTGTTATTTTAAGTGTTGGAGTAAAGCAGTGACAAACGCAACCATCCTGCTATTTTCCTACGGCACCCTACAAACCTCCGTCGTACAACTAGAAACTTTTGGACGCAAATTGGCAGGCTATGAAGACCAATTACTCAACTACAAACTAGCCATGATCGAAATCCAAGACCAAGGCGTGGTAGCACTCAGCGGCGAAACCCACCATCCCATCGCAATTCCCAGCCCATCCGAACACATAACAGGCAAAGTATTCAAAATCACCCCCGAAGAGCTCACACAATCCGACAAATACGAAGTAGACGAATATCAACGAGTATTAGGGCAAATGGCATCAGGCACACCTGCTTGGGTGTATGTTGAAAACACCCAAAAAAAACTAACAAGCTGTTAATACGCTAGTAAAGACAGAAATACTGAAAGGTTAGGGGCAATGTATTGATTTCTCTCTTTATTTTTGAAGAAAACGAACTATTACATTGGCGTTTTTTTTGGCCATATTAAGGCTTTTTTGTTGACTATCTTCCTAACATAAATATTATTAAGGAAGAGTAAGGCAACAATAGTTATTAGTGTCCCTGAGGTATCCCAGCACAGCACAGCAATTTGCAATACCTAACGCTGGCTTAAAACAAACGACCCTCACCCACCTCATTGACACCCTAAACCACCTAATCCGTGGTTTTTTTACACCCCTTAAAACACTTGTTGTGGTTTTTGCGCACCTGCTTAACCATTTTGTGCACCTGCCCAAATTTTTTGCACACCTTCCTAACCGTTTTGCGCACCTGCCCAAATTTTTTGCGCACCT
>JAQRMT010000098.1 GCA_028599035.1 Gammaproteobacteria bacterium
CAAATGTCTTATTTATAAGATTTGATTGTGTATAAGCAAGCTTAACGCCAAAATATTGTCCTGATTAGGGTTGTTTTTACGATGAATAATGCCAATGTGACGAGATAGGTTTGCTTGGTTTTTGTCAATGATTAGCATTGGATATTTGTCTAAAATCCCGCTGTTAATGGCGATTTTTGGCAGGAAACTTACGCCAATTTCCATGTCAATCATGGTTACTAGGGTTTCTAGGCTGGTGCAAGCGTATTGTGATACTTTGGTTTTGTCAATGCGGCTATTATCTAAAATATGACTTCGCAAGCAGTGCCCTTGTTCTAACAACAATAAATCATTGTTTTGCGTGTTTTTATGCTTGACCAAAACCAAATCGTCTTTAAAGATAGGGGTTTGGATAATATTGGTTTTTTCTTCAAATGGAAAGGCGAAAATGGCAAAATCTAGTTTTAATTGCTCAACTTTTAACAAAAGATTCTGACTGGTGTCTTCAATAATAATGAGTTTAAGTTTGGGGTGTTTTTGTTTTATTTTAGCGACAAATTTAGGCAACAAATAGGCTGAAATAGTGGGAATAACACCAACCGTAATGGTGGATTCAAAAAAATCTAAATTAGTGACAGCAACTAAATCTTGCATCGAGAATATAACTTTTTCGCCGTATTTAACAACCTTCTCGCCCAATGGAGTAAATACAACAGACTTATTCGTTCTCTCAACTAGCTTAATATTCAAATCTTGCTCTAGCTTGTTAATTCCAGCGCTTAGCGTTGATTGGCTAACAAAGCACGCCTTTGCTGCTTTGGAAAAATGCAAATGTTGCCTCAATGCTAACAAATAGTTTAGGTTTTTAATAGAGGGTGTTGTCATAATCGTTTTTTACGATTATTATAACCAATATTATTCGTTTTACTTAATAATTAAACTTGCGTAAGATGATAATTTTTCAACCAAGGAGCAGCCAATGCTAACAAACAAAACTGGGAAAAACATCCCATCAATGACTTTTAAAACCCAAAACAATCATCAATGGCAAGCGGTAAGCACGAATGATATTTTTAACCACAAAACCGTGATTGTATTCGCCCTACCAGGCGCTTATACGCCCACTTGCTCGTCCTCTCATTTACCTCGTTTTAATGAACTTGCCCCTGTTTTTAAAGACAATGGTGTGGATGAGATTGTTTGCATTTCCGTGAATGATACTTTTGTAATGAACGAATGGAAAAAAGACCAAGAAGCAGAAAATATCACTATGTTGCCTGATGGCAATGGCGAATTTACCAATAGCATGGGGATGTTGGTAAGTAAAAATGATTTAGGATTTGGCAACCGCTCGTGGCGTTATTCAATGTTGGTTAAGAACGGTGTGATTGAAAAAATGTTTATCGAGCCAGAAGTGGATGGCGACCCATTTGAAGTATCAGATGCCGATACTATGCTCAATTACATTAATACCGACGCTATTGTGCCAAAATCTGCAACAATGTTTAGTCGTAAAGGGTGCCCACATTGTCAAAGAGCTTTAGATTTACTGGCAGAAAACAATATTTATGTTGAAGTGGTGGAATTAGGCAAAGGCATTACTTCTCGCTCATTAAGGGCAGTAAGTGGCAAAAGTAGCACGCCACAGGTGTTTGTCGGCGGTAAGTATGTTGGTGGTGCTGACGAATTAGAAGATTATTTTAAATAAAAGCAGGGGGAATTATGGATAATAAAACTTTAACCAATGCAACAGGATCTCCTGTTGCTGATGACAATAACAGCATTACTGTAGGCGAAAGAGGGGCTTTAACCTTTGACAACCATTATGTTTTTGAAAAATTAGCACATTTCAATCGTGAACGGATTCCAGAGCGAGTGGTTCATGCTAGAGGCACGGGAAGTTATGGCACATTCACGACTACAAAATCCTTAAAAGATAAGACAATTGCTCATTTTTTGCAAGAAGTTGGGCAAAAAACAGAAGTGTTTGCACGATTTTCTACCGTGGGTGGTGGGCAGGATTCTAGTGATTATGCCAGAGACCCTAGAGGATTTGCCTTAAAATTTTACACCAACGAAGGTATTTATGACATGGTGGGCAACAACACGCCAGTGTTCTTTTTAAGAGATGGGATTAACTTTCCTGACTTTATTCACTCGCAAAAGAAAAATCCACGCACCAATATGCCAGATCCAGCAGCAATGTATGAATTTTGGGCAAACCATCCACAATCGCTACACCAAATAACCATCCTAATGTCGGACAGAGGCATCCCTGCGAGCTATCAAAATATGCATGGTTTTAGCTCTCATACTTTTAGTTTTTGGAATGACAAGGGTGAGCGGGTTTGGTTTAAATGGCATTTTAAAACCAATCAAGGTATTAAAAATCTAACCAATATTGAAGCGGAAAAGGCATGCCCCTTTGGCGCACAACAAAGTTTAATTAATGCGATTGATAAGGGCGACTTTCCGAGTTGGACGGCAAAGGTGCAAATGATGAGTGAAGCAGAAGCAAAAACTTATCACATCAATCCTTTTGATTTAACCAAAATCTGGCCACATAGTGATTTTCCATTGATAGAAGTTGGGCAATTAGAGTTAAATCGTAATGTTGAAAATTACTTTGCTGAAACCGAGCAAGCCTGTTTTTCTCCTGGTAATTTAGTACCTGGAATTGGCACCTCACCTGACAAAATGCTACAAACAAGACTGCTGGCTTATCCTGATGCACATCGTTACCGTGTTGGTGCTAATGCCAATCAATTGCCAGTGAATGCGGCAAAATGTCCAGTTAATCATTATCAACGAGATGGCAAAATGGCGGGTATGTGTCCTGTTGGCGGTGATCAAATTCAGACAAAAGATGTCAATTTTTATCCAAACAGTCAAATCAACGATGGTGCGCCAGCACCAACACCAACGGTCGCAGAACCAGCAATGCCAGTAGAGGAAAATGCTTGGATAAATCGTTTTGATACGGTAACGGCAGAAGATTACTATCAGCAAGCAGGGGATTTATTTCGCTTAATGAATGAGTCGCAAAAATCACAACTAACCACCACAATTGCACAAGGGTTATCACAGGCAACAGCGGAAGTGCAACAAAAAATGCTTGAGCAGTTTAATAAGGCGGATAGTGATTATGCAAGTCGTATTAAAACTATAATGAAAAATTTATAAGGAGAAAGTTATGGCAAACGAAGGCTATCACGAAGCAGAAGAAAATCTAACGCAAGCAACCAAAGATATGCACAAGGCAATTGTTTCTTTGATGGAAGAATTGGAGGCAATTGATTGGTATAATCAGCGCATTGATGCGTGCCAAGATGACGAATTATCAGCAATTTTGGCGCACAATCGTGATGAAGAAAAAGAACATGCGGCAATGGTGCTAGAGTGGATTAGGCGAAAAGACAATGCCTTTGATAAAGAATTAAAAGATTATTTATTTACTAAAAAACCCATTGCCCACTAAAAAATAACAAAGGGCGCTGACGCTCTTCTGAAAGGGATAACAATGAATACAGATTATGACATGATTGCCATTGGTGCGGGCAGTGGCGGGCTATCGGCAGTAGAACGGGCAGCAGAATATGGCAAAAAATGCCTCGTTATTGAGGTAAAAACCATTGG
>JAQRMT010000099.1 GCA_028599035.1 Gammaproteobacteria bacterium
AAAACAGTTTTTATTGGCCTTGGAAAATAATAATTGATGGTTGTTTATATTTATATAAAGACCACTTGAAATAAATGTTATCATTACCTTGTAACTTGAGGAACGCTAATGAAAAAAATTTTATACTTATTGTTGATACTCGTTTTTTCTCATTCCGCCTATGCAGCGGAGAATAACACACTGTTTGATCAGCACTTTAACGATTATTCTGAAAATCTAGAAGATGCTATTGATGCGAAAAAAGAGGGGATTTTTATCTTTTTTCACATGGAAGAATGCCCATTTTGCCAAAAAATGCGCCGCAATGTTCTGAGCCAAAAGCCTGTGATTGATTATTTTAAACAGCATTTTTTAAACTTTGAGGTGGATGTAGAGTCCAGCGTGAGTTTAACAGATTTTAACGGCAACGATACTTTGGAGAAAATCTTTGCTCAACGCCATAATCTAGTCGGTGCCACGCCTGTGCTCGCTTTTTTTGACCTAACTGGCAAACGAATGGTACGCCGCACGGGCTTTGCTAATGAAAAAGACTTTTTACTGTTAGCAAATTATTTCGTTGAAAAAGCTTACAAAGACGAAAAATTTATACGCTATAAACGCAAACATCGGTGATTTTACTAACACCTAACCACCGCCTAAACAGTTTGGTAGCCTTTGGGTTTGTTGCACTCTCATCGCTTACTGCAGTCGCTGAAATCCCCAATCCACTAAGCTTAGAACAAGCGCTTAAAATTGGGGAAAATCAAAGTCTTGAGGTGCAAAAACAACAATTAACCATTAATGAAGGTTTGATTGACTTGCAAAGTGCGCAATCCAGTTTTGATTTTCAAGCCAATTTAGATTTGCAATTAGCACAAAGAGAAGAATTTTCTGATGATGTTGATAATTCCTACGCTTTTATTCGCCTTGAAAAAACGCTATTTGAGCAAAACTCTGATATAGATATTGGCACAGCTCGGCAAACAATTGCCAATGCCAAACAAGCCTTAGCTCACCTACAAAAAGAAAAAAATATTGATATTATGCGTCATTTTTTTGAGGTGATTTTGGTGGATATGCAGCTTGAAACTATGCTTGAACGCTTAGCAATCTCTGCCATTCGGGCAAATGATGTGCAAGATGATTTTGATATTAATAAAGCGTCAGAGGTGGAGTTACTTGGCAAGCAAGCCATCACTCAACTAGATGTGAGCAAGCGCATAAGGATTGAGGCACAACAAATCCTCAAGCGTGCAGAATTAGCAAATATTTTAGGTATTAAATACGAAGATCGTCCCGATGATTTGGTTAATCCCAAGTTAAAGCATTATTTTTCTAAAGTGCTCGCCTCACTTGACAAGCTAAGAGAGAGCGCCTTTAAAAACAACGCCGAACTACAAATTATGCACCAAGATTTATCCTCACTAAAACGCCAGATTAGTCGCCATAAAAGCGATTACGGTGTAGTCATTAAAGGCAATGTTAGAGTAGGAGAACAAGCCTATCAGCGCGATAAAAATGGCAATTTACGCTTTGGCATCAACTTGACCATGCCACTCGGCGAAAACAATAGCAAACAGCAAACTATTGCAAAACTGAAAATTCAGATGAAACAAGTTGCGCTTGAAATCAAACAATTCAAACAAAATCTATCTTCACAAGTGCTCACATTTTGGCTTACGCTAAACGAGCTAAAACAAGTTCAAACATCGCTCACCACTGAACTTGATTATCGCGATTTATACCTTGAACGCGCCAGAGCAAATTACGAAATGGAATTGAAAAGTGACCTTGGTGATGCACTCACTCAGTTCACCAATACCGAATATAAACTGGCAAAAAACCAGTTTGACTTTGTCATTACTTTTGAAAAACTTGCCTTACTCACAGGAGAAATACAATGAAAATTAAACTAATATTTTTACTATCATTAATGAGCATAAATGCACTGGCACTGGAGATATATCCGCTGGTCTCTGGTGAGATTACCCTGATTAAGCCCGCAGGGATTGCTGTCAAGCAAGGAGATTTATTGGTACAAATTGACAACACGCAGGCAAAATTAGAGCTGGATTATTTAAAGGCACTGCAAAAAACTTACCAACAAAATTTCGACGACAAGCAACTAGAGCTTCAGCAAACGCAAGAGTTATACGACCGCTTAGTCTCTTCACATAGAGATTTAGACATCGTGCAATTGATTTTTGACAAAGCCAAGCGCGAGCTAGAGGCGCATAATATTAAGGTCAAAATTGCTGAAATTGAACTGACAAAATACCAAATTTATGCCCCCATTTCTGGCACTATTCAAGCCACGCCCAATTTAAGAAATGCTACCAATACTAACGCACCAAAAATATTGATGGTGCTAGAGTGATTGGATAAAGTTATTTTCTAGTGTTTTTCTCAATGCGCAATACAGACAGCATAATCACCAACATCATAAATATTGCCAGTGCCTCCCAGATTGCAAAATAGGCTGATTTTTCTATTTGTAGTGAGCCAATTTGTAAAAAATTGCGTCTATCTTTTTCTTTCATTTTTTGGAAAAAAGCCTGATCATGCCATTTAATGAAATTATCCATATCGATTTCACCACCAACATTTGCGATCTGTCTGGTTAATTTCTCCAAAGATTCAACATAAGCCAATTGTAATGATTGGGGGAATTGGTTTAATTTAGTCCTGGTTGAAATCTTAACTTTTTGCCTAAGGTCAGTTTTATCAATAACTTTATCAGACAGGTTGCCTAAAGCGTTAACAATATTGTCTATGTGTGTATTGAATATTTGGTTAAAACGCTGATTATTACTCAGGTCTTTAGCAATCCTTGTTTCCTGAGTGCGTATTAGTTTTTGGTAATCAGCAAGTTTAATTTTAGGCACATCAACCTTGTCATCGGCTTTAATGTTGATTTTGTTATAACCCACATAAACAGCCACAACCAATGCAATAATTGCAAACAACAAGCCTATGATTTGCGTAATTTTAAGAAAACTTTTTTCGATAAATCCTAACATGGTGCTACCTCTTTTTTTTAATAATATCGCTTATTTTAAAATATCTCGTGCGCCCATTTCAATTAATTTATCCGCCAACTGCGTGCCTAGCGCTTCAGCATTATCAATATCATCAGACATCTGATGCTTTAAAATCACCCCAGAATCCACATTACCCACCAAACCTATGAGTGTAATTTTCCCATTATTAATGGTTGAATAGCCTGCAATTGGAACAGAGCAACCCCCTTCTAAGCGTGCATTCATTGCCCGTTCGGCGCTTATTCTGTGGGTGGCTTCAGCGTCAACCAAGGGATTAATTAAATCTAGAATTTCCTCATCATTCTCACGAATTTCAATACCAACTGCGCCTTGCCCCACCGCTGGCAATGATTGTTCGGCAGGTATTTGTTGTTTAATTCTGTCTTCAAAGCCTAGACGAATAAGTCCAGCACACGCCAAAATAATACCGTCAAATTCACCGTTATCCAATTTTTGTAAACGCGTATTAACATTGCCACGCAAATCTAGAATTTCTAAATCAGGACGGATGGCTTTAAGCTGTACAATACGACGCATTGAACAAGTGCCTACTTTGGCGTTTTGTGGCAAATCGTCAATACTATCAAAAT